>NZ_LXQB01000033.1 GCF_004421185.1 Methylacidiphilum sp. Yel | reverse complement strand
AACGGGGAAAGGGTAGAAAAGGTATCAGCTGTGGAGAAATAGTTAAAAACATTATAGTACATTCCTGGATATCCAGGAATTGGAATGTCGGTAAGATAGGGGTTTTGGAAAAGAGGACTAGTAGCTGCTGCAAAAGAAACAATGGGGCTGAAATCACTGTATGTCAGCGGTTGAGTCAAATTCCAGATATTAATAGGTGAATGCCATACACCAGAGTATTCGGTGTCTGAAAAATATCTAAACTCAATGCCTGCGTCTATCATATGATGCAAAAGAAGCGAATGGGCTTTAGTAGATTCTTCTGCTGTTTCTTTTAAGCTATCCGTTTCTTTATTTCCAGGAAGTGTATCAAACTGGGCTCTTAGTTCCAGTCTATCATCAAAATCATAACCAGAGGGAAGTACCGCCCAAAATGTTGATGGAATGGCTTGATCGATCAGCGTGCTGAAATATTCGAAAAGGGAGTTATTTACAACAGAAAGATTGTCGTTAATCTTGAGATTTTCAATCGCTTGAGCTACATAATAGGTTTGATTTGTTGTATTTTCTGGGTTGGCAAATAGATTTGTCCTTCTGCTTATCGGAACTAAAGGTCCCCAATCTACCGCATAGCCAGCCCCAGGAGGAGCAGTACCAGGACCAGGATGGAAGACCCCAGGAGGTCCATACCAACCAGCCCACGTTCCAGTTTGATAGAGATCATTATCGATCAAGGATTGGGTGGGTCTATCCAGGCCAGCAACAGTATTTAAATGATTTAGGTCCAGTTCGGTATTAAAATCAATGGATAAATTTTCGTAAGGTTTGGCTCCAATATTCAGATAGAAACACTGTCTTTGAAGATAAGCTCCATCATAGTAATTGTAAGGGGCATAGCCATCTTGACCGAAATAATCGAACCGATAAGCAAGCTTATCCTTTATCACAGGACCTCCTAGATCGATATTCCACATATTGGTTGAATACATGCCAACGGTGTAACTGGCGTTGCCTCTGAATTTGTCGAAATAGGGTTGTTTGGTCACCTCATTGGCAAATCCTCCCGCAAGCTCCTGAGGACCATACACGATGCTGACTGGTCCTGTAACGACATCTAAATTATCGTACGCATTCATGTTCATAAGCGGCCCCCATTGTGCAGATTGGCTAAAACCAACAAGCATGCCATTTCTGTATGTTGTGGCGGGTAATCCTCGGATGACAGGTTCAGCCACAGGGCTACCGGTCATTTGAGTAGGGTTAACTCCAGGAGTAAAAGCGGCTAGATCATTTACTGACTGTGCATTAATGGTATTCATTTCTTGCCTTGTAACCACTTGCACCGTTCTTGGTGTTTCGATGATTTTCATGGCAGGTCCAAGAACACCTGTTTCCTCATTAGTAGAAACAACATTTTCTTCTTCGGGTAATTCTTCTTGCGCTGTGACGCTTATTGGCAAAAGGATTGGTAGATTAGGTGGAAGCTTTGCCTCTGGCCCAGAAGGCGGAACAGTTGGAGCTGTTTCAGGGGGGGAAGTAGGAGAAGTCTCCTCTGGGTGAGCTCCTTCTGTAGGGGGTTGATTTTCGGGAGAAGGCTCGGTGGATTCTTGTGGGGGAAGTTGCTCTGTAGAAGGCTGACCAGTCGAAGGAAGTTGGGATTCTTCAGCAGAGGGTTCTCCTTGAGTGTTAGGAAGTGGTAATTCTTTTGCAGGTTGAGAAAAAAGATTGAGCGAAAAAAAGAATGTGACAAACAAAAAAACACTAAGGGCAAAAGGGTTTATTTCTTTTAGATAAACCATAACATGGATCGAAGTAAAATTGCCTAAGGCATTTCATTGAGATGACAGATAAATTTCAAGAATAACCTTTTTTATCCGCTGCCTGCGCTTCGTTATTCTCTTGAAAGCTTTTTTTTATGAAAAACAATCTACTGAACTAAAATTCCCATCCTCCTACTCGTGAACTGGCAGAACACCGGTTACTTAGTCAAGCGGAACTGGACAGGGACAACTGCCTGAGATTCCACAGGGACATTCCCAGACATTGCCGGATGAAATCTCCATCTTTTGACAGCATCCATAGCTGCGGAGTCAAGATCATGGAATCCTGAACTCCTATAGATGCTCAGAGAGGAAACGGTACCTGCAGGAGATATCTTCACCCAAATATAAACCATTCCTTGTTCTCCTTTTTTCCGGGCTTCTTCAGGATAAATAGGCGGAGGATTTTTGAGATAATCCGGCATGGCCATAGCAGTGACACGCTGAGAAACAGGCTGTGGAGGTCTGGGTGCTGGTTTTTTTAATGGCTGAGCCTTTGGTTTTTGGACAACTGCCTTTACCATGTCATCAGGATGAATGATGGGTTGCTTTGGGGATTCGGTTTTTGGTTGAAGTTGTTGTGGTTCTGGCGAAGGGACAAGTTCTATCATGGATGGGGGCAGCGCAGGTGGATTCGAATTTGATTTAGGACTAAGAGATAATCCAAGCCCAAAAAGTAGGATGGCGTGGAAACTGACCGAAAGTATCCATCCCCAAACTTCAGAATCTATCTGAATTTTATTGGTAAAATTTTGACATTTTTCAATCGCATCTGAAAACAAGCCATGCTCCTCGTGTGCTACAGAAGGCTCTGCAGTAAAGTATGTTTTGCTCTGATTTTTCCATAGTACTTTTATCATTTGACACCCCCTTTCTCCTATTAATTTCTTTTTCTTTCCTTCGACCTTAGGAAGAATTTCTGTAAGAACAAATTAATCTCTAGAAGTTTAATTTAGCGAAAATCGTAGTTTAATTTTTCTTAAAGTTATAGGATAGGGAGCAAAAAAATATTAGACTAGCCTAAAGAGATTAGCAACGGGAATAAAGGGTAGCTGGGTTTGTTTGGGGCCATGGCATTGGTATGGTACTGCTATTTCTAGCCCTTCTGCCGGTATGAACTATGGACTTGGTAGGGTTGAAAATAGTTGCCAACAGATAGATTAGGTTTTGGTTATTCTCGGATAAATGGAAAGCTTGGCACAATATAGAGAATTTAGCTGTTTGTAGCGGATCGTCATGTTACCATGAACTGATACGAGTGCTTGAATAATTCTTTTCCCAAGTCCTAAATTGCCAGGCCTTGTCTTTGTTGGCTTGATTCTGTTGAAAACATAGAGTTGGGCGCTGTTCACCCCTATTTTTTTCATTCGTATAGTAATGTCTCCAAAGCCATGCTTCATAGCATTGGCCATTAAGTTATAAAGAATCTGTTTGAGATAGGATGGATCGGCTTCAATGGAGATTCCGGCTTCTTTTTCCACATATATGTGACGGCCTTCGTTTTCACAAAGAAGTCTAAAGCCTTCGATAATGATTTCTGTAGTTTTCTCAAGTTCCATTTTTTCCCAATGGATGGTCAGATTCCCTTTTTCTGCTTTAGTTAAAAGGATGGCTCTTTCCATATGCTGTTGCAACCGCTCCAATTCAGACTCAATCGCTTCAGCAATTTCAGGATCCATTTTTTCCAATGATTTTTCTAATCGGATTTTTGCAAGTGTCAGCGGTACCCGCAGCTCATGAACTAGTTCAGCAGCTTCTTTTCCAGACTCTTCAACAACCTTTTGTATTTTAGAAAGCAGCTTGTTGATTTCATTGACAAGAGGTAAAAATTCTTCGGGATAACGATCGGCTTTAATTCTTTGCCATGGGTTATGGGGGTCAATAAGCTCGAGATCAGAACGCAGCTGTTCAATTGGTTTACTCAACAATTTTGCAAGAGCATAGCCTGCAACCCCAAAACTGACAACCATTGCTAAAGCATATGAGGCTTCCCAGCGGACTAATTCTCTTCGATGTTCTTTGGATTGAAGGAACCTGGCTTCTTTTGCGGCAGCGATCCAATGGAAAATAGCGGATAAGAAAAGAAAAATGAAAGAAAAAACAACAGTAAAAAGATGCCAGCGTCTTAACATTTCATTTATCGGTTGGATGTTTTAAAATAAAACCAACTCCTCTAATCGTATGGAGCAGGGGAGGCAAGCCTGGCAAATGAATTTTTTGTCTTAAATGATTGATATGGACATTTACTAAAGCAGTTTCTGAATCAAAACATCTATCCCAAATTTTTTCGGTGATGACGGCTTTATTAACAGGGTTTGGAGCTGATTCGAGTAAAAGCCGTAAGAGCTCAAACTCTCTATTAGTCAGTTCGATGCTCTGGCCTGCACGAGAAACCGTTCTACGGGTAAGATCCATCTCCAGATCTTCGAATTTGAGTACCGAAGGAGTAATAGGAGAACGTCTGCGCAAAAGAGCCCGAACCCTGGCAAGCAGTTCTAGCGTTGAAAAAGGTTTGGTTAAATAATCATCTGCTCCCGCATCCAAACCATGGACGCGGTCGCTAACTTCAGCTCTGCCAGATAAAAAAAGAATGGGAAGAGAGATCCCTTTTCGACGAATCTGCTTCACAATGCCAATGCCATCCTTTTCCGGCAACATCAAATCAAGGATTGCTAAATCATAAGAGTAATTTTCTAAAAGCCATTGGGCCTCTTCCCCATCTTCACATTCCTCAACACTATACCCTTCAGCTTGCAAGGCTCCTTTGACATGCTTACGGACTTTTTGATCATCTTCCACAATCAATATCTTCATCCTAGATAGAAATATGCTTCAAAAAAGCCGAAATTTCAGCCAACCTTTTCTTGCTTAGGGCATAATGCGCTGCGCCATTCTTCGTAAAGCCATAGAGCGATCAGCGGCATCGATAACCACTTCTATAAGCCAGAAGGAATCTCTGTTTACAATGGCTCTTTCAATAGCCTCTTTCAGCTCTCTATTTGTTTTTACCACGCAAGATCTTCCACAGCCCAACAACTCAGTAATTTTGCTATAATTCCAATTCATTAAGTCGTTGAACGGTCCATCTAGAAAAATCCGTTCAGTAGAATATCCACTATTGTTCAACAACAGGATAATGGGATGGAGCTTATATCGGCAGGTAGTTGAAAGCTCAATGCCTGTCATTTGAAAAGCACCATCCCCACAGATCACAAAAGGAATCAGATGAGGCTTTGCTAATGCTGCTCCTATAGCAGCAGGAATAGAAAATCCAACAGAAGCATAGTAGGCGGGACTGATGAATTCAGTGCTTTCATGGATAACCAGATCTATGGAACCAAAAAGCGACTCGCCAACATCAGCAATGACAACAGTTTGAGAAGATAAAAAGGCGTTGACGATTGTAAAAAAAGAGTTGACTGATACTCTTTGATTTTCATCGATCTGATCGATGGAACGGATGGAAGGATGGGGGAGATTCTGAGGGAGTGTTTTTCGAATGTTTAAAGACAAAAGGCCCCGGACGAAGTCTTCAAAGCGAACATCTTCAAAGGTATGGTGACGGATCATTAGCTTTTCGCTTGTCGCATAGATACATTTGCCCATATCTAACACCGATCGTGTTGAGCCTAAGGTAATGTCGGTCATGAACACTCCCAGGAGGATCAGACAGTCGCTTTTTTCAAAAAAGACGCATACCTCTTCGCTTCCTGTTGCTCCTTCATAAACGCCGATATAATGAGGATGGGTTTCAGCTATAACCGATTTGCCCAACAGAGTGGCGCTTACGGGAATACCGGTTGTCTCGGTTAGCTGCTCAAGCTCCTTTTGTAGGCCAAATCTCTGAATTTCAACATCTGCCAGAATGAGCGGCTGGGTGGCCGTTTCTATCATTTGCTTTGCTTCCGTTAGAGCTTCCTCCAAAGCCTTTGGATCGGAATGAAAATCTCCCGATAAAGAGATTTCGTCTGGAATAGCTATTTCAGCGCTTGCCATATCTCTAGGAATTTCTAAGTAGGCGGGTCTTTTGTATTGAAGTGCCAACCAAATGGCTTTTAGGATCTGCTCACCAATGTCCCGAGGATTTTCTAAAATGGCTGCAAACACAGTCAAAGCTTCAAAAACCTTCAACTGGGTGTTGAAATCTTTTACCTTATGATGGAGGAGGGGATCTTTTTTCCTTTCACTTATGCCTGGTGCTCCGCTGATGACAAGCACTGGCGATTTTTCCGCATATGCTTCTGCTATTGGATTGGTGACTTTGAGCCCTCCTACACAGTAAGTGATGCAAACAGCACTTAGCCCATTGAGTCTAGCATAAGCGTCCGCAGCAAAACCAGCTCCTTGTTCATCACAAGTATTAATGATCTGTAGGCCTTCTTTGATAAATGTATCAAGAATTTTTAGCGAATAGTCTCCAGGCACTCCAAATACATGGAGGACCTTGTGGGCCAGAAGTTGTCGAGCGAGATATTGAGTAGTTGTCATGCTTATGTTTTAGCTTAAAAATCGATTTTTTAGGAATTTTCTTTTTGGTTTTTCACACTTTTTAACGGCTGGTTGGAGTAGTCCACTATTTCTTTGAGAAAAGGAGCTGTAGGGCTATGCCGGATTTCCGCTAAGGCTTCAGGCGTTCCTGTTCCTATGATTTTACCCCCCTCTTCCCCTGCTCCTGGACCAAGTTCGATGACATAATCGGCTTCGGCGATAACATCAGGATGATGTTCAATGATCACAACCGTGTGTCCATATTCCACTAAGCTCTGGCATAAATGCAGAAATTTTTCAATATCGGCTAAATGAAGCCCAATAGTCGGTTCTTCCAAAAGATATAAAATTTTGGGTTCTTTCTGGGCGCCCCATTCAAACATTTTTTGAATGCGCTTTTGCTCCATGGCGATGAGCTCCTTGGCTAGTTTAATCCTTTGAGCCTCTCCTCCAGAAAGAGTGGGAGTAGGCTGACCAAGACATAAATACGAAAGACCTATTTCACAGAGGATCGAAAAGGGTTTTCTTAGTTTTTCGATAGAAGAAAAAAAATGGCAAGCTTCGGCAACGGTCATATGGAGAACTTCAGCTATTGATTTTCCCTTATACAAAATTTCAAGGGTTTGCGGATTATACCTTTTGCCTTCACAAGACTCGCAAGGAAGGTAAAAAAGAGGAAGCAGAGGCATGCTGATCTGAATTGTCCCATTGCCTAAACAATCAGGACATCGGCCTTCTTTAGAGTTATAGCTAAACCGGCTTTTAGTATATCCGCGCTGTCGGGCCAGTGGGGTTTGTGAAAAAAGATCCCTAATGCTATCAAACAAACCTAAATAGGTTATGGGGGTTGATCTAGAGTTCTTGCCTATGGGCATCTGATCAACAAAACAAACCGAACTGATGGCTTCGGCTCCACTCAGACGCTTCCAGCAGCCTTTTATAGAGCTCCTATGTGATTTACCAATAGCTTCTTTCACAGCCATAAAAATGCCATCTCTAAGCAATGTGCTTTTGCCTGAACCACTAACGCCACAAATGACAACGAGCCGACCTAGGGGGATTTCCACTGTTAAATCATGAAGATTATTCGAAGAGATCCCTTCAATCTTAAGCCAAGCTGTGTTCTTCTTGCAGCTTCTTCGTTTTCTTCCCATCCAAGGATGCTTCATTGGTTTGGTGAGGTACTGGGATGTCAAAGAGTTTTGAGAATGAAGGAGAGCCTGGTAATTTCCTTGAAAGACAACTTGTCCTCCCTCTGATCCAGCTCCAGGACCTAGATCTACGATTTTGTCCGCTCTTTTCATTGTCTCTGTATCATGTTCGACGATGACAAGGGTATTCCTTTAGTTTTCAGCGCTTCCAGACTATTGAGTAGTTTTTGGTTCTCGGTTGGATGAAGTCCGATGGTTGGTTCATCGAGGATATAAAGGATGCCTTTGAGATTAGAACCGAGTTGGGAACATAAATAAATTCTCTGCAGTTCTCCTGCCGATAAGGACTGAGAGGATCGCTCCAGACTTAAATAGTAAAGCCCTATGTTACAAATAAATTCGAGTCGTTTAATAATTTCTGGAACGATTTTTTCTACAATCTCTTTTTGTTTTACAGATGACTCGATAGAGCGCATATAGTTAACTAGCTCCCCTATAGGAAGCGAGCAGAGGAAGTCAATGGTCGGTTTTGTATTTTGTAATAGCCAGGGAAGAAACACTGATCTAGCCAGAGCGTTGAGTCTTTTCCCTTGACAGTCAGGACAAAGCATCGGCTGTTGCTCTGCCTGGTCCTCTTCCTCTCCGACTGTTCCCTTTCCCAGACAGGTTGGACACCATCCTAAGGGAGAATGAAACGAAAATAGTCTTGGATCAAGCTCATCGAAGCTTTTCCCACTTTGAGGGCAGTGAAATTTAGTACTAAAAAGATAGTCTTTCTGATTTTTCGCATCACATAAAATGAGCGTTTCTTTTCCTAAACTCAAAGCCAAGGCAACATTTTTCTTTAACTCTTCAAATGAAGTAGTTTCGTTGACATTTCCGATCCAAAGATCAATGGTATGATTCTTAAATCGGGAAAGGCTGGGAAATTGCTGGCAATCATACCACTGACCATCTATGCGAAAGCCTGCATAGCCCTTTTTTTGAGCCCATTTCCCAAGCGCAACATAAATACCTTTTCTTTCTCTAATCAGAGGAGCTAAAATTCGGTATTCTTCTTTAGAGGAGAGTCTGAAACGAATTGCTTCTAATATATCTTCCTGAGTTTGCCGTATGGCTTCTTCTTTTGTTTCAGGATCAAAGGGAATGCCTGTTTTGGCAAAAAGTAATCTAAGGTAGGGATAGATTTCAGAAAGGGTACCAACGGTACTCTTAGATCCTGGTCTGTTGGATCTCTGTTCAATTGCTATGGATGGAGGCAGACATTCTATATCGTCAACCTGTGGTTTTTCAAGAGATTGGATAAATTGTCTGGCATACCCTGAAAGAGAATCTAGAAATCTTCTCCTGCTCTCAGCAAAAAGAACGTCAAAGGCCAAGGTCGATTTCCCCGATCCGCTAATTCCGGTAAAAACAGTTGTTTTGGCTAATTCGATTTCGAGAGAAATGGACTTTAGATTGTGATGACGGGCTCCGCGAATGAAAAGAGATTGGCATTTTGATGGAAAAAAGGAAGAGGCTGTGGGAAGAAAAGAATGGCTTGCCCTAAGCTTTTCTTTCAAAAAGATCCCTGTAAAACTTTCTTTTGCTGCAGCAATAGTTTCAGGAGGGCCTTGGGCAATAATTTTCCCTCCCAGCTTTCCTCCTAAAGGTCCAAGGTCAATCACCCAGTCGCTTGAGAGAATAAGGTCCAAGTTATGTTCAACAACAATCAACGTATTCGCTGCATCAACAAGTTTTTGTAAAAGGCTGATCAGGCGTTTGACATCATCAATATGTAGTCCTGTTGTTGGTTCATCTAGAATAATAAGTCTCTGCTTTGTGTGGCTTCTTGTTTTCTTGTTGAACAATCTTTCGGAAAGGATTCCTAGAATCTTTAGTCTTTGAGATTCTCCTCCAGAAAGCTGATTGAGTGGATGACCAAGTTGCAGGTAATCAAGCCCGACTTCTTCTAAAAGAGTAAGCAAAGAACTGATTTTTTTATGAAGGTTAGCTTGTCGAGAACTATCGGCAGCCTGCGGATTAAAAAACATTAAAGCTTCTTTTGCTGTCATTCTCAAGATTTGATCGAGGGATTTCCCATGGTACTGAATGGCAAGGATATAGGGTTGAAATCTTTTGCCTTTACAGACAGAACAAGGGATAAAAACGTCAGAAAGAAATTGCATCTCTATTTTTTCGTAGCCAAGCCCAAGACATCTTGGACAGCGTCCCTCGCCTGAATTGATCGAAAAATGGCTTTCTTCTAGACCCTGAATTTGAGCAGCTTCAGTTGAAGCAAAAAGTTGTTTGACATAAGGCCAGATGCCTAAATAAAGAGCTATATTTGATCTTGGAGTTTTGAAAATAGGTGATTGATCTATTTCAATAACTTCTTCTATATTTTCCCAACCTTTGATTAGGGCTCTGTCTGTGAGGAATGGTCCTGGAGGAGGATTTATCTCTTGTATTTTGTGGAGGCTGTAAGAAATTATCTCTTGAACAAGACTGCTTTTACCACAGCCACTAACCCCTGTGATGGTGACAAATAAGCCTAGGGGAATATCCACATCTAGCTCTTGCAAATTATGGATAGTAGCTCTGCGAATTTCTAAAAAACCAGATTGGGGCTTCCTCCTTTTTTGGGGAATAGGGATTGTTTTTTTCCCACTGAGATAGGCTCCAGTTAAGGAAGAAGAGCATGAGCAGAGTCCTTTCAGGTCTCCGGCATAGATGACTTGGCCTCCTTCAGCTCCACTACCTGGCCCAAGTTCTACAATATAATCGGCATGCTTAATAACCGTCTCTTCATGTTCCACCACCACAACGGTGTTGCCTTGATTTCTAAGCTTTTGAATCAGTTGGATAAGCCTTGAACAATCTTTGGGATGCAGCCCTATAGTTGGTTCATCAAGAACAAAGAGAGTATTGGTGAGTTTGTTGCCTAAACAGATGGTCAAATTGGCTCGTCGTGTTTCTCCTCCAGAAAGTGTTCGACTCGCCCTATCCAAAGTAAGATAGCCCAGTCCAATGTCATGTAGATAGCAAAGCCGACTGAGGATTTCTTCTTTAATCCTCATGGTTGCTTGATCAAAGGCTGGAATCTCCACCCCCTCAACAGTATGGATCAGTTCGTTTATGGGCAGCTGGAGAAACTCTCCAATGGAAAGTGCTGTTTTGCCAGAATCAATTTTGTAGCAGAGAGTCTTTTTATTAAAACGGCTTCCATTGCATTCTGGACATTGGGAATAGAGACGATAGTGAGAAAGAAAAATCCGAATATGAGTCTGATAGGTTTTTTTCTCAAGAATAGAAAAAAACCCTTTTATACCACACCAGCAATCTTCTTCCACTAGAATTTCAGCGGACTCCTTGGAAGCCTCTCCATTGATAAGATAGTCCCATTCGGCAGCTGAGTAGGCCGATATTTTTTTGGAAAGAGAAATTTTTCTTTTTTTAAGCATTCTCTCTAAAAAAGCCTGCCAATGGGCAAAATTTGGGGATTGAAACGGTCGAATAGCACCCTGTGCAATGGATAGGGTTTTATCTGGTATTACTTTATCATAGTCGATTGTGATGATCCTGCCGAAACCGTGACAAGTAGGACAAGCCCCTTTAGGATTGTTGAAGGAAAAGAGAGCAGGAAAAGGTTCCTCAAATTCTATATTATCAATAGGACAGAGCAGCTTATCGCTAAAAACAAGACTTTCCTTCTCAGGAAGGAGGAGGATCATTAATCGACCCTTTCCAGACTTAAAACTCTCATCGAAGATTTCTAACAGCTCTGTTTTCTTATGCGGCTCGGTTCGTTGGAGGCTATGAACCACCAAAAGTTCTTGGCAACCGAAGTCTGTTCTCTCTAGAATTTCTTCATCGATCCGGATTATTTTGTTCTCAAACCAAATTTTTGAATATCCCTGGGATAGAAGCATCAGGCAGGCTTCTTTGAAAGGAGTGTGTGCTGAAAAGTGCACAGGAAAACAGATAAGAAAATCTTTTTGGGGATAGGCGCTATAAAGAAACTCTGTAAGGGTCTTAGGGGAGGATTTTCTTATTTTTTGATGGCATTGAGGACAGAGAGGATAGGCAAGCCTGGTGTAAAAAAGCTTTAAGTAATCAGCAATGCCGGTCATGGTTGAGACCGTACTTCTGGTATTGGCACTCGTATTGTCTTGTTCAATAGCGATAGCAGGTAAAATTCCTTCAATGGCTTCAGCTTTTGGTTTTTCGGCTCTTAAAAGAAATTGTCTTATGTATGGAGGAAAGGTTTCGATGTAACGGCTCTGGCCTTCGGCAAATAGGGTATCAAATGCCAGCGAAGATTTGCCTGAGCCACTAAGACCAGTAATGACAGTCAGAGCTTTATGCGGGATATCCAGATCGATGGCTTTTAAATTATGAGTACGGATTTTTCGCAACCTTATTGATTCGGTCTCATTCATATCATTCGTTATGTACTATTTTTCTTGCGCTTTTTACTTGCTTTCCAAACGAAGTCCTTTCAAATGATAAAAGGCCTCAAGAATGGAAAGGAATCAAAAAAGAAAATAAACTTAAAACTTTCATTCCTCCTATTAACCCACTAAAAGCATATAATGAAAGAAGCTTCTTTTCCAAAGAACTGTTGGGAAGAACCCTTTCTTAGAAGGCTATTAGTTCTCCCCCTAGCTCTAGCTCTTTCTAACTGTGCGGTTGGTCCAGACTACCATAGACCAGCAGTGGAAACACCTTTGGCTTTTAAGTGGGGGAACAGCCCTAATGCTGAAAAACCTTCGACAGGCCAGGACAATGTCTCGATAATAGAGCAACAGACTGCTTCTGGTAAAAGGTTCGAAGGGATCCGTTGGAAAAAAGCCCTTCCACAAGATGCGATTGCTAAAGGGGAGTGGTGGAAGATTTTCAAAGACCCTCTTTTGGATCAACTGGAAGCGCAGCTGTTGGTTGGCAACCAACAGCTCAAGGGTATTTATGCACAAGTGGTGGAGGCAAGATCTCTTGTAACTCAGTCACTTTCCAATTTTTTCCCTCACATTGGCTTTTATCCTTTTTATTCGCGCTTACGATTTTCTCAAAACCAACCCTTTTTCTTTCTACAGCATCCTGTGGTTGCACCTGTTCTTAGTTCTACTGGTCCGACAGGACAATTTGTTCAATTTCAGACTGGATTACCTATTTATTGGAACGAATGGGCTTTGCCTCTTGCTGCATCCTACGAGGCTGATATCTGGGGAAGGTATCGGCGCGAACTGGAAGCAGCTAAAGCCTCTGCTCAAGCCACGCAAGCCGCATATGAATCTCTGCTTCTTACATTGCATGCAGAACTTGCCACTGACTATTTTTCCATTCGTTATATAGATGCTCAATTGGCTGTTTACCGCTATATGATAGACGTGTTTAGGGATAATCTTTATTTGGTGCAGAGCCGATATGATGGAGGGCTAGCCAATGAGCTTGATCTGGCAAGGGCTAAAACCGATTTGGCTAACCTCCAGTCTCAATATATTGGATTGGAAAACACCAGAGCCCAAATTGAAAACGCCATTGCAGTGCTTTTGGGTAAACCTGCTTCTTCTGTAAAGATTGCATCCAATCCAATTTCTGGATCTCCACCCGTACTGCCCGACTATCTTCCTTCGGATCTTTTACAGAGAAGACCTGATGTCGCTCAAGCCGAAAGACAAATGGCTGCGGCTAACGCCGACATTGGTGTGGCTCTAGGTGCTTTCTTTCCTTCTGTAAATCTTTTAGCTTCGGTAGGGTTACTGAGTTCTACTGTAGAAATGCTTTTTAATGGCTCAAGCAGGTTTTGGACTCTCGGCCCCTTTGTCAGTCTTCCTATTTTTGAAGGAGGTCAATTGGTGGCTGGCCTCCAACAAGCCAAAGCGGCATATCAAGCGGCTGTCGCCAATTACAGACAGGGGGTACTTGTAGCCTTTCAGGATGTCGAAAATGCTCTTGCCGCTTTGAAGATTCTTGAAGCGCAGCAAGAGGCACAACAGCGAACAGTCGCTTTTGCCAAAGATCAGTTTGACGTGTCCTTGGTTCGATTTAAAGAGGGATTAGTGAATTATATTGAAGTGGATACGACCGAACAGGTATGGCTAAATGCCCAACTGCTTAATCTCCAAATCCTAGGGGAAAGATTTATTGCAACAGTGGCTTTGATTAGAGCATTGGGAGGCGGATGGGAAGATTACAGCATGCGGCCAGTTGGGGCAAATCCCAAAATGAAGTCTTCCTCGAGATCTTGAAAGCGGATAGGAGTTTTCTATGGCTAGAATGATGTATGCTGCTAGCGAAAACGATCCGAATATGCTTTATGCCACCCAGATCCGTGTTCCTGATCCTTTTCTTTGGATTGAAACAGAGACAAAAAGCTATGCTTTTTTTAGTAAGCTTGAGATTGATCGAGCAAAACGAGAGGCTAAGGCCGATGTTGTGCTTTCCTATGAAGAAGCTAGCGGTGTTAAGGAAGAAAAACTCTCTCCTTCCCTTCTAATCCAAGAAATTTGTCGAAAACTTCGGCTTCGGCAGCTCACCGTTCCTTCTAACTTCCCTCTAGGGTTAGCGGAAGCGCTTAGAAAAAAGGGGATAAAAGTTATCCCTAAACAAGGCGAATTTTTTCCCGAACGTTCCGTGAAGACCCAACAAGAAATAGAAGCGATTGTCAGTATTCTGCGTGTTGCAGAGAAGGGGATGAAAAAAGCTATTGAAATCCTTAGGGAAAGTGAAATTAGCAAGGATGAATCGCTTCAGTGGCGAAAGAAAGTTTTAGACTCTAAGACACTGAGAGACGAAATAGAAATTGCAATGATGAGAGAGGGAGCTTTGGCCAGCAACACTATTGTGGCCTGTGGAAAGGAAGCTTGCGATCCTCATGAAATTGGAAAAGGAAAACTCATGCCTCATCAGTCGATTGTCATTGATATTTTTCCAAGAGATAAAACTTCAGGTTATTTTGGCGATCTGAGTCGAACGGTGGTCAAAGGCACTCCTTCCCAAGCCCTTCGTGATCTTTACTTAACGGTTCAGGAAGCTAAACAGTGGGTTTTAAGTGTATTACGGGAAGGGGTCAATGGCAAAAAAATCGAAAAGGAAATCCGACAGAGGTTTGCTAAAAAAGGCTACCCAACAGAAATCCGAAATGGTCGATGGGTTGGTTTTTTTCATGGGTTAGGCCATGGTGTAGGGCTTGAAATCCATGAACCACCCAGGTTTAGAAAAGCGGTTTTTAAAACCAACCAGGTGATCACGGTCGAACCAGGGTTATATTATCCAGAAATCGGAGGAGTGAGATTGGAGGATATGGTTGTCATTAAGAAAGAAGGAGTAGAAAATTTAACCAAAATTGAAGAAAAATTAGAAATTGATTGAAAAGCCTTTTATCCTATATAAAGCTTTATAAAAATACTATGAATATGTTTTTATTTTGGTTGCCTCCGCTCCAAGAAAATGAGCCAAAAGCTCCTGATGAAGCTCCCGAGCCGAGCGCCCCTTCTCCGCCAGCTCTCCCTGGGTTCCCTGGCCCAACAATGCCTCCTGGCGAACTCCCTTAGATTTCCTAGGAAAAGGGAGGCAAAAAATAATCACTTCCGATTGACTCTCCATATCAACCAGAATCCTAGGGTTTGAAAAATGATATTGGGTAGCCAAATAATAAGCTCTGGGAAAAAATTTGTTTTTGCTTTTAAAGCATCAGCAAGAAGAACGATGACATAGTAAGAAAGTACGATGAATAAACTTAAAGCTACCCCAATGGAAGTTTCTTTTCTTTGGACTTGAATAGCTAGTGGGGCGCCTACCAAAACAAAGGTAAAACAAGAAAGAGAAAAAGCCAATCTTTTCTGAAATTCGGTCAATACAGGGGTTGGATTAGAAGTAAAACCGAATAAATCAGCGGCTACAATTTGTCGACCTATCTCATCCAGAGTGGAAAGACCGATGCTTTTTCTGACTGCTAACCGGTCGAATAGGGTGGCAAGTGATATTTCGTAAGGCAGTTGGGTGGCTCGCGAACCAGGCATGACCAATTTTACATTTTGAGGGTCTGCAATGTTCCTTTCTTCTTGTCGTGCATTCCAGAGAGTTAGAAGAATTCTTTGGTGAGCTAGATCGGGTTCGATATCAGCCTCTGAGGCTCGAATAGAGCGTAAGGGGCGAAGCTCAGCATCCGTTTCCCATATGTAGACATCTTGAAGTCTAGCTCCTATGCGGTTATTAGCATATAAACGAAAACCATCAAACTGGTCTATTGTTTTGCTGCTTTTGAAAAAAGATAGTGGGTTGTGAAGCATGACATCAGAGAAGATTTCTTTAAAGGCATGCCTGCTTTTAGGCCCAATATAGGCGTTGATGGCAAAGCTAAAAATGCTATAAAGGAGCGCAAACCAAATAATGGGAGCCATGATCGCGCCAATGCTAATCCCAGCACTTTTTAAAGCAACCAGTTCTCTGTCTTGAGACATTTTTCCAAATAGCAGAATGACGGCAATGAGCAGTCCCCATGGTAAAGTAAATGTCAGGACAAAGGGAATCAGTGATAAAAGGAGTTTCAGGGAAATCCACAAAGGCACTTCGTTATTTACAAGAAGATCTGATAAATCTCGGAAAGCATTGGCAATAACCAGAAAAAAGGTCAAAATGGTGGTAGTTATAAGAGAATTTTTAAAAAGTTCTAGAAAAAGAAATTTATAAATTGTTCTCATGAAAGATGAGAATAAAATAAAACAATAGAAATGGATTGATACAAATTATCGGCAAGTAACAGAAAAAATGCAACCTAAAAGAAAAGTGAGGGAAGAGTATGGCATTGCAATTACAAATTGATCAGCAACTAAAAGAAGCGATGAAGAAAAAGGAATTGGAGAAAATCTCCACCTTAAGGCTACTAAAGTCGGCGATTAATTATGCCGCTATCCAAAAGTCCCAAAAAGAACTGACGGATCAAGAAATCATTGGAGTCATCTCTAAGGAGATAAAAAAGAGGGAAGAGTCAATTCTTGAATACACAAAAGCCAACAGACCTGAACTAGTGGAAAAAGAAAAGTTGGAAGTAGCTATTTTAAAAGAGTTTTTGCCTGAAGCGATGTCCGAAGAAGAAATGGAAGCCCTCGTCAAGAAAGTCATTGAAGAAACGCAGGCTAAAGATAGAAAAGAGATGGGCCTGGTTATGAAAACGGTGATATCTAGAGCTGGGGGTAGAGCGGATGGTAAGAAGCTTCAAGAACTGGTAAAAAAGTATCTGGGTTAAGACCTTTTGCGGAAAGAAAGAATGGTAGAACCTATCTCGAAAAAACGGATCGGTGAATCGTCATGAATATTAGCCAGGAAAGAATCTGGTTGATTCTTGCTACTGTTCTTGAGTTTTGTGTTTCTCTTTATGGTTTTTTTATATTAGGAGCTAAAAAGCGGACGGGAGGAGATAAGTTAAGTTTTATTCTTCTTTTTATCGCTTTCTTTTTAGAAACCCTTTTTTTATATTTGAGAGGCATTTCTATCAATCATTGTCCTATTACCAATTTTCTGGAAACTCTTGCATTTCTTTCTTGGGCTTTACTGCTTATTTATTTTATCATCGGCTCTACTTATAGAATCTCCATTCTAGGTTTTTTTACAGCTCCGACTGCTTTCTTGATCAATCTGATTGGCTTGGGTGGTCGACCCGATACCCCCAAGCTGATACCTAAATTAGGATGGATGCTTGAAGTGCACGCGGCTTTTTCGATATTAGCTTATGCGATTTTTGGAATCGCAGCCCTTGCCGCAGTCATTTATCTGATGGAAGATAAAGAACTCAAAACCCATAAACTTTCCTCCTTATTTTTTTGGTTCCCGCCTATAGGGGATCTTTTTTATATTCAAAAAAGAATTTTATTGATGGGGCTTGTTTTGCTGACAGCTGGTCTTATAGGAGGCATTTTGATATCTCCGAAAAGTTCTTGGGATTGGGTAAAAATTAGCTGGTCGATTGGAATCTGGTTATTTTATCTTTATCTGGTTTTCTGCTCTTTTCTTTTTCATCCAGGGATGAAGCGACTCTCTATCCTATCGATTGGCGGCTTTTTATTTATTTTTTTAACATTTTGGGGAATAAATTATTTTAGTCAATTTCATAGATTTTAAATACCATGAAAATTCTCTTCGGGGGCGGGCTTTCTTTTGATACTTCCTCCATTGAATTACGTGAACAGGTAGCATTCCGCAGCGAGGAATATCCTCAGGCGCTCTCCATGATGAAAGAAATGATGCAACTAGAAGAAGCGGTGTTACTTTCTACCTGCAATCGTGTGGAATTTTTTGCGGTCAGTAAAGATCCTGATCAGGCTTCAACAAGTTGGAGTGAATTTCTGAAAATATACCATAAAAAGCAATTACCCTTTGAATTATATTCTCATTTTTACAAGGGCAAAAATTGCATTGAACATCTTTTTGAACTTGCCAGTGGTTTAAAATCCATGGTTGTGGGGGAGACCGAAATTTTAGGCCAACTAAAGGAAGCTTATCTAATTGCAAAAAAGCAGGGTATGGCTGGTAAGTATTTAAACAAGCTATTCCAGTCTGGCTTTGCCGCAGCTAAAGCAGTACGATCTGCGACTTGGATCACACGAGGGAGTATTTCGGTGAGTGCTGTGGCTGTTGATTTAGCTGAAAAACTCTTTGGGAGGCTCTCTGGTTGTTCTATCATGATTGTTGGTGCCGGAGTCGTTAGTGAAACTACTGCCAAAGCTCTTCAAAAAAAAGGGGGTAATATTATTTTAGTAGCCAATCGCACTTTTGAAAAGGCCCTCTCTATAAGCCAAGAGATAAAAGCCGAAGCCATTCCTTGGTCTGAGTTTCCAAATCGAATATCCAAAGTGGATATACTTATTAGCTCTACGGCCGCTCCCCATTATGTAATCACTAGAGAGAAACTGGCCCCCCTTATGGGGATGCGTGGGGGCAGGCCACTTTTCCTCATAGATCTTGCCGTTCCTAGGGATATTGACCCGGCAGTTCAAGATTTAGATGGAGTCTATTGTTATAACATTGATGATTTGCAGTCGATTGCCGACCAGAATCTAAAAGATCGCCTGGCTGAGGTAGATAAATGCAAAACTCTTATAGCGCCGCATATCGAAAGATATTATCAATGGATGATAGGTTCATTAAATGCTACAGAATCAGGTTTTATTAGAAATTTTAGGATCGCGTGAACTTACTTGTTATTGGAACACGGGGTAGCCCGCTAGCTTTAATTCAAACTCAGAGTATTATTGACCGTCTGAAGCAGGAGTATCCGGATCTAGAGATAAAGACAAAAATAATAAAGACGACAGGCGATCAGTTGTCTGACTATGAGCATTTAGAAGCAATCCAGCAAAGAGGAATTTTTACAAAGGAAATAGAAAAAAAATTACTCGAAGCTGAAATTGATCTGGCTGTTCATAGCCTCAAAGATATGCCTGTGGAGATGCCTCAAGGATTAGAGATTGCGGCCATACCCCCAAGGGAAGATCCAAGAGATTGCTGGGTAAGCCTTCATTATCCGCATCCTGAGTGCCTTGAGCCTGGGGCCATTGTGGCAGTAGGAAGTCCCAGGAGGGCTAATCAACTGTTAAGAAAGAGACCAGATCTACGAGTGGTTCCCATTCGAGGCAATGTTGAAACACGGTTAAAAAAGCTTAGGGAAAATAAAGAATGGATGGGAACCATTTTGGCGATGGCAGGAATAAAAAGGCTTGGGATAGATTTATCTTCTTTTTTTTGCACCTACCTCGGACTGGATTGGATGCTGCCTGCTCCAGGTCAGGGAGCCTTAGCTTTGGAAACACGACAGGGAGATAAAAGGACGCAGGATCTTGTCCAATTCCTCAATGATTTTCCTTCGGCTTGTGAAGTGTGTGCTGAAAGATCCTTTCTTTATGAACTTGGAGGGGGATGCAGAACGGCTGTGGGGGCCATGGCGAAGGTAGAAAGATCTAAGTTAGTCCTCTATGGGATATGGTGGCCTCAAGGCAGTCTGCGACCAAAAGAGGGGAAAGTTGTTGGCCAAATTCAAGAAGCTAAAAAGTTAGGGCAAGAGTTAGCCCATTTGTTAAGAAAACTGTAATTTGGATTGAGGAAAAGCAACAAATGAAGGATCAAAAGATTGGAACGGTTTTTCTTGTTGGCGCCGGCCCTGGAGACCCATTGCTTTTAACGCTCAAGGCCAAAGAGCTCATAGAGAAAGCCGATTTTATATTCTATGACTATCTCTGTAATCCAGAAATTTTAGATTGGGCTTCCAACCATTGTAGAAAAGTTTATGTAGGGAAAATTGCCGGCAAAGCGGCTTATTCACAACGGGAAATAGAACAGTTGCTTATCTCTAAAGCGGCTGAAGGAAAGAATGTAGTCCGATTAAAAGGGGGAGATCCTCTTTTGTTCGGCCGGGGAGGAGAAGAAGCGGAGGCTTTAAAGCAAGCTGGAATTCCTTTTGAAATAGTTCCAGGGGTAAGTTCCGCTTTAGCTGTTCCTGCATATGCTGGAATCCCTTTAACCCATAGGAATTATGCTTCGGTGCTAACCATTATCACGGGACATGAAGATCCCGCAAAGAAATCTTCGGCTATAGGATGGGAGACGGTCGCCAAATTAAAGGGAACGAAGGTCATATTAATGGGAGTGGAGCGAATCGGTGCAATCGTAAGGAGTCTTATAGAGTCAGGAATGGATCCTAAGACGCCGCTGGCTATTATATCCTGGGGAACTTTTCCTTATCAAAAAGTGGTAGAATCTACCCTAGGGGACATATTGTCTGGAACACATTCAATATTTACTCCGCCTGCTATCATTGTCATTGGAGAGGTGGTTCGGCTTAGAAAAGAATTGCAGTGGTTTGAAAATAAGCCTCTTTACGGACAAAGAGTGGTGGTGACAAGAACCAAAGAAGCTTGCTCAAGACTAGCAAAGCGCTTAATTGAACTTGGAGCTGAAGTCTTGGAAATTCCGACAATTAGAATTATCCCTCAGCCATTGGATGCTAAGCAGAAACAAATATTAGAAAATATTGATGCCTTTTATGATTGGCTTCTTTTTACGAGTCCAACAGCAGTAGACATATTTTTTGATCAATTCCTTCAGTTTACTAATGATATCCGACAGCTCGGAAAAGTAAAACTGGGAGCAATTGGAAAGTCAACCGCTCGAGCCATCGCCTCTTTCCATCTTCATGTGGATGTGATCCCAGAAAAATTTACTTCCATCAGCTTAGGGGAATGTTTTTATCAAAGGCGTATCGAGGGGGTACGGTTTTTACTGCCGCGAAGCTCTTTAGCCGATGATAGCCTAGCCAATGCGTTAAAAACACAGGGAGCAAGTGTCGATCAATGGTCTTTATATGCTATTGAACCCGAAACCGAAGATGTCCGTGGGCACAGAGAGAGATTTAAACATATTGGAGCCCATTGGATTCTATTTGCTAGCGCCAGTTCAGTTAGATATTGGCATCAACTGAACCTCCAATGCCATGATACCTCTCTAATACCTAAAGTTGTTAGCATAGGACCTCTCACAACAAAGGCCTTAAAAGATTTTCAACAAGAAGTGTATGTCGAATCAAAAGAACATAGTATTGATGGGCTTATTGAGACTCTTCTTCAAGTTGTCAAACAAAATAGAGCTGGTGACTAACAGTTTATACCTATAACTTATGGAATCGAAAATAGAATTTTACGAACTTGGTAATGAAGCTCTCGCTGTGGGAGACTTAGAAAAGGCTAAATTTTATTATACAAAAAGTGTAGAGACTGATCCCACCTATTTTGAAGGATGGCAAGCCTTGGCAATGGCCTATTATAAATTAGGGGAATACGAAAAATCGATCGAAGCTAATAAAAAGGCTCTTGAACTACGGCCGGAGGATTCTATGGTTTGGACGAGCCTTTCCTTGGCTTATATGAGGTTAGGGAATAAGATAGAAGCAGAAAAAGCTTCTTTTAAAGCCAGAATTTTTTCGTGGAAAAAATCATCCTAAGGTTTTTATATAAAAGTATTTGATAAAAATGAGAAACATCATAAAATAATGTTGTTATACTTAATTAAATAAAGAATTTTAAAATAAAATAACAACTATATGAAACTCAAACAACTTACGAGTGCTGAAGTAAAAGAACTAGCCAAGCTCGTACAGGAAAAAGAAGAACTTCAGGAAAAGGTTTCTGAAATTGAGCGCAAGATACAAACTCTTTGGAAAGTAGGGATCAAAGTTCCCAAGAAAAGAATCGAGAAAACACGAGTATCAGTAAAAAAAAGGGGGCCAGAAAAAGGGAGTATTCCAGGACATCTTAAAAACTCGATACTGGAGGCTTTAAGAAAAGCTGGGAACGAGGGAATGACTGTAAAAGAGCTTTCTGAAAAGCTTGGAGTAAAGATAAATAATCTTTACAGTTGGTTTTATACAACCGGAAAGAAAACGCCTGGACTTATAAAAATTGGTAAAAGCAAATATAGAATAGAAGAATCTACTATCGAGCCTGAGGCATTGGAAAAATCTGAGAAAGACGAAAAAATTAAAAATCAAAAGTAAAAATATTTCCCATTTTAGTTTTTTGATTCACACTCTCTCTGCTCTATTTTTTTTTGTTAGGGATTGACATAGGCTATGGTGCTCTTGGATAAGGATCAGGCACTATATGCCTTTCCAGAAATACTTTTTGCAGAAGAAGCAATGGAAGGAAAAGTGTTCTTTCTTTCTGAGGAGCAAGGCGTTGCTTTCTGTTAAGATGAGCTAAAGAAAGTTGAAGAAGCTTTTTAAGAAAAACAAGCATCTATCCAATGGGGGGTGGGGCTTTTAGGATCTTTAAACAATAATCATTAGAACTACGCAATACATTTCCTTCTTTTCTATATTCTTTTCTTAGGAATCCCAAAGCAATTGGTTTTTCATAGCCAAAGGAATAACAACTGGAAGTTAGCCGACCAACGGGTTGATTTTTGTCGGATAACTGCTCGCATTGGGGAATACTGTCATCAAGGCAAATGAAAAGAGTTAAAAGCTGGTTTACTTGTCCCAAATGATGGATTCTAGAAATAATTTCCTGACCAACATAACAACCTTTTGTAAAGCTTATTGCTTCTTTGTTAAGAAAAGCTTCCAAAGCTATAATATTAGCTGTTAGCTCAGAGCCCCATCTAGGAATCATCGCTTCGAGTCGGAAACTTTCCAATATCCTGGGAGGTACTTCCATACAACTGAAATTTTCAATTACAGTTTTCGACCATATGTCCCATCCAGGAATACCAAATCTTTTGTTAAAAAAACACAATTCGAAGCCTTTTGGAGACTCTAGCCCAAAATAATGATAGAGTCTATAGGAGTCATTTAGCTGTTCGATCGAAACTTTCTCTGCGACTAGAAAACTTGTTAATCGCTTCTCCGTACTCTCTTCGTTCTCTTTTGGCGCATCGATATAAAATGCCTCCTCCTGATTGGCTATCCAAAGTTCGCAATCGATCCTTCCTTTTCTGTTAAGTGCTGCCGTGTGTACAGATTGTCCTACAGGTAGAGAAGAAAGATCAGCTGGGATTTGTCCATTTAAATATTTTGTCCTGTCTTTGCCATAAACCTTCCAAAGACTCCGATCCCTTAAAGAACACCATCCAGGCTCTCCTTGGACTAATTTTTCATAAATGATTTTCTCACTCATGCCTAGACAATTCAATTAATAGGTTCAAAAGGATCGCTGCTTTGGTTCTCTTCATTTGCTGATCTATTAGAAGCAATAAACTTTTATGAACAAAAGAAGAGTAATTTTCTTTTTTTAATTTTAATAGTTAAACCTTCTGCGTCAATCTTTGAGTTAATGAGCAGCATGCTCCATGCTTTTTGGGCAGAGAAGGAGAGAGTCTAGGCATAGCTGTCCTTATGTTCTAGGTTTTGTAGAGGGTTTGAGCTGCTAGCAAAGAATCGAAAACGGGGACAAATATCGTTGTTATTACTGAGAAAAAAAATATTAATTAATAGGGTGGAGACTCCCGATTTGCTCGTAAAGGGAATAGTTCTCTACTTCTAGCAGAAAGAACCAATAGAAAGGATCTAGAGGCGGCTAAGTCCTGTAGTTTGTGCGCAGGAACCAACACATGGTATTCTTATTCTAAAAAGAATATATCAACTATAGCATATAGCCATGAAAACTGACCAGCTACAAGTTGATAATTATTTCATGGGAAAAGCCTTAGAGAAAGCTCTAGAAGCTTTCGAAAAGGGAGAAGTTCCAATTGGGGCAGTAATTGTGCGGGAGCAAAAGATCCTGGGAATGGGACGAAATCGGGTGGAGGAAGGTTGTGATGTAACAGCTCATGCCGAAATTGAAGCCATCCGTAATGCGCAGCTTCTTCTTGGAGATTGGAGGCTAACAGCAACGACTATTTATGTCACCAAAGAGCCTTGCTTAATGTGTTATGGTGCTATCCTATTGAGTCGCATTGCAAGAGTAGTATTTGGTATTGAAGACCCTAAAAAAGGAATTTTTCGACCTCGCACATTTTTTTTCAATGGGGGAAAAAAATTGGAAATTACTTCTGGAATTAGATCTGAAGAGTCTTTGGAGTTAATGAAAAGTTTTTTTTTTGTTCTAAGAAATAAAAAAAGGGAGTTGCCACTTTGCGATATTGAGATTAGTTAATGTCAATATCATGGAAGAAAAAACAGTTCATGACACGGGTGAAAAAGATCTACTAAAGGATATCAATTTGCTGTTTCAAAAAAAGTTCCATGAGAATCTCAAGCGAAGCTGTTTACCGACTTACTCTGTTAAATTAAGATATTGTCCAACCAATGGTATCTTGCCTAAAGAGCTCGTAGAGATTCCAAATACTGATCACCTTCATTTCTTTAATGGCTATGTCCAGAAAGCAATTGGTTATACCATTGAAGATCTGGCCTTGGAAAATGGGGAGGAGGGGGGAGAACTAACGCTTCTTTTAGATGGAACAAAAAACTTTGCTAGTCATAAAAAAAGATATGAACAGTTATCTAAAAAACTTGATCGTATAAGGATATGGAGTATCCATCCCTTAGAAGGATTGCCTTCTAATATCGATTTGATTCATCCAGTACATCCACGGTTAGCAAAGTATCGGTTTTATTTGTTTAGGAATTTGAAAATTGAGGTGGTATTTGTCTGCAAACAGCTGAACCGGGCTACTGACATTGGTTCCCAAAAATTCATTGGTTTTTGTAGTTTTGATCCTTTTATTGTTCATTCATTACGTTGGAAATTTTATCTTCTAAGTTCTGGAATCGATAAAATCGTCAGCCATTGGGAAAAACTTTTTCTCTGGCCCACTTTCCGGATCCAGGAAATCGAAAATTTTATTAATACGAAGTTAAATTCCTATTTTACTGAATAGTCTTGCTTTTTTTCTCATTTAATGTAGGAATTGGCCTTCATGGCGGCAATAACCCCCTTTTTTGCTAAAGAGCTTCGGTTCCATTTTTTGGGAATATGTGGGACGGCTATGGGAGCTGTGGCTTCGATGCTCAAAGATATGGGTTATGTCGTAGGAGGATCAGATGAAAATGTTTATCCACCCCTATCGACTTTTTTGAGCCAGAAAGGAATAGTGGTAGCGGAAGGATACAAAGCAGAAAATCTTCCAAAGGAAGTGGATAGAACCCTAGTTGTAGTTGGAAATGCGATCAAAAGAGGTAATCCAGAGCTGGAAGCGGTTTTAGAAAAAAAATATCTTTTTGTGTCCTTGCCTGAAATATTGAGATTTTTCTTTCTTCACGGCAAACAGAATATCATTGTCACTGGGACCCATGGGAAAACCACTACCACTTCCCTACTAGTATGGCTATTTGAATCTGCTTGCCTTAATCCCTCCTTTTTTATTGGGGGGCTTCCTAAAAATTTTGCTTCCGGATGCAGATATACCCAAAGTGACTATTGGATTTTGGAGGGAGATGAATATGATACAGCCTATTTTGATAAAAGGAGTAAATTTCTCCATTACCTTCCTCAAACAGTTATTATAAATAATATTGAATATGATCATGCAGACATTTTTTCGAGCCTAGAAGATATTTTGCTTTCCTTTAAAAGACTTGTTCATCTAATTCCAAAAACAGGCCATTTAATCATTCCAGAGGAGGATCCAACCATTGCGGAAGTAGCCAAAGGCTCCTTGGCGCCGGTCTATACCGTTGGATTGGGGAAAAAGGCAGACTTTCAGATCAGTGAAATTGCATACGAAGAGGCAGGTAGTAACTTCAAGATGCTTGGGGAATCATTTTTTTTACCAATGCCTGGGGAATATAACGTTAGGAATGCAGCGATGGCTATTGCAGCAGCCACCCTTTATGGTATAAGACCAGAAGTGATAGCCAAAGCATTGAGGGGTTTTCTTGGAGTCAAACGCCGGCTTGAAATATTGGGGGAGGTTTGTGGCATCAAAATCTTGGATGATTTTGGTCATCATCCAACGGCCATTTATAAAACAATCCAAGCTATCCGGCAACGTTATCCTGGAAAAAGGATTTGGTCAGTATTTGAACCTCGGAGCAATACAACTCGAAGAGCTGTTTTTCAAAAAGAGCTGCCCCATTCTCTGTCTTTTGCTGATGGAGTAATCGTTAGTGAAGTAGCGAACAAAGAAGGGATTCCTCCTACCGAAAGACTGAATCCAGAAAAAATTGTTCAGGATATCAATCGCAAAGGCATCCCCTCGTATTTCTGTTCTTCACCGGAAGATATCCTGGAAAGGCTTCAAAAAGTATTGGTCCCAGGAGATGTTGTCGTGTTTTTCAGCAATGGCTCTTTTTATGGGCTTCCTTCTAGATTAGTTGAAACACTGAAAAAATCGAGTGGATCCATTTGACCACTCTAGTGGGACAAAATGACACAATTATGCTCTCCTAACAAAAGATATAAAAAACCGCTATTTAAATATCTCTTTGCATTCGAATAAGATTTAAAAATTATTTTTTTATGGCATATTTTATGCTCTATAAAAAGTATGGCACACGTATTAGGCATCGATTTAGGTACGACGAATTCCTGTATGGCGATAGTGGAGGGCGGCCAACCAGTGGTTTTGGAGAATTCCGAAGGGGCGAGGACAACCCCATCTGTGGTGGCGTTTACAAAAAGTGGAGAAAGATTGGTAGGTCAGGCGGCCAAGCGACAGGCGATTACCAATTCTAAAAATACTATTTATTCCATAAAGCGGTTTATTGGAAGAAAGTTTAGCGAAGTTCAAGAAGAAATAAAAAGGGTTCCTTATAAGGTGATAGAAGGCAAGAATGGTGATTGTGCTGTAGAAGTAGAGGTAGGAGGAGAACGAAGGATCTATACGCCTCAGGAAATATCTGCTTTCATATTGATGAAACTGAAAGCGGATGCAGAATCCAAACTTGGAGAAAAAATTACCCAAGCGGTTATCACAGTTCCTGCTTACTTCAACGATAGCCAGCGTCAAGCCACCAAGGCTGCCGGTGAAATTGCTGGATTCGAAGTATTGAGAATCATCAATGAGCCGACGGCAGCTTCTCTTGCCTATGGACTAGATAAAAAGAAGGACGAGCGGATCGCCGTTTACGATTTAGGTGGAGGAACATTTGATATTTCTATTTTGGAGATTGGGGAGGGGGTTTTCGAAGTTAAGGCAACCAATGGGGATACGCATCTTGGAGGAGACGATTGGGATGCAGCCATAATGGAATGGATTATTCAAGATTTCAAAAAAGAAACAGGGATCGATTTGCATGGTCAACCTGACGCAGTCCAAAGGATCAAAGAAGAGGCTGAAAAAGCCAAAATAGCCTTATCCTCCGCCCTTGAATATGAGATCAATTTGCCCTTTATAACAGCTGATCAAACAGGCCCCAAGCATATTCAGAAGAAATTAACGAGAGCCAAGCTAGAGCAACTGACCGAACATCTTGCTGAAAGAACGGTTCAGCCTGTTCTCAACTGTTTGAAGGATGCAAAATTAACGGCTGCCGACATTGATGAGCTTGTGCTAGTGGGGGGGATGACCAGAATGCCGAAAATCATTGAAACAGCTAGACGGCTTATAGGCAGAGAACCTCATAAGGGAGTGAATCCTGATGAGGTAGTGGCTGTTGGGGCAGCAATACAAGGAGCAGTGCTAAAGGGGCAAGTGAAAGATGTGCTGCTGTTAGATGTTACTCCCTTGACTCTTTCTATTGAAACAGCTGGAGGCATTGCGACTCCTATGATTCCTAGGAATACGACCATTCCTACTCGCAAATCTCAAATATTCAGCACTTTTTCAGACAACCAGCCAAGTGTAGAAATAAGAGTGCTTCAGGGAGAAAGGCCCATGGCTAGAGACAACAAGCTGTTGGGAGTTTTCCATTTGGACGGTATTCCTCCAGCTCCTCGAGGGGTGCCGCAGATTGAGGTAACCTTTGATATAGATGCCAATGGAATTCTTCATGTTTCTGCTAAAGATTTAGGAACAGGTAGAGAGCAAAAAATAACAATTACAGGCTCCAGCGGACTTTCTAAGGAAGAAATAGAAAGGATGACAAAGGAGGCCGAAGCGTATCGAGAACAGGATCTGAAGAATAAGGAGAGAGCTGAAGCTAAGAACAATGCGGATAATGCTGCTTATCAAGCCGAAAAGCTCTTGAGAGAATACGGAGACAAAGTCGATTCAGCTAAGAAGCTGGAGATTGAGAAATGCATTGAGAAGGTTAGAGAAGTCATTAAGGGAGATGATACGGATGCTATCAAGAAAGCTATGGAGGAGCTCAACGAAAAAGTCCAAGCCATTTCAATAGAAATGTATAGAGCGGCTTCATCCAAGTCTTCTTCGAGTTCTTCTCCGCCACCAAGATCAGGTGGTGAAAAATCCGATGTAATCGATGCGGAGTTTGAAAAAGTTGACAAGGATAAGCCTCAAGGCTCCTAGCGCGGAAGGTTTTGGTACAAACTTGAAAAAAGGAGGTAAAGATGGTTGAACCGAAAATTCGCCCTTTAGGTGAGCGGGTATTGGTCAAGCTCAACGAAGAAAAGGAAGTAAGAAAAGGAGGAATCATTATCCCGGATACAGCCAAAGAAAAACCCCAGGAAGCAACGGTTATTGCTGTTGGTCCTGGAAAGTTGGATGAAAACGGGAAAAGGATTCCTATAGAGCTAAAAAAAGGAGATAAGGTTCTCATTAGCAAATATGGTGGAACTGAAGTAAAAATCGATGGAGAATCCTTTCAGATTCTTCGCGAAGACGATGTTTTGGCCATCATTGAAGAATAAATAAACGATAAACTATTAAAAGGAGGTAACCAATGGCTGCCAAACAATTGATTTTTGATGAATCTGCTAGGCATTCCCTTTTACGTGGTGTCGAAAAGTTAAGTAAGGCGGTTAAATGCACGTTGGGCCCAGCAGGACGCAACGTTATACTTGATAAGAAATTCGGTTCCCCTACTATCACAAAAGACGGTGTAACTGTTGCCAAAGAGATTGAATTGGAGGATCCATGGGAAAACATGGGAGCTCAATTAGTAAAGGAAGTAGCTTCAAAAACAAGCGATGTCGCAGGGGATGGAACAACAACAGCCACCGTTCTTGCTGAATCGATATACAAGGAAGGGTTGAAAAATGTTACAGCAGGGGCTAATCCAATGGATCTTAAGCGGGGAATTGACAAGGCTGTCCAGGCTGTAGTCAAGCAACTAAAAGCAATATCTCATATTGTCAAAGGAAAAGAAGAGATCAAGCAGGTGGCTACGGTTTCTGCAAATTGGGATACTTCTATAGGGGAAATCATTTCTGATGCCTTAGATAAAGTAGGAAAAGATGGAACAGTAACTGTCGAAGAAGCCAAACACATTGAAACAACTCTGGAAGTTGTTGAAGGCATGCAATTCGACAGGGGATATATTTCTCCATATTTTGTCACAAACGCTGAAGAGTTAGAAGCGGTTTTAGAAAATGCCTATATTCTGATTCATGAGAAAAAGATTTCCAGCCTCAAGGATCTATTGCCATTGCTAGAAAAAATAGCCAAGGCCGGTAAACCACTGTTGATTATTGCCGAAGATGTGGAAGGTGAGGCTTTAGCTACTCTTGTTGTCAATAAGCTAAGAGGAACTTTGCAGGTTTGTGCTGTCAAAGCTCCCGGATTCGGAGACAGAAGAAAAGCAATGCTCGAGGATATTGCTATATTGACAGGTGGACGCTGCCTCACAGAAGATCTGGGCATAAAGCTTGAAAACGTACAGCTCGAAGATCTTGGGAGGGCTAAAAGAATCGTCGTGGAAAAGGAAAATACCACGATTATCGAAGGTGCTGGAAGCAGAAGTGAAATTCAGGGGAGAATCAATCAGATCAAGAGGCAGATAGAAGAAACCACTTCGGATTATGATCGAGAAAAGCTCCAAGAAAGACTTGCCAAGCTAGCTGGGGGTGTTGCGGTGATCCAGGTTGGAGCTGCAACGGAAACGGAACTCAAAGAAAAGAAAGCTAGAGTAGAAGATGCTCTCCATGCAACAAGGGCTGCAGTAGAAGAAGGCATTGTCCCGGGTGGTGGAGTTGCTTTGTTGAGATGCCAGAAAGCGATCGAGGAGCTTTCTTTGAAAGGGGATGAAAAAATTGGCGCTGATATCGTGTATAAGGCCCTAGAATATCCTCTGAGAACCCTAGCTTATAACGCCGGATTAGAAGGGAGCGTTATTGTTAACGAAGTGAAAGCTAGAAAAGGGAACGAAGGCTTTGATGTGTCTACACATAAATTTGTAGACATGTTTGAAGCTGGTATCGTTGATCCGACTAAAGTTACCAGAACAGCTCTTGAAAATGCCGCTTCTATTGCTGGCTTACTGCTTACTACGGAGGCGATGGTTACTGAAATTCCTGAAAAGGAAAAGAAACCAGCCGTCCCATCTGCCGGCGGTGGAATGGGGGATATGGAATATTAAGTTAGTAGATTCTAAAAACAAGCCAGGAAGGAAATCCTGGCTTGTTTTTTTTATTGCCGCATCGACGCTGGTAATGCACAAAGTCTGAGGATTGGAAGATCACAATGAGGCAGAAGGCGCGGCGAGGAGACAGCCTGCCTCGATATCGGCCCTTCTACAGTCGCGATCGTCGGGGAGACCGCAGCTTGCCTGGAGAAGTTTTGCCCGAGGGTCGAGCAGCCCTGTCGCAAGCTTAGGCCCGTCCAGAGAGCGCTTGGCCGTTTGCGCCGGACAACAAACCCGAGCAATTTCCATGAGGACCGGACAGTGAAGAAAGCCACTCAGAGGTGGATCGGCTCCTTGCGGTATCGGCTTCTTCGAGGAACGGCTTAAAGAAACTAAGCGACGCCTTGTAGCCGAGCGCAAGAGAAGCCACGGTGAGTTGGCGAATCAGATTCTTACAACCTGGAATATCATCAAGACCGAGAAGATCTCATATCAAAGTTTCCAGAAGAATTTCGGAGGGAGCATGAAGGTCAAGGTGAGGAGGATGTTCGTCCGCATCGTTTGCCGCAAGGCTGAGAGGGCTGGCGGCAGACTCTACGAATTCCCGACGCGTCCTACCATGCTCTCGCAGGCATGCCTCTGCGGGCGCATCGAAAAGAAGCTGCTGTCTGTGCGGGTCCACCGCTGCGACTTCCGGCTGCTGCCCCTCCAAAGGGAGCTCTTTTACGCCTTCCTTGCTCGCTTCGTCTCCGAAGACAGGCTCGATGCACGCCAGGCCAAGATGGCCTGTGGCCGGGTGCGGAACCGCTCCTGCGGCGGGCGGCCGTCGAGCTTCGATCAACCTGCAAGCGGAGCCGGCCGTTGCCACCTCCCACGGCCTCCGGGGCGTCAGATCGGGCCGTCTGCCGAAGGGGAACGCAAGCCGACGATGAGAACGGGCACGTCGCAGTGCTTGGCTTCTCATGCAAGCGGGAGGGGTGCAAGTATTCAGCGTGTCTCATCCCCAGAACCCCCTGGCTTTAGCCATGGGGAGGTTCAGTATCAGAGGAATCCCTTAAGGTAATATAGTTCTTGGACAGGGGTCGACGTTGTCATGTTGCTCTTAAAAGACTTAAGGGACATTTTGAAACGGTAGGGGATTCTTCCTAAAAAGATCATACGGCTGGATCTATGAGCTCTAGTGGCTCATCTCCTTCGGGGAATAGGGTGTTAAAATTATAAAGAATAAGTTTGAAGAATAATGCTTTTACTTTTTTATATTACCATTTAACTAGAAATAAGAAAATGTCGCTTTTCTTTCCATTCAACCGGTGGATTTATGTGGAGGAAAAATGGCTCAGTTTTCGTTGGAGTATATGCTAAATAAAATAGGATTCCTATTTACTTTTTACTTTTTGTGGTTTAGCTGGTGGGTCCATGCTCAAGTTGACATGAAAGATATAGAGGAAATTCTTGTGGATAGAGAGCAAACTATTCAAGGAAAGGCTACAAAAACCTGGGGAAAAGATTTATTTGTAGGTTTTTTTTCAGGAGGCTTTTGGCCATCAGTATCTAGAACCTCTGCTTCGGCTTACTTTCCAACAGGTAGAATTGGACATACAGAGGGATATACTCAGCCCCATGCAGGATATTTTGGGGGGCTATATTTAGGATACGATTTTAAAGAAGCTGCTATCGGTCTTTTTTCTGATAAAAGGTGGAAAGCAATTCCAGCTCTAGCCTTTGTCTTAAACTATGGACAGGTAAGTTCTTCGGGATTCTCTTATAATTCCTTTTCAGCGACTCCATCGTATGCCAATGGTACCAATCAGTCTTTTATTCCAGAAATTGCTGGCGTCGTCAATTTTGCTAATGCCACTCGATTTGTTCCATTTATAGGAATAACTCTTGGGGTGGCATTTAATTGGCTTATCGATGAAAGTATTTTTGGACCACATGCAGAGGAACTTCTTGTTCCTGGACAAAGCTCATTTGCTCTAGCTTTTACCTCCAAATTGATTGGAGGATTGGCTTTAAGACTTTTCCCTCATTGGGATTTGATTATTGCCTATACCACTAGGTTCATTGCTCCAATGGATTTTACATTTCAAGGTTCTCCGCAGGCCGGATTTCATACATTAGTTTCTCACTCTGGCTGGTACCAGGATTTTGAAGGATGGGGTGCCATTCAATACAATTTCTGGCCCTAAAGATTAAAGGAAATCAGAATAGCTAATGGCATTGATCGCTGTTGCTTAAAAAACTTTTAAAACTCTCCAATTCTGTACAATCAACTAGTAGTGAGTAGGTGGATTCAAAAATAGCCCCTATAGGTTTAATCCAATACACATTGCCTTGTGCAGGAGCTTCTGTTGATCCACTGCTTCACTGCTTCCCCTTTTAATAAACAACATAATCCAGATTCTCATCGTTTATTTCAGAGGAGGATATTGGTATATATTGGTATAATAAAACATTATGAAAAGACGAACTATTGTTTCTTTATGGCTGTCCTTTTTTTTATTTGTTGGCGGTTTTTTAATAGACTCCCATGCTCAATCCTCTGTTTCAAAAATAAATTGTAACTGCGCTGCTAAGTGCGCCCATGCTAAAAACTGTTTTGGTTTTAAGGCAAAATGCAATCATGGGAAAAAGAGCTAAAAGACAGCTAATAGCCTTGTCATAAAAAAGGAGCCCGCAGCCGATCAATCAAAAGAGGGAAGATAATCCTTTTCTAAAAATAAAGTGGCATGAGATTTAAGGAGCTCTATTGCTTTTTCAGGCTCGGTCTGTGGCAAGCTACACTGGCCCCTTGCACAGATATAGGCAATAGGATATCCTGGATAAATTGAAAGAAGATTAGAATAAAAATCTATAGATTTGAAAGTTCTGGGTACTCCTTGGCGAGGATCAAGAACTAAAAAGAGCCGATTAGGAATGAGCACACTGGATAAGGCATTGAAGAAGGCTCTTGTTTTTAAGTCATCTTTTTCTCCCACAATAATAATTTCGGTGGGTGGAACGGAGTATTCCAAATACACACCTAGAAAATAAGGTAATGCGGTTGGAAATCTTTCTAAGATAGGCCATGCGCTGTTAAACAATTCTTCTAGCCTTTTTTTCCATTTTTCTTCTCCGGTTATGCTGAACAGCTTCAATAGAGCATACGCCGATAGAGAAAGAGTCGCAGGTTCTGCTCCATCATATTCTTCTCTTGTTTGAATAATCGATGCTACTGTTTCGACGGCTCTCGAAAGATATTGCTGTCTGTAGGGATCAGCGAATTTTTCTTCGAGCAGCTCTTGAAACATTTTTGCTTGCAGTAGCCATTTTTCATCTTGATCGGCTTCGAAAAGGTCGAGTAGAGAAGCGGAAAGAGAAGCATAGTCGGAAGCAAAGCCGGGGATAGATCCTCTGCCATTGCGATAAATACGGTAAAGGATTTTACTATCGGCATCCCAAAGATGCTCTAGAATAAAATCCGCTGTTTTTTTAGCTTCGTTTAAATATCGACTGTCAGCTAACACCATGGAAGCCTTTGCCAGAGCAGAGATCGCATAACCATTCCAAGCAGTAATGATTTTATCGTCTAAAAAAGGCTTAGGTCGTTTCAACCTGGCTTCTTTTAGGGCGGTTTTTGCTTTTAAAAAAAGCTCTTTAGTTGCTTCTATTGGCATTTTAAGCTCTTCGGCTAACGCTGAAAGCGGTTTAGAAAAAAAGAGCATGTTTTTTAACCGCATTGATGGCTCAGTTGCTAATCCTTCTGGAAGATTGCCTTGATTGGTGGCTCCAAAGAATGAAGCCAATACTTTACTTCGTTCTTTCCCTACAACCTCCTCGAGAATGTTTTCAAGTTCTTCCATAGTCCACAAATAATAAGCTCCTTCAGCTTTTTCTCCTGAAGAAGTCAGGCTGTCAGCGTCTTCGGCTGAATAAAACCCTCCAGCAGGATTATAGAGATGGCTAAAAAGATATTCGAAAAGAGAAGTGGCCGTTTCTTTGAAAAGAAAGTCACTAGTTATTTGGAAAGCTTCCAGATAGGCTGAACCTAGATGTGCTTGATCATAGAGCATTTTTTCAAAATGTGGTAGTCGCCACTGTGCATCTACTGAATATCTGTGAAATCCCCCTTCCAAGATATCATGAATGCCTCCGCAAGACATTTTTTGTAGAGTAAAAAGGGCCATCCTCATAGCCTTATTTTGAAGGGGTTCAGGGAGTTCTTTGAAGGAACCAGCCCTAAATAAAAAAAAGAAAAGGCTGGGACGTGGGAATTTCGGAGGAGGCGAAAAGCCACCATACACTCCATCAAAATTGACCCAAAGTTGTTCCACTGTTTTTCTTGCTATCTGTGTTAAATTTGGCTGGCTTTCAATTTCTATAGAACAAAGGATGCTTTCTCGCATTTTATTGAGTATTTCCTGACCTTGTTGTTGAAGAGCTGATCTGTGAAATTGCCAAAGATTAGCAATTTTTTTAAGCAGATCAATAAATCCAGGTCGTCCCCATTTACTTTCTAGAGGAAAATAAGTGCCGCCAAAAAATGGCTCTAAATCTGGTGTCAACCAGACACTCATTGGCCATCCTCCTTGTCCACAAAAAGCTTGGACAAATTCCATGTAGAACTGATCAATATCGGGCCTTTCTTCTCTATCTACTTTTACAGGTATAAAAAAAGCATTGAGCAGTTCAGCAACTGTTGGATTTTCAAAAGATTCTTTAGCCATCACATGACACCAATGACAGGTTGAATAGCCAACAGATAAAAAAATTGGCCTATTAAGTTCCTTTGCTTTTTGGATAGTTGCTTCGGTCCATGGCTGCCATTGGACAGGGTTGTGGGCATGTTGGAGTAGGTAAGGACTTTTTTCTTTGCTCAGAGTATTCATGAATGAGGGTTTGGTTGGAAAAGAACAGTTCTTAGAAACAAAAATCAGTTCTTTATTTTTTTATATCTTCGGATAATTCTATTAGAAAGTCAATTTTCCCCAACTATCTGTTCAAAGAGGAGCTACATTTTAGATTTGAAAAAGAGAGGGAGGATAAGAATGTCTTGGCGGATCGGTCGCCTCTCTTTATTTTCCTTTCTGTTGCTATGGATACCAGTCCTTGCCTTGGCTTATGGAAAAGAAAAAAAGAGAGTCGAACTTTTTTTGACAGCAAGCCAAGCGGAGCTCATAGGAAAAAAAATCTGGGAAAATGAGTCTGGTGGAAAAGTTTCCGGGTTACTGGCATGGAATGTGGGCGAGGATTTTGCTTCTTTGGGCATTTGTCATTTTATATGGTACCCAGCCGGAAAGAAAGGTCCTTTTGAAGAAAGTTTCCCTCGCTTCTTAGAGTTTGCCCTTGAGAATGGAGCTAAGCTGCCTAGGTGGTTAACTCCTCAGTCCAATTGCCCTTGGTCTACGCGCACAGTTTTTTATGCTGCCGAAGGAGGTAGGCAGATGGAGGAATTAAAGCTTTTTTTATTAGATACTATTCCTCTTCAAATTCAGTTTGCGATTCTGAAGCTAAAAAATGCTTTACCCAAAATGTTGGCACTGAGTCCTCCAAACGAAAAGGGAAAAGTGGAAGAGAATTTTATTTTGCTTTCTCAATCTCCAAGGGGGGTATACGCTTTGGTAGATTATGTGAATTTTAAAGGGGATGGAACTTGGCCTACCGAGAGGTATAAGGGGAAAGGATGGGGTCTTTTACAAGTTCTGGAAGAAATGGATGGGGGAGATCCGATCGATGCATTTTGCCAGGCTGCTGAAAACGTGCTAAAGAGAAGAGTAAAAAATGCACCCCCTAGCCGTCATGAGGAAAGATGGCTTGCAGGCTGGATCAACCGCATTGAAACTTATCGTCATTAATTCAATTAACCTCATGATATTGTTAAAGAAAGGAAGACAAAAGACAAAGACCTTTCTTTGGCCGATCTTTTGTAGTCTTTTGTTTTTAGTCTTTTCCATTCAAGAGCTTTGGGCATGGAACCTTGAAAAAAAAATTGATCAAGTGGTGACTTTTATTCAAATGATGAAAAATCGATATAAGGATAATGTTCCAGAACCGATCTTTCAACAGGCAAAAGGCATAGGGTTTATCAGTCTCTACCAAGCTAGCTTATTCATGAAAGAAAGGCAAGGGGTTGGATTGATTATAGTTCGGCTTCCTGAGGGACGTTGGTCAGGCCCATTGGCAGTAAAGGTATCTGGATGGGACTTGGGACTCAGCGTAGGTTTCCTATCTGCAGATCTATTGTTGGTTATCAATACCCAGGAAACAATTGATTTGCTAATCAAGGGAACCAAATGCAATATCGGGGTTGGGCAGAGTGCCCAACCAGGATTAGTTGAATTAACAGAAGACCAAGCCACTTCTCCGACCGCTGCCGTTTATGTCTATCTAATTTCTAAGAAAAAGTTGAAAGGGATTGCCATAGGAAATATTGATCTGGTGGCTGACCCCGAAACAAACTGGAAATATTATCAAACCAACTGCATACCTTATCAAATCCTTTCTGGAAGAATTGCTGTTCCTGAAAGTGGTCAGCGATTGATCCAGGCTCTCTTAGAGCCCTATCGAAGTTTGCCAGTAAAACAAGCAGAAAGGGTTGTAGCTTCTCCGCCATAAGCTTCTTTGAATTTTTCTTCTAGCTAACCGAAGATGGCTTTTCTTGACGCATGGGAATTTCTATTTCCATTGTTGTTCCTTCGCCAAGGTTACTCTTTGCCCTGATTTGCCCTCCATGAAGTTCAACAATTTGCTTGGTGATCGAAAGGCCTAGTCCTGTACCCCCTTCTGTATTCCTAGACTTGTCGCCGCGATAAAATCTATCGAAGATAAAAGGCAGATCTTTTGGAGAAATGCCAATGCCATTGTCAGTAATTCTAAGAACAAAGTATTGATCTTTTCTCTGTGCTTCAATGAGCACTTTTCTAGGGGGAGAGGAAAATTTGACAGCATTATCAATCAAATTATAAACTGCTTGTTGGAACCAAAAAGGATCAACTTCTATGGGTGGCAAGTCTTTTTCAATAACCAGATTGACCTGACATTCTTTTTGCTGAAAAAGAGGATGGAGCTCTTGAAGGGTTTCTTCAAGGAGCTCTTTCATAATAAAAGCGGAAGGTTCCATGGTCAGTTTGCGTGATTCAAGCCTGGCCAAAAGCAAAAGATCTTCGATTAAAGCAGAAAGTCTAACACAATGTTTTTTTAGAATTTCGTAGATCCTTTTTGTTTCAGCTTTTGATAGTTTTGGATTTTCTATTAAAGTCTCGACATATCCTTTAAAAATGGACAATGGAGTCCGCAGCTCATGGCTTACATTGATTACAAATTCTTTTCTTGCCTCTTCGAATTTTCTTCTTTCCGTGATATCACGGAAGACAAGAACCATTATGTTGCTAGCAATTTCTGTATTTTCATTCACAACAGGAACAGCATCCACAACAAAATATCCAGTTAAATTGCTGCTATTGTCTGTTCCAAGAACTTCCTGCGATAGGGGTTTTTGGCTTTCAAATGCCTTTTCAATGATCCGCTCAACTTCGGGTAATTGGATCAATTCAAGAAGTTTTTTGCCTTGGGGATTGGTCGTTAAGCCTAAGATGGTTTTGAAGGAATCATTGGCTAATTTTATGAAATGATTGCGGTCAATTATAGCGATGCCTTCGGTCATCGATTTTAAAATAGTGTTTAAATTAATTTCTTCTTCTTTGGATGTGCGTATAAGAGAGTGAAATTCATTTGAGATAGCTTCAAGGTTCCTAGATATGGCTAAGAGGGATGGATCTCCAGAAAGCAAAAAAGAAGAGGGGATCTGTTTGTTCCTTATAGATTGGGTAATTTTTTCTATTTTACGGATTTTAGAGAGCCAAAAGTTCTGTCGAAGAATAAAGAGAGTAAGGAATACTCCGGTTAAAACAAAAACAAAACTGAGAGTAAGCCAAAGCATAATCCTAATGAAGTGCTAATAACAGATCAAACAAGCAAAGAGCACAAAAGCCTTAAGTTGTTTTTTTATATCTATATCCAATACCTCTAACTGTCCTAAGAAATTGCGAGGCTCTCCCAAGCTTGTCTCTTAGCCTTCGGATATGGGTGTCGATCGTACGCGTATCAATAGTCTTTTCGTATCCCCAGACTTCCTTAAGCAATTCTTCTCGGGTTTGGACTGCCCCTTCTTTTTCCATCAGAGTAGAGAGCAGCCGGAATTCAATAGGAGTCAGCTCAATTCTTCTCTTTTTATAGTAAGCAACTTTATCAATTGGATCGAGTCTGATTTGATCGTTATGTCCGGCTTGTAGAGCGGGGCTTTGGATTTCAAATCGTCTACGGAGGACGGACTGGATTCTTAAGATAAGTTCCCTAGGGCTGAATGGCTTGGCAATGTAATCATCTGCTCCCAGTTCCAAGCCTAAGATTCTATCTGATGGATCAGACTTTGCTGTTAATATCACAATCGGAATAGCTGCCGTATCGGGATCTTTTTTTAAATACTTACAAACATCAATCCCAGAAAATTCAGGGATCATAAGATCGAGAACGATAAGATCTGGCAATTGTTTTCTAGTAACTCGTAGGGCTTCCATTCCTTCTTTTGCCACAACCGTTTCAAAGCCCTGAGCTTTAAGATGCATACAGATCAAATCCGACACATCTTCTTCGTCTTCAACCACTAGTATTTTTTTCTTTGTTTTATTCGTACCCATACTAACAATGTATGCGGTTCAAAATTAATCGAAACAAAAGGGAAAAAAGAGATGCTCTTAGAAAGAATCTTCCGTTGGTATTAAAATATAAAAAACAATACCTAATAAAGAGAAAAATGTATAAAAAAATAAACTCTTTTTTAAGATCGCTTTTTTAGAAAAGAAAATATATAAGAAAAATGTATAAGAAGAATGCTGTTTAATTTTTTTCCTTTAATTGAATGCAAATCTAGGTATATTAAAAAAGAAAGCTTTCTTATAGATCTCTTTTTTCATTGAATTTTCTTAATGTTTACATTGTTTTTTTTGCATTAAACCAATCGAACGAATACTATGTCGCTAGATTCTTCTGATCTTTCTACTTTGCCGAAAGTTGAAGTTGGCTACGATGCTTCCCAAATAGAAAAATTAGAGGGCTTGGAAGCTGTAAGGAAAAGGCCTGGGATGTACATTGGCCCTACCGATGAAAGAGGGTTGCATCATTGTGTTTTTGAAGTCCTTGATAATTCCATTGATGAGCATTTAGCTGGCTATTGTAGTCGGATTGAAGTGACCATCCATGTGGATGGGTCGATTTCCATTTTAGATAATGGTCGAGGCATTCCTGTGGAGCCGCATCCAAAGTTTAAGATCCCTGCTGTAGAATTGGTATTAACAAATCTTCATGCTGGTGGCAAGTTCAAACAAGGCGTCTATAAATATTCGGGGGGACTGCATGGGGTAGGGGCAAAATGTGTAAACGCCTTGTCGGAATGGTTTAAAGTGGAAGTTTTCAGAGATGGCAAAGTCTACAGGATGGAGTTTCGAAGAGGGAAAACTTCTCGACCATTAGAAGTGGTTGGCAAAACCCAGAAAAGGGGAACTTTGATTACTTTCAAGCCAGACCCTGAGATATTTACAACGCTTGAATTTAAAACGGAGATTATTGCTAAAAGACTCAGAGAGCTTGCCTTTCTTAATCCGGGACTTGAAATTTTGCTTCTTGATGAAAGGACAATCGATGGATCTAAACCAAACGCCTTTCGGTTCTTTTTTAAAGAAGGAATTGTTGAGTTTGTCTCTCAATTTGCTCAAGATCTCAAGCCGCTTTGTCCTAAGCCGATTGTTATTCAAAAACAAAAAGAGGATCTGATCCTTGACTGTGTGCTGCAGTATACTGAAGGCTATACGGAACAAATTTTTTGTTATACAAATGGTATCCCTAATCCTGATGGGGGAAGCCATCTTTCGGGCCTAAAAACAGCCCTTACCCGATCGATTAATCAATACGGCAGAGCCAATAATCTCTTTAAAGAGAAGGATCCTCAATTGAGTGGGGAAGATGTAAGAGAAGGATTAGTTTGCATTCTTTCCTTAAAGCATCCCAATCCAAGTTTTGAATCACAGACAAAAGTTAAGCTTGTTTCCCCAGAAGTCGAAGGCATAGTTGCTTCTCTGGTTTATGAGGGGATGATGAATTACCTGGAGTCCAACCCTCAAAGCGCTAGAAAAATTGTTGAGAAGGCATTGACAGCGGCTAGGGCTCGAGAAGCAGCTAAAAAGGCTAGGGAAGCAGTTCGTAAAACGGCTTTAAGTGGTGGTGGATTGCCTGGTAAGCTAGCCGACTGTTCGGTAAGAAATCCGCAAGAAGCAGAACTTTTTATCGTTGAAGGTGATTCTGCTGGTGGGTCAGCAAAGCAAGGAAGGAATAGGCAGTTTCAGGCTATTCTTCCTATTCGAGGTAAACTGATCAATGTAGAAAAAGCCCGCTTAGATAAGGTGCTGAATAATGAAGAGATCCAGACGATTATAACAGCGATTGGAACGGGAATTGGCGAGGGAGATGGTGAAGGGGCTTTTCTGTTAGAGAGATTGAGGTATCACAAAATCATTTTGATGACTGATGCCGATGTAGATGGTTCACATATTCGCACCTTGCTTTTAACCTTTTTTTACCGACAAATGCCTGAGCTTATCAACCACGGTCATATCTATATTGCGCAACCTCCGCTGTATCTTATCGACAAAAAAAAGGAAGAACAATATGTCCAGAACGACGAGGAGCTTAACAGAATACTTCTTGAGCAGGGAGTAAAAAATGTCGAGCTTTCCATTGTTGGGGAACAAAAGGTCTTTCGTGGGGAGATTCTTCTATCGTTGTTATCGAAACTTGAAAAACTTAGTCAATTTTGCAAATATCTTGAACTTCATGGCGTGGACTTCGATTTATTGCTTTCTAAAAAGGATCCCCAAAGCGGCAAACTTCCTGAGCATATTATTCGGCTTTGGGAAAACAATCAGGAAAAACTTTTCTTTTTCTTTGATGATAGAGAGTTGGGTCGTTTTGCTGAAGAAAATCCGGATCTTTTGCTTTTTGAAGCGGCCGGGATAGAAAATGGGGCATCGATGGTTGATGCCTCTGAGCGGCATGGAGTGGATAGCAAGCGTCGTGCGGCCTATGTAGAACTCTTTGAAAGTCCCATCATGATGAAGATCCTCGATGAGCTTACGCAGCTTGGGTTTGAAATCAAAAGCTACAGATCCAAAGAGCATCCTCTCTATAGAATGGTTGTTAAGAAGGGAGAGAAAGGGGAGAAGCTTCTTGATATTTTTTCAATTGGACAAATTTTAGATGTCGTAAAAGAAAATGGCAAGGAAGGAGTAGAAATCAAACGGTTTAAGGGACTTGGAGAAATGAATCCTAAGCAGCTCTATGAGACAACGATGGATCCTCAGAAAAGGAAATTGCTGAAGGTAGAGATCGCCGACGCTATTGAGGCTGAAAAAATATTCATCACTTTAATGGGCGAAGATGTTGAGCCAAGGAAACGGTTCATAGAAGAAAATGCACTTCAGGTAAAAAATTTAGATATTTAAAAAGATAACCATCTTAAGAGATGACTGGTGGAGCCTATGGCGCAGAATTCTGAAAACAACGAGCAACTATCAATCAGAGACAACGATTCTGTTCGGATGGTAGATGTATCCGAGGAGATGAAGAGTTGTTTTTTAGACTATGCGATGTCGGTGATTATTTCAAGAGCCTTACCGGATGTAAGAGATGGATTAAAACCTTCCCAGAGAAGAATTCTGTTTGCTATGCACGAGCTTGGGCTAGCGCCTAATCGCAAGCACTTAAAATGCGCAAAAATTGTGGGAGAAACGATGGGGAATTTTCATCCCCATGGGGATCAAGCTATCTATCCAACACTTGTTCATATGGCTCAACCATGGGCAATGCGGGAAGTGCTCATCGATGGGCAAGGAAATTTTGGTTCCATTGAAGGCGATCCACCGGCAGCCATGCGGTATACTGAAGCTCGACTTTCTCCTGCTGGAGCTTTGCTCATGGCAGATATGGAGAAGAACACGGTTGATTTTGTTCCCAATTATGATGAAACGAAGATGGAGCCAGCGGTTTTCCCGGCTGCCTTCCCTAATTTAATCGTTAATGGAGCAACGGGAATTGCTGTGGGAATGGCTACCAATATTCCTCCCCATAATCTTTCTGAGACTATTGATGCATTGGTGGCGTTAATTGATCAACCAGGTCTTTCTGCTGAAGATCTTCTCCAATACATCCAAGGCCCGGATTTTCCTACTGGTGGAGTTATCTTGGGTAAGGAAGGCATTGTCAGTTATTTTACTACTGGGAGAGGTAGCCTGAAAGTGAGAGGGGAGGTGCACTTTGAAGAGTTAAGAGGAGGCAAGTCGGCAATTGTTATCGACGAGATTCCTTATAATGTCAACAGGGCTGCTTTAGTTGAAAAAATTGGAGAACTTGTCAACCAAAAGATTATTCCAGAAATTGCGGATATAAGGGATGAATCCGACGAAAATACCCGGGTAGTGATAGAACTCAAAAGGGATGCCATACCAAAGGTTGTCATTAATAATCTCTACAAACACACGCCCCTACAGACCACTTTTGCTGTGAATATGGTTGCAATTGATCGATTGCGCCCCAAATCACTCAATTTAAAAGAACTTCTTTTTTGTTACTTAGATCATAGACATGATGTGATAGTCAGAAGAACCCGATTTGATTTAAACAAGGCCCTGGAGAGAGCAGAAATTCTTGAAGGCTTTTTGATTGCTTTAAGCCAGCTTGAAGATTTTATTCGATTGATAAGAGAATCAACGAATCGAGAAGAAGCTCGGAAAAAGCTTTTAGAGTTAAAATTTTCAACCCATTTACTTCAAACCCTTGGCATAGCCATTGCTCAGGATAGAATAACAGAGGAAGGAGTCTACAGCCTCAGCCTAAGACAGGTGGAAGCCATACTAGATTTGCGTCTTTATCAACTTACTGGGCTTGAAAGGGGGAAAGTAGCCTCTGAATATGCTGAATTGCTTGAAAAAATTGAGCAGTTTAAAGCGATTTTGGGAAGTGAAGAGAAAATTTGGGCGATTGTAAAACAAGAGCTTCTGGAAGTCAAAGAGAAGTATGGCAATCCTAGAAAGACGAAGATTCTCCAAGAGGCAGGGGAAGTCAGTTTCGAAGACTTAGTGGCTAACCAGCGTGTTGTCATCACTCTGACGCATAATGGTTTTATTAAAAGAACCAATCTTGATAATTATAGGTCCCAAAGAAGAGGGGGGAGGGGGGTAGTGGGAATGGCGACTCAGGAGGTTGGCAAAGAAGAGGAACAAGATTTTGTCGAAAACCTGATCAATGCTTCCACTCATGATTATTTGCTCTTTTTCACCACCGATGGCAGGGTTTATATTCAGAGAGTATATGAGATTCCAGAGAAAGAAAGAGCGAGCAAGGGCAAAAACATAGTCAATTTCCTTGAGTTAAAACCCACCGAGGAGATCGCTTCGATGTTGCGAATCGTTGCCAATTCCGAAGTTTCAGACTCAAGAGAGACCTCCTGGGACAAAAACGAGTATATTTTTTTCTGTACCAAAAAAGGACGCGTAAAAAAGACCCCTGTTACCGATTTTCAAAATATCCGAAAGGGTGGCATTACAGCAATTAGTATTGAGGAGAATGATAAACTAATCGATTGCATGTTTACCGATGGGCAAAAGGATATTGTTTTAATTACCAAAGAGGGGCAAAGCATAAGATTTTCAGAAACCCTTGTTCGTTCCATGGGTAGAAATGCTGCTGGAGTCATAGGAATCAATCTTCGAGAAGGGGACGAAGTGGTTGGAGCTGCTGTGGTAGATGAGAGAGCGACGTTGCTTGTTGTAGGAGAAAAGGGGATAGGGAAAAGAACTTCTTTTGAAGAATACCGCCGACAAAAGAGGGGAGGCTATGGAATAAAGACAATGAAAACCACTGAGAAGACAGGCAAGGTGGTATCGGCCCGAACTGTTTTTGAAGAAGATGAGCTGATGCTATTGACTCTCAAAGGCAATGTTATCAGAATTAAAGTAAAAGATCTTCGAAAGACAGGCAGAAATACCCAAGGGGTTCGACTTGTTCAGTTGGATAGCGAGGATAAAGTCACCTCGATTGCTCGAGTAGTTCCTGAAAAAGAGGAAGGTGAAGAACCTTTGCTTCCTTAATTGCTTTGATACTGTTCCTTTAGACTTTCTCCTTCCCACCCAGGGATCGAGAAAAGTTTCAGCATTAATGTTCTCCCAAGCTCTGAGCCTTTTCCTCTCCATAGGCTCAAGACTGTAGAACATACAACCAAATCCTTCAGGCTTCCAAGTGGCATTCCTTTATGTTCCCATGGCCATACTACCAAGGACTTGGCCACTGCCTTGATGTTGATCATTCTGCCAGAGAAGAAAGATGCAAATATATGGATGAGAGTCGACTACAAGCTGCAATGAAGGTCTTAGTAGCTGTTCTCTGCTCTCTATGGCGAGGGGGAGCCAGCTGCTTTTTTGATTCTTTCATTGATGGCTTCCCCTAAACCTTCCTCTGGCAGGAGTAAAGCATAGATTTTTTCTATACTGCTTTTGTCCAATTCTCGAAGCATTTGAAAAAAATTTGCGGCTGCTTCGATTAGTGATTTTTCTTTGGAAAGATTTTTGACAACTTTGAATCCTGTCGTATCCTCTGTTCCCCAGAAAATCAGGCCAGCGTTTTTTCTTTTCCAATAGGGAATCTCTGAGACCGAAGAAATAATTTCCACTGGGATCGAAGGAGCATAGTGTTTCGGGAATCGGCCAGGTGCTAAATTCCATGCTGTCTTGGGAGCAGGGAGGGTCAATGGACCTATTCTCTTTTCTATTTCCTCTCTAGGAATGGCACCATATCGAAGCAGCAAAGGAGGGTCATGAGCAAACGAAATGACTGTCGATTCAATACCCACTGGACATGGACCTCCGTCAAGAATTAAAGGAATCAGATGGTTGAATTCTTCGAAGACCGCTTGTGCGCTCGTAGGACTAATTTTCCCAAATCTGTTTGCACTAGGAGCTGCCAGTGGTCTGCCAAGTTTTTCGATCAGTTTTAGGGTTAGAGGATGTTTGGGTACCCTAAATCCGGCAAAAGGAAGCCCTGCCGAAACAATGTCAGGAATCGACTCTTTTTTTTCTAAGACCAAAGTGAGGGGGCCTGGCCAATACGTAGTAGCGAGTAATCTAGCTGGTTCTGGAAGGTTCCGAACAAAGCCAAATACATGGCTTGCACAATAGCAGTGGACAATTACCGGATCTATTTTAGGCCTTTTTTTAAGTTCAAACAGCCGGGCTACAGCTTCGGAATTGAGTGCATCTGCAGCCAGACCGTAGACCGTTTCAGTAGGGATAGCAACAACTTCTCCTTTCTGCAAAAGTTCTATTGCCTTTTCAATTGCATTTTCTATTGGTAAAGCAGATCCTTGATTTTTCATTGGATAAATAAATAATGAATGCCTTCTTCATCTAAAGGAACAACAGGGTGTGTTGGTTAAAAAAGAACTAAAAAGTATAGATTTGATTCTACCTTTGGTCATATTTAAAAAGAAGTCTTTTTAAGAAAAACTAAGAATGGCATGGAATAATATTAGAGAATGAGAGTAGTGTTTATTGGTACAGGAGATTTTGGGGTTCCAAGTCTTGAAGCTATAGCCCTGGATGGGAGATATACTATTCCTGGGGTTATTACTCAGGCGGATCGACCTTTTGGCAGACAAAAAGAGCTTGTACCTTCACCTATCAAAAGAGCTGCCCTGAAATTGCATTTATGGGTTTTTCAACCTGAAAATATTAATTCTGCAGGTTCCATCCAGCAAATTCAGTTCCTAAAACCCGATATCATTGTTGTTTGTGACTATGGACAGATACTGTCTAAGGAGGTGCTTAGGATTCCTTCTATTGGGATTTTGAACATCCATGGATCGCTTCTTCCTAAATATAGAGGGGCATCGCCAATCCAAGCCGCTATAAAGAACATGGATAAAGAGACGGGTGTAACTGTCATTTGGATGGATGAGGGGATAGATACGGGTGATATTTTAACAAGTGAAAAACTATTAATTCGTTCGAATGACACGGCTGAATCCTTGCATGGTCGTCTTGCCGAATTAGGGGCACGATTGATTATTCAGTCTCTGGAGGCTATAAAGGCTGGGAAAGCGCCGCGGATTCCTCAGGATCATGCACTGGCTTCTTATGCAAAAAAAATAAAGAAAGAAGAAGCGCTGATCGATTGGAGAAAAGATAAACAGGAAATTGATGCAATGGTCAGGGCTTTTAATCCATGGCCTGTGGCTTATACTACGTTGAAGATAGGAGAGGAGAAAAAGATCCTAAAAATTTACAAAGTAATTATTTCTCATCGGGCTAGAGGGACTCCAGGGGAAGTTGTGCGCATAGATAAGCATGGAGTTTTAGTCGCTGCAGGGCGTGTGGGCGGTCTGTTGTTAAGAGAAGTTCAACTCGAGGGAAGGAAGAAAATGCATGCGGCTGATTTTGCTCGTGGGGCCAGACTAGCTATTGGCACGATTTTGGGACAAAAAGATGAGGATTAAAGCAGCTTGTACCTTGCTTGCAGCTATCAGCCTGGATGGCAAATTTCTCAGCACTGATTTTCCTACTTCTTTGCTTTGTCATAGATTATTACCATTGGAGGCTAGCCCCATTACTCTCTTTACAGATCTTCCGGTTCAGTTAGATGAAGATCAATTTGTTCGGGTACAACCTATCAGTCTTAAAGCTTTTGAAGAGATCATAGCTAGCAGTAATCCCTTTTTTCTTTTAGGTTCTCCTGAGGCCAATAAAATGGCTTTGCTAGAAGGAGTTGTCCAAAGGATTTCGTTGTTATGGATTCCTTTCTTTTATTTTGAAAGGAAACAATGTCTCATTGGAGAAGTTAATTGGATGAAGAAAAAAATGAAGTGGCATTTGGAATGTTGGAGAGTTTTTCCAGAAGGTTGTGCTTGTCATTATAACATTGCTGAACCTTAAGTTGTTTCATTATCTTCTAGAAGTTGTGTTTCTTTTATTATATAAAAAAGAAATGATGAAAAGGGTGGGTTTATTTTTATTAGCGGCTTTTTCTTTTGTAGTCGGTAGCTCTTTTGTTGCCTTCGCACAAAGGCCTTTTAGCTTACCTAAACAATTTTCCGTTATGCAAATTATTAAAGTCGGAGGAGGAGAAATTGTTCAAAAGATCTTTGTTGATGGAGATAAAATTAGAGTTGAAGGACCCACCGGAGTGCAGCAACAGATCAACATAATCCGTAAAGACAAAAAGACGATTTATACTCTTTTTCCAGATGAAAGAATTTATTTTGAGCATCCTGTCAAAGAAGAAACTCCCCTTTTCGATATAACCCCAGGGGATCCTGCTGCTAAATGGACTTCGGTTGGTACCGATATGCTTCAAGGGGTGCTTTGCGATAAGTACTTGATGGAATCCAAAGCGGGAAAAGCCACCTTTTGGATTGGGAAGGAGACTGGAGCACCAGTTCAAATAATACCAGAAAAAGGAAATGTATTGGTTGAGTGGAAGGATTATAAAGTGGGCCCACAGCCTGAGGAGCTTTTTGTTGTCCCATCAAATTATCAGCAAATAGAAAACTATACAATAGATTCAGAAGAAAAGAATCAGACAGTCCCTTCTGAAAAACAAAAGCCTCCTATTCCTCTTCCTCCCCATGATGTCCAATAAAACTTTTTTTTAATTTTTGAAGGAAATGATCTAATCTGATCAGCTCAATTGCTGGGGTAAGTTATTCTCTGTTTTTAAGCTGTTTTAAGAAAAATTTTTTTTTAAAGTGAGTTTTTTTTTTATTGCGATTTTTTCTTTTTAAACATAAAAAGTAGCTGTTTATATTCAAAGATGGAGGCTATATGCCAAGTGTTGTAGAAAGAAATGCAATTTTTTCTATTGAAGTTCCAGAAAAATCAGCTTTTTCTCTTAAACTCCCATTATTGGGTATTGGGCTGATTTTCTTTTTAAATACAATCGACTATGTCTATCAAAGGCTCTTTGCTTTTACGAAAGGCCTTGATTATTCAACCCAACAATACCAGCAATATTGGATGAGTGTTTTATATGCCGAACTCATTATAGAGGCTTTGATAGCTCTTTTTGTTGTTGTGTATCTATGGCAGACAAGAGATAGAAACCTTGAAAATCTTTCCCCTGCAGAGGAATTGAAAAGGTACTGGATCTGGGGATCGTTTGTTCTGATGTATGCTTTTGCTGTCTTTATTGCAGCCTATTATGCAGAGCAAGATGCGACTTGGCATCAAACTGTTATCAGAGATACAAGCTTCACTCCTAGCCATATTATTGAGTTTTATCAGAGTTATCCCGTTTATATTATCTTAGGATTAACGTTCTTGATGTATGCCTTAACTCGGTTACCTCAATTTGCAAAAGCCACCTCACTTCCCTTAGTGATTTTAGTGGCCTCTCCTTTAATGATATTCCCCAACGTTGGTCTTAATGAATTTGGACATACGCGTTGGTTCATGGAAGAGGTCTTTTCTGCCCCACTCCATTGGGGTTTTGCAATTTTTGCTTGGGGGGCGTTGTCTCTCTATGGAGTTTTAGTAACAGTATGTCCAAGAGTCTATAGTTTAATCGACCAAGTTTATTTAGGGGCAGAGGCACCTAGCGCCTCGATTGTTATAGAAAATCCTGAGGCTTGTATTAATCCCTTATTCTGTTCTTGTGAGAGGAACGCTCTCCCGAATAAATAATAAGGGAAAAAGAGCAATTAAGAAGGATGGAAGAGGGGATCTCCAATATGAATGAGCGACTCTTGACTCAGAGGGAAAGCGAAGCGGATTTTGTAAGGAAACGCTTTGATTTGGCTGTTCTTTTGATCATTTTTCTTGCAACTGTTGCGGCTGCTTGGATTCATCAACAACTTTTTGCAGGAGACTGGTCTTTTTGGATCGATTTAAAAGATAGGATGTGGTGGCCAGTCATCGTTCCAATTGCAACTATCTGTTTTCCTGCTGCCGTCCAAGCAGCTTTATGGACTCATTGGAAATTCCCTGCAGGGGCGACTATGGTATGTTTTGGTCTCTTGCTTGGACAATGGTTAAATCGGATTATTAATTTTTGGGCATGGGCCAAATTTCCTATCAATTTGGTCTTTCCCGAGACATTGCTGCCGCAAGCGATTGTTTTAGATGGGATCCTAATGATCACCAATAATTTTGTGGTGACAGCGCTAATCGGAGGAGAGCTGTGGGGATGGCTCTTCTATCCTTCGAATTGGCCCATGATTGCTCCATACCATGTTCCTGTGGAATACCATGGACAGCTCCTAAGTGTGGCTGATCTTATTCAATACCAGTATATTCGAACCTCAACACCTGAATATTTAAGAATGGTAGAAACTGGAACAATGAGGAGCTTTGCTGGCGGAGTGCTTGGAGTCTCCGCTTTCTTTTCTGGGTTTATATCTATTCTTATGTATTTTATCTGGTGGTATATGGGCTATTTTTTCGCAAAGCCGATCTATCTCAAAGCCAAGAGGATATAACTCTATCAGGCGATAGACTTCAAAAGACCATACCTTTAGGTTTTTAGAAAAAGGCTTTCGGTAGCCTTCTATTTTTTCAAATTTCTGAAGATCCTAAATTGTTGATCAAAGTATTTTTTCTATTTTTATCCTTTAAAAGCGAAGAATACCGCTCCGATGATTAATAGATAGGCAATCAAGAGATTCCAGCTAGGAGATTCTTTGAAAATGATCCAAGCAAGTAGGGTAAAGACTGCAAGAGTAATGCATTCTTGAAGCACCTTCAGTTGAGTCACGCTAAAAGAATACGATCCAATTCTATTGGCTGGTACCTGAAAAATATATTCAAAGAAGGCTAGCCCCCAACTCATCATAATGGCTGTAGGTAAAGGCTTGTGTCTGAATTTCAAGTGCAGATACCATGCCAAAGTCATGAATATGTTGGAAATAATTAAAAGCAAAATCGTTTTCATGGGTCTAGATGGATATTGGGTTTTTTTAGGTTGCATAAAATGTTCTATGGCTCTCTTCTTTCCAAGCAAGACACCAAAAAAGAAAGTTCTGAAAAAAAACTAATCTCAGCCGTTTTTGACCGCAGACAAGGAAGAAAAATAAAAAACAAGCTTGCCATAGACTATTTCTCGTTGGCGATCAAGAAGATTTTTTAGCCTTTTATTAGCTTATCTAAACACTGGCTATCTTCTAGCGTGGTTATATCCCCTGAAATGTGTCCTTCTCGACTGATTTCTTTAAGGAGTCTTCGAACAATTTTGCCACTTCGAGTCTTAGGTAATGCATCAATGAATCGAATTTCCTTTGGTTTTGCTATAGAGCCTATCTCTTTTACAACATGTTCTTTTAAAGCATCCTCTAAATCCAATGACGAAGTCCATCCTTCTTTTAGTGTTACGAAAGCTATAAGAGCCTCTCCTTTTTCTGGATCAGGGACTCCAATGACTGCAGCTTCAGCTACTGCCGGATGACTAATGAGTGCGCTTTCTAATTCAGCAGATCCAATGCGATGTCCCGAGACATTGATCACATCATCGATTCTGCCTATAATCCAGAAGTAACCTTCTTCATCCTTATACGCTCCATCTCCTGTAAAATATACCCCTGGGATTCTACTAAAGTAAATTTTTTTGAAACTCTCCTCATCACGATAGATGCCTCTTAGCATCGAAGGCCAAGGTTTTTTTATGACCAACAGCCCATTTTTTCCAGCAGGCAGGGGCTCACCTTTTTCATCAACGACCTCAGCTTCTATTCCAAAAAGTGGAAAAGTGGCTGAACCAGGTTTCATTGGAGTAACCTTGGGCAGAGGGGATATCAAAATAGCCCCCGTTTCCGTTTGCCACCATGTGTCTACGATGGGACATTTTTCTTTGCCAATATTTTTGTAGAACCATAAAAATACATCGGGATTGATTGGTTCTCCAACACTGCCCAATAATCTCAAGGAAGAAAGATCGTGTTTTTCTATCCATTGAGGCCCCCACTTGATAAAGGATCGGATTGCAGTGGGAGAGGTATAGAATATAGTGATTTTGTATTTTTCAATTAGCTGCCAAAATCGATCGTAAGAAGGAAAATCGGGAGCTCCTTCATAAATGAAAACGGATGCTCCGTTTGCTAGCAGACCATAGACTACGTAGCTATGGCCAGTAATCCATCCAATATCGGCTGTGCACCAGTATAAATCATCTTCTTGTAGATCAAATACAATCTTCGAACTGAAAACCGTCTGGACCAAATAGCCTCCAGTGGAATGGACAACCCCTTTTGGTTTTCCGGTCGTGCCACTTGTATAAAGAATGAACAGGGGGTGCTCACTGTCTAAGGAAACCGGCTCGCAAGCATTTTCAACCAAACTGGCTTCTTCTTCCATCCAATAATCTCTCCCATGGCACCATCCAATGGGGGCCCCTGTCCTTTTAAAAAGAAGGACTTTTTGAATTTGTGTAGTGTGTTTAAGCGCTTCGTCCACACGCTCTTTTAAAGGAATGATTTTGCCTCGTCGAAAGCCGCCATCGGCGCTAACAATGATCTTGGCTCCACTATCAACTATTCTTTCAAGGAGTGACTTCGCACTGAATCCGGCAAAAACGACGCTGTGAATAGCTCCAATACGGGCACAAGCAAGCATAGTGATGATCGCTTGGGGGATTAAAGGCATGAAAATAATCACAGTATCAGAGCAGTTGACTCCATGCCTTCTGAGGACATTGGCATATCTAGCCACTTCTTGACTTAACTCTTGGTAAGTATAAGAAAGCCTTTCACCAAATTCTCCTTCCCAGAGTATGGCTATCTTATTTTTTCTATTTCCGCTTAAGTGCCTATCTAAACAATTATAGGCTGCGTTAAGTTTGCCTCCACAAAACCACTGACAATGAGGGAATTGGCCATCGAAAACTCTAGTCCATGGTTCGAACCAGTCGATTTCTTTGGCTATATTCCCCCAGAAAAGTTCAGGATGAGCAACAGATTCTTTGTAGAGGGTAAAATAGGTTTGCATGGAATCGACTAAATCCTTCTGCGAGCATGGGAGTGGAGAATAGATTTTTTCAGTAGACTGAAAATAAGAGTGGTCTTCTTTTATGGAATCCATGGAATGGTCCTTCGCTTCATAATTAAACAAAAAAATGCTTTTTCTTAAAAGAAAATTTATACAACCCTTTTGACATCCTCCCCATGCCTAAAGGCAGGGGATTCCTGGAGATAACTGACCAGATTTAGCCAGGGCAAGCTCTCCGATGAGGGTGTTGAGGTTTTGATAGACCCTGACACTCTCATCGGCCT
>NZ_LXQB01000032.1 GCF_004421185.1 Methylacidiphilum sp. Yel | reverse complement strand
AGCAAAAAGGCCCTCTTCGATCTTCCCCTTCCTTTGAATCAGCTCATCCAGCGTCCGATACCAGGGCCAAAGGAAGCGGTGGGCCACCTGTACCCGACCGTTTTGCTTCCACACCGGCTTTAGTCCGCTCCTCCCCCGCCGATCCGGGACATAGTCAGTCTCTAACCACTGGGAAGAGGGCATGTTCGCTTCCCGGGCAAATCAACTGATCGGCTACAAGAACAAAAGCTCTCCTTGCCTAGGGAAAGAGCTTGCCGCCTCTAGAGCAGCTCCCCCCAAAAGCTAAAGGAAACCCCAACTCCTCCCACAAAGCTCTGGCTAATAGTCGCGGGCCCCAAACCGCCGCCAATTCTGGCTTAGAGCTCTCCGTCGTCTTTGCTCGAGCTCCCCCGTTAAAAGCTCCACAAGCCTGTCCACATGAAGAGCCAAAAGCTCCTTGCGCTAGAAGATTCGCTATCGACCGGATCTCTAGATTTTCCCTCGATCGTAGTAGCTCTCCACTAGTCGAACGGTCTGGTCCACTTTCCCGCTTGAGCCGCCGGATTGGAACGATACGCAGAAACATAAAGAGACATTATCCTATAACGTTGATCTATGTAGTTACTTTAAAAGATTTATTCACATAATAATTATTCATAATGTATCACTATGTTTTCAGCAAAAATGGCTCCCTCTCCTCTGGAGCACCCACAAAATCAGACGATTTTCACCAAACATGGGCTAGGCAATAACCAGTTGCAGAGCCACATGGTAGAAAAGCAATGAGACTTTTGTCTAGAGAACTCTGTGCTTTGCAGCCTTAAGCGCAAAAAACCAGATAAATTTTTCAAACAATTTATGTTTTAGGTATAAATTCTAGGAAGTATTGATAAGGTAGAAAATTGTGCTTTTTTAAGAGCTTATAACCAGCCAGTTGAAATTCTTCTCTCGCTTCTTTTTCGGATATACGATGGCTGTGAGGTGGACCATAAGGTGCGTTAGGATAAAAATCAATGAGAGCGATTTTCCCACCTTTCTTCAAGGAAAGAGACAGTTTTTTTAGATAATCGATCCGATTATCAATGTGATGAAGGACCTCACATATAAAAATAATATCAATTGAGGCTTTGCCTAGATCTGGATTATTAGGCTTGACGAGTTTAACAATAACATTGGTAAGGTTTTTGTTCTTCACCTCTTTTTGTAAATAGTCAATCATGGCTGGCTCGGAATCTAAAGCATAGACTTTTCCTTCATTTCCTACAGCCTTAGAAAATCTTCTGGTAAAATAGCCAGTGCCAGCTCCCAAATCTGCAACTATATAACCAGGCTTGATGTTGAGCGTTTCAATAATGCGATCAGGCTTTTGCCATTTATCCCTTTCTTTGGACTCAAATAACTGAGCATAGTAATGAACATCATGAAAACTATGATGGTAGCCATGCTTGGCTTTCTGTTCGATGGTTGTTTGGTCAGAATGCTGGCCATATGTTGGGAACGAGCAAAACCAAAGAAAAAAACAAATTATTAAAAAAATCTGTTGGATCATCATATGAGGATATTAAGCGAAAAGGAGAGTTTTTTCACCAATTTTTATATTTCTTTTACTTTTTTATAGACCAGAGTGAAAAGGAAGTACGGTTTTTTATTAGGGGATAATGTTTGCGTGTCATCATTTACTATGGTAAGAGCGGTGAGGGAAGGAGTCTCTCTGCGCTTGGACTCTATGTCAAATGATGTATGAGTCAACTTCGGTATATTGTTAGACGGCGAAAGCTGCAAGGTAGCAAGTAAAAAAGAAAACAATTTAACCCGCTACTGTGGCAGCAGAGTGTATGAGTTTGGACGAAAAACGGATCATGCCTCCAATGGGCCCGGCTCAGGAATAGCAGGACAGTTATCAGGGCTACAGAATCTCCGGCAATAGCGTCCATGCCTAAGGGCATAAGTACATATGGAAGGAAGATTAGGGAACCTGCTAAAAAATCTCTCTCTTCTTAGAAACAAGAGAGCCCTACAGTGACCTTGAGCAAATCATCCACCATTCTCTTTCTTATTGTCGTTTCGAATACCAATGGAACGCTAGTGGTGTTTGATAAAAAAAGAAGAAGCAACTCAGACTTATGCGAGTTATCGTCGGCTGTATGACTGGGATCGCTTGACTAGGTTCTAAACAATCGAATTCTCTAAATAAAGCTGCAATAAACAATCTCTTTCATCGCCAACTCCAATGGGGCTACTGGACCACCAAGCTGCGGGACAGGCCAATTAATGTCAAAGCCAGTGAGAATACAGTAAGGAGCTTGCCTCATTTAGCTCTGCTAGAAAGGAAATGGGATCAAGCTCTTTTCCCTCCCTCAATGGTATAGCCACAACTAGCAAGATATAGATAGAGACCTATCCTAATTTGGGAATAGGGAGATGTCAGAATAAGAATGCGTTGGAAACTGAAAAGACTGCTAGAAAAGAATACAAGGGGAGGATAATCATTGCTTCTTTTGAAGCAATGAAAAAAAAATAAAATGTTATATTTTTTGATAAGAGATTATCAATAAACCTAATATTTTATATAAAATTATGTATAGAATGTAGTGATGTAAACCACCTCAGTATTTACTTACTTAAAAGTGTAAAAGTGTATCCTCCCCTCTAAGGCAAATTATTGGAACTCCTCTGAACTAATAGCTAATTATAATTTTTCTTTAAGTTCTTTTCCTGGTGAAAAACGAACGGTTTTCGATGCTTTAATTTTAATCTTTTCCCCGGTTTTAGGGTTTACTCCCATCCTAGCCTTTCTTGTTATGACGCGGAATGTGCCAAAACCAATTAATTGTACAATGCCATTTTTCAATATCCCCGATTTCAACCCGTTGATAACAGCATCAACCGATCGTTCCGCCAAAGCTTTGGTTGTATCCTTTCCCATATTTTTTTGGACGACTTCAACCAAACTCGCTTTGTTAAATCTCGCTTGTTTTTTTTCTTCATTCGCCATAATTGCTCCTTTTTTAATAAGGGTTTACAGTAATTAAATAATTAGTCAATACATATATTGAAACAAAAATAAAAAAAATACAAATTAATAAACAATATTTATTTTAATTAAATATTCTATTTAATGGATTCATTCCGAACAAGTTCTTCGGCCATTAATAGGGCTTCTTTACGTGATGAAATTTTTTCTTCTAATTGAGCTTCTCGAACAAGTTCTAGAATCTCACCAATTTTTTTACCCGGTTGCAATCCCATGGCAATCAAATCATATCCAGTGATCAATTTTGGAGGGGATAATGAGGCTTCGGTTGAATATGCTTCCTTAACTTGATTGAGAAAATTATAGATTGAGAGGTTTCCGTGTGAAGACAAACAGTCTATTCGATGGAGTTCAAGTTCTATGGGGAAAGTCGGTTTTAATATCAGTTTTTTAACTGTAGCTTTTTTCATCTTTGGAACATCTTTAAACGTCATATGATTTTTAACGCATTCGACCACTTTTTTAATTGTGTCTCGACTGTATCTTAACCTGGTCATTATATTTTCTGCAATATTAGCTCCTACTATTTCGTGGCCGTAAAAATGAATATTTCCTTCTTTATCCCGAGTAAAAGTCAAAGGCTTTCCGACGTCATGGAAAAGCGCTGAGAGCACTAACTCAAGGCTGGGGTTAGACAGGTGGCTTAAGACAAGTCGAATATGCTGGAATACATCCCCTTCAGGATGAAAATCTTTTGGCTGTTCTACTCCATGGCAACGATAAATTTCAGGCAAAATCACAGCCAGCAGGTTACTTTGATCGAGAAGATCCAGTCCTCTTGCAGGGTCTGGACTGCAAAAAATTTTATCTAGCTCTTCTCGTATCCTTTCGGCACTTATATTTGAGATTGCTTGAGCAGATTGCCGGATCGCATTCCAAGTATTTTCTTCGATTCTAAAGGACAGTTGGACAGCAAAACGGATAGCCCTGAGCATACGGAGATGATCTTCCTCGAACCGTTTTTTAGGGTCACCGATCGCTCGGATAATTTTTTTTTCTATATCTTCGGTTCCCTTGACATAATCGATAATCTGATCAGCAATAGGGTCATAAAAAATACCGTTGATCGTAAAATCTCTTCTTAAAGCATCTTCTTTTGGTGTAGAGAATCTCACCGCTGCTGGCCATCTGCCTCCTTCCGATCCTATGTCGGTTCGAAAAGTGGCAACTTCAAAAAAATGATGAGCTGATCTTACTCGAACCACTCCAAAGGCTTTTCCAATTAATCCTGTTGCCTTATCCTTAAATAGCTGCTGAACTTCCTCAGGAGTAGCCGAAGTGGCGATGTCTATATCATGAGGTTCTTTCTTCAATAGAATATCTCTGACGCAACCTCCTGCGAAAAAGGCTGTAAACCCTGCTTTTTGAAGTCTGTGTACTATCCCTATTGCCTCTTCTCTCATCGGTGTACTGTATCATTAAATCGAGACTTTTTGTAGCGTAAATACACAATGCCCCCGACCAGACTCCAGAAAAGACTCATTGCAAAAACCAAAAGGGAAAAACTTAAGGCTGGTTCTGTCTTTATACCTAATAAGTGAAAAAAGACAACAATGAGTCCTTCTCTTATCCCCAATCCAGATATAGTGATGGGAATGGATATGAGAACACTCACAATGGCAAGGGTTGCAGCCAAATACAAAAAGGGGATTTCTAGATTAAGAGAAAGGGTGGCAAAATAAGCCATAATTAAAGTGGAGCCATGGCTTGCAAAGGAATAGATAAGAGCTAGCAAATTTTCTTTTTTCCCGTGTCGATAGCGCCGGATCGCATCGAATAAGTTGTTGAAGGAGGGATTTGAAAAGAAAGAACTTTTCTTCTTTTGTAGCCTGACAACTGAAAAGAGGCTTGGGAAAAAAAGGATGAGTCCAAAAAGCAATAGGATGATGAGGGTGACAACCAGAAAGATCCAAACGGCATGGCGTGTTATAGGATTGGCTTGGAATAAGTAAAAAAAGTTCAACGCCAGCAGCAGCCCTATAAGAACTAGGCCTAAAAGACCTACTACTCGATCGTAGATGACAGAAAGAGAGCCGGCCGTTTTTTTCTCTGGATAGAGTTGGATAATATAATAAATACGTACAATGTCCCCTCCTGTAGAACCAAGAAGAAAAGCGTTAAAAAACTGACCGATAAGGGTCAGTTCAAAGGCTTTGGCTCCGGAAATAAAGATCCCTTGGGTTTGAAGTAAAATTTTCCATCGGATCGAAGAAAAAAAAACTTGTCCTCCACCAAAAAAAATCCCAAGGACTATGTCCACTGGATTGGCTCTTTGGGCCACCGTAGCAATTTTTGCCCAATCTACTTTGAAAAACAAAAAAGAGAGGATGCCTGTCGAAACAAGGGAACGGAATACAATCGAAAGCAAATATTTTTTCCTTTCGGCTGCCGATTGTTTTGAATTCATAACGGTGGGAACGGAATTATTTTGCTCCGGATTGTAGAGATAGAACAAAAGCAACAAAAAGAATAAAGAATTTGTAGCTCAAAGAGCGAGATTAATTTTCTAAACAACAAATAAAATTTCTATCCCCATATACATTATCTACTCGGCCGACGGGTGGCCAGTACTTAAAATCTTTTAGCCATGGAGCAGGATAAGCGGCCAGCTTTCGACTGTAAGGAAACTCCCAGCTATCCGAGCAGAGGAGAGTTGGAGGATGAGGAGCATTTTTCAAAGGATTATTGTTTTGGGGATAAATCCCTTTTTCAATGGCCTCTAACTCCTCTTTGATGAGAAATAAAGCTTCACAGAATCGATCGAGTTCTTCTTTTGACTCCGATTCGGTTGGTTCTATCATCATGGTCCCATACACAGGCCAAGAGATGGTCGGCGCATGAAAGCCATAGTCCATGAGTCTTTTAGCGATGTCTTCAACCTCTATTCCGTATTTCTTCCATGGCCTTAAATCGATAATGAATTCATGAGCAACATATCCATGTGGTCCTTTGAAAAGGACATGAAAGGCCGATTCAAGCTTTTTTGCCATGTAATTGGCATTTAAAATAGCTATTTGAGAGCATCTTTTAAGGCCTTCTTTTCCAGCCATTCTGATGAACATCCAGCTGACGGGCAACACCCCAGCGTTCCCTAAAGGAGCAGCACACAGAAGACCTGTTTTCCATTTTTCAACCACCTGTAGTTCATGAGAAGGAAGAAATGGGCCCAAATGCTTTTTTACTGCGATGGGTCCTACTCCAGGGCCACCACCTCCATGAGGAATGCAAAATGTCTTGTGGAGGTTAAGATGACATACATCCACCCCCAGCTCTCCCGGTTTACATAAGCCAAGGAAGGCATTTGCATTGGCTCCATCCATATAGAGCTGTCCACCAAAGTGATGGACAATACGGGCGGCTTCAGGCAGTGTGTCTTCGAATATCCCATAAGTGGAGGGAAAAGTAACCATCAGGGCAGCAAGCCTCTGAGCATTTTTTCTTGCTTTATTTTCAAGATCTAGAAGATCCAATTTCCCAAGAGCGTCGCAAGCTAGCTCTTCGATATCAAATCCGCATAGAGCAGCACTGGCGCAATTCGTTCCATGGGCAGAGATGGGGATTAAACAGAGGTTTCTTTGGCTTTGACCTATTGAGCCCAGATAATTTTTAATTGCAAGCAAGCCAGCTATTTCTCCTTGAGAGCCGGCATTGGGCTGTAGCGAAACAAAATCCATTCCAGTTATTTCTGCAATCCATTCCTCTAAATCAGATGCAAGCATGCTGTAGCCTTTCGTCTGCTCTCTACCAGCAAACGGATGAGGCTCGGTAAAACAATCCCAGAGTATTGGGAACATTTCCGCTGCCGCATTGAGTTTCATGGTACAGGATCCCAAGGGAATCATGGAGATTGTTAGACTAATGTCTTTTGAAGCAAGTCGCTTGATGTATCGGTTGAGTTTTGTTTCGGAGCGGTACTCTTTAAAAACTTTTTGCGTCAAAAACTTAGTTTGTCTTTGAAGAGAAACTGGAATAGAAGGAATTTCAAGACGATCCAGATTCAAAGGTTCATTTTTCAAGCTGGGAACAAAAATCCTTAAGAGAGAAAGAAGATCTTCAGGAGTTGTTTTTTCTCCAAGAGTAATGCCAAGAGCGGATGCTTCTTCAAACTCCCTAAAAAGATATCCTTGTTCGATCCCTCGGTTTTTAATTTCCTCAAGCTTTTCTTTATCCATTGGGATTTTGAGTGTATCAAAAAAAGGAAAAGGATCAGGCTTAAATCCCAAAGCGGAAAGTTGGTTGTAAAGAAAGTAAGCATAAGAAAGGATTTTTTGACTATTTGCCAGAAGTCCTTCAGCTCCATGATAAACAGCATACATGGAAGCGACGATCGCCGGAAGTACTTGGGCTGTGCAAATATTGCTTGTAGCTTTTTCTCTCCTTATGTGTTGTTCGCGTGTTTGTAGAGCCAACCTAAAAGCAGGTCTGCCATAAACATCCTTCGAAATACCGACGATTCTACCGGGCATTTTTCTTTCCATTCCTTTTCTTGCGGAGATAAAAGCTGGATGGGGTCCTCCAAAGAATAGAGGCAATCCAAACCGTTGAGCTGAGCCAACGGCAATATCTGCTCCAAACTCTCCAGGAGGCTTAAAAAGACATAAAGCCAAAAGATCCGTATGAACGACGACAAAAATCCCTTTTTGATGGAGAGACTCAACAAAAGAGCTAAAATCATATAGGTGGCCATTTGTATCTGGATAGGAGATTAAAGTCCCAAAAAAGCTCGTATCGATTCCTACTTTCTGCCAGTCGTCAATGACAAGCTCAATCCCTAATGGGCGGGATCTTGTCAGCATAACCGAAAGGATCTGAGGATGACAATCTTTGGATAAAAAAAACCGAGACCGGTTTTTATCTGCCGTAAGCCTTTTGCACATCAACATGGCTTCGACACAGGCTGATGCTTCATCTAAAAGTGAAGCATTAGCTATGGGCAGCGCAGTCAGTTCACAAACAAGTGTTTGAAAATTAAACAAAGCTTCTAGCCGACCTTGAGAAATTTCTGATTGATAGGGAGTATACGGCGTATACCAATCCGGGTTTTCCAATATCATCCGACGAATAACCTTTGGGCATATCGATTCGGTATACCCCATGCCTATAAAATAGCGGAAGGGTCGGTTTTGATTACCTATAGCTTTGAGCTCTTTTAAAGCCTCTTCTTCAGAAGTTCCCTCGGGCAGATTCAAAGAGCTAGCCGTTCTAAGAGACTCAGGAATGACTTTAGTAATCAGCTCCTCAAGACTTTTCAAATCTAGAAAATCTAACATTTCTCTAATTTCCTCTTTCGAGGGGCCAATATGTCTGTCTATAAAAGAATCCATACTTTGCATAGTGTTAAAAACGTTTTTCTCAGACCATTACTTGGAACTGCTCCGTTCCGTCAGACTTACTCGCTTCTGCTCACAGAGGAACAAAGCTAACTTCCTGCTTCACAGAGGACAGTTTTACCATCGTCATTCGACGGTGACCAGAGCTTTTTTCTCCACCGGCTTCACATTTGGAAGAACTCGCCATAGGGCCGTTTAGGACGGCCAAACCATACGCCAGGATATTCCTGGCCGCATTCACCTCCCGGTCGTGGATGCTTCCACACTCCGGGCACACCCACTGGCGAATGGCCAGCGGCAGTGTTTCCTGGACCCTCCCCCATGCCAAACAGCTCTTGCTGGACGGAAACCAGCGACCAGCGCCAAGCACCAAACCACTACCCCTTTCTGCCTTGTATTCCAGTTGTCGCCGAAACTCGAAGAAACCCATGTCGGATAGGGAGCCGGCAAGATTACCGGTTCTTCTTCATGCCGCCCACTTTCAGCTCTTCGACAAGCACGCGGTGAAATCATCGCCTGAGCCATGAGGTGAGCTTGTGTAAGCCCTCCTGCCGGATATTGGCAATCCTGGCATGCAGCCTTGCAAATCCAAGCCTTGGCTTTGGTCCGATTGGCCGACCCCTTTTTCTTGCGCAAGAGATTTCTAGAGAGTCGCCCCAATTGCTTGAGCAAGGCCCTGTGCGGCTTGGGACCGATTACCTTTTCTCCCCTGAAGAGTGTTGCCATGGCCGATACCCCCAAATCCACCATGGTCGCGCCTTGGTTTTCAGCGG
>NZ_LXQB01000031.1 GCF_004421185.1 Methylacidiphilum sp. Yel | reverse complement strand
AGGCCGATGAGAGTGTCAGGGTCTATCAAAACCTCAACACCCTCATCGGAGAGCTTGCCCTGGCTAAATCTGGTCAGTTATCTCCAGGAATCCCCTGCCTTTAGGCATGGGGAGGATGTCAATCTTTATGAAGGACGAACCTTTAAAGAAGTCTTTTTTTTCTTTTTTCTTTTTTGCCCTGTATTTTAGTTTTTTTTCTTCAGACCTCCTTGCCTTAAGTAGCGAGCAACAAGCAACAGAGCAACGGTTAAATCTACTCTATCGGAGTGGCCGTTTTGAAGAAGCATCCAGAATGGCAAGGACTCTTTTGCAAAAGAATCCTTCCTGTTTTTCTTGCTGGATGGTTATAGGAGAATCTGCTTTGGGCAGGGGGAATCTTGAGCTGGCAAGAGAAGCTTTTCATAGAGCTTTAAAAATTCAGCCCGAAGAAAGACGGCCAAAGGCTCTTTTAAAAGAAATATACATACGGGAAGACCGCTATTCCCTTGCAGTTCCACTCGCTTATGAATTGGGTGAATTAGGACTAGGGGATCTTTTAAAAAGCTTTCATAAAGATCAAAAGCCTTTTGCGGTAGACTCAACCAGAGAACAAGTAGCCGTTCGGTTCAAAGACTTTGTTCCCTATCCAATTATTGAAACTGAATTATCTGGAGGAATTAAAGCCCGATTTATGATCGATACAGGATCGACATATGTCATTTTGAGTCCGCGCCTTGCCAATAAGGCTCAAATGGAACTGTTCAGAAAAGAAAAAGAAACGGGTACTATGGGAAGCTATTGGATTCAGTTTGGGAAAATCCATTCTATGAACATTGGAGGGGCAACTATTAGGAACGTTCCGGCCGTGGTCCACTCTTTGTTAGCTATCCCTAGAACAGGATTGGAAATTGATGGGATCCTTGGAGAAAATTTTTTGTCTCATTTTCTTCCAACATTCGATCTTCGCGGCAGATGGAAAAGTGGTCCCAAATTTTTTATCTTAAGATTTTCGAAGGAGGATCCTCTATCCAGCTTCAAAAGTTTGAGCTTAAGTAACGGAAGAATAAGAGCTATTCCCTTTCTCATAGGACCAGCTCAGACGCTTGTAGTACAAGGGAAAATCAATAATAGTATGCCACTTTTATTCCTATTAGATACAGGCACTCCTGGATATTTTATATGTTCTCCACTTGTGGCTAACCTCTCAAAGGTTTGGCTAGAGCAAAATTTTTTTTCAGATCAAAGCGGACCTTACATTCATCATAAGAGTGGTCAATCGATTGATATGCACTGGGGATTGGGAACGAGCCAAAGCCCATTGGAACTTGGACTTGCTAATCAGCTTGAAATCATGGGGGAAAGGATCCGAGGGATTTTGCAAGGGGGTGTTGGATCCTTGCCAATGGACATGAGTGGGAATTTAGGATTTTGGACTGGGGGGATGATCGGATTTGGTTTTTTTTATGATCAGGTCTCGACGATCGACTACAAGAATCAAACAATCTATTTTTTTATACCCGACCAAAGGGCTTCCCAACACAAATAAAATCCTCTACCACGTTAAGAGCCATCTAAAAAATAGAGGGAGGGATCTCCTAAAGCAGCCGTATTGATAGTAGTGAGTCTTTCGTGAACAAAGCGCAAAAGATAATTTGGTCCTCCAGCTTTAGGCCCTGTTCCTGAAAGACCTTCACCTCCGAAAGGCTGGGATTCAACTGTTGCTCCTATCATCGAGCGATTGACATAAAAATTACCAACAGGAGCTTCAGAAGAAAGCCTTTCTATTTCACTATCCAGCCTTGTTTGAAGTCCCATAGTCAGACCATAACCTTTTTGGTAAAGCTTTTGAAGGAGACTACGAAGTTCTTCTTTAGAAAATGAGAGGACGGGAAGGATAGGACCAAATATCTCCCGATCGATAAGATCAAGCGAAGGAATTTCGAATAGCTGAGGAGCAAAGTAATAACCGTAGGCTGAGGCGGTTTTCCCAATAGGTGCTTGAGTCAATAAATGCCCATGACTTCGAAAAAAATGAGAAAATTGATTTAGTGTTTCCAGCTGAGAGGGACTGATAATTGGTCCAACATCAGTTTCTGAATAACGCGGATCTCCAACAAACATGTCTTCCAAAGCATCTGAAAGCAAAGAGAGTAACTGTTTGGAAATCTCTTTTTGGACAAGCAACACTCTTAATGATGAACACCTTTGGCCAGCATGATTGAATGCTGAATAGATAATGTCTTTGACTGCTCTTTCTATTGCAGCCGTGGCATCTACCACCATACCATTGATCCCGCCTGTTTCGGCGATCAGAGGGACAATTGGACCTTCTTTTTGACTTAGGCATCGAGCGATTTGTTTGGCTGTTTCAAAAGAACCTGTAAAGGCGACGCCTCGGACGGAGGGATGTAGGATTAGCTTTTGTCCAATCTGTCCATTCCCAGCAACAACAGAAAGAGCTTCTTTAGGAATGCCAGCTTTGTAGGCAAGCTCTGTAGCTAATAAGGCGATAAGAGGGGTTTCTTCAGCTGGTTTAGCCACGACTACATTGCCAGTTAATAAAGCAGCTACAAGCTGGCCTAAAAAGATAGAAAGAGGGAAATTCCAAGGACTAATACATACCCACAGGCCTCTGCCGTGATAGTGCAGTTTGTTTTCTTCGCCCATTGGGCCAGGAAGCAAGATTGGCTTAGAAAAAAGCCTAAGCGCTTCTTTTGAGTAGTAATAACAAAAATCTATTGCTTCTCTTATTTCAGCAAGGGCGTTTGGAATCGTTTTTCCTGCCTCCGCGCACAAAAGATAGAGAAAATCATGCTTGTATTCCCAAATTTCCTTGGCAAGCCTTCTAACCATCTCTACCCTTTGTTCGACAGGTAGTCGGTCCCATTCCAAGGCAAAAGAGGCAGTATGAGAGAGAACCTTTTCAATTTCAGCATCTGAAGGTAGCGGGACTTCCCCAACTACTTCTTTGCTATTAGCAGGGGATAAGACCCGTAATCGGCTAGTGGTAGCGTTATGAGAAAAGAGCTGGAGAGGTGATAAAAAAGGTGGTTCCCTCCTTCCCAATTCCTCCCAAACCTCCGGATTGGATAGATCGCAACCAGGAGCATTTTCTCTATCTCTATAAAGGAGAGGTGGTAAAGGAATTTTTGTATTTTCTAAATGCCCTCTCTTTTGTAGCTTCTGCAGCAGATCCCAGTACAATTTGTCAAAATCAAAAGGCGCAACGAAGGCATCCAACCCTGCTCCATTTTCTATGAGTCTTCTTGCCAAATAGCCAAACAGTTCTTTGCCAGTTCCAATGGGAATATACACTCTTGTGGGAAATCCTTGCCCCTTTAGCCAGTTTTCTACAGCTTCTCCTAAACCATAGAGTCTTTGAAATTCAATCCTGTTTTCTTTTCGAGAGATATAAAACTCAAGGACCGCTGCAATCGTTGCGGGATTGTGCGTAGCAATGCGAGTAGATAATAGCTCTCTTTGTTCGTAGAGCTTGTTTACACAAGCCATATAGGAAAGTTCGGTGAGTTCTTTTAAGGTATAAACGGGATAGTAACCAAGACCTAGTGACTGGGAACGGATAATCTCATGATCCCAGTAGGCCCCTTTGACGAGGCGAATGGATAGTTTTCTTTTTTTCTCTTTGCACAGTTCTCCCAAATAGTCGATTAGCGATTCACTATTTTTTAAATAAGACTGAACAACAAATCCTAATTTATTATAGCCCTCAAGATCCCTATCTGATAAAAGGCTTTCTAGGAGATCCAGTGTAAATTCCAATCGAAAATATTGTTCGGCATCGATACAGAGACTGATGTCTTTTTCAAAGGCACTCAAACAGAGAGATTTTAATTTAGAATATATTCTCTCAAAAGAAATGCGGCCATAAGGAAGCTCGTATTTTGAATCTAATGCAGACAATTTCACGGAGATTTCTGGATCTGACTGTGGGAAGGAAGCTTTGATCATCCCTAGTAACTCAATTACTTTATGACAGTTTTCCCAGTGCCTTATGCCATCTCTACTGCCTAATGCGTCTTCTCCGAGAAGATCCAAAGATATAGGTATTCCTTTGGCTACTAGACCAAGGAGCTTTTCTCGGCTGCTTTCAATATCTGGAGCTAAAACAAATATGTTAACCAATAGCTTTGTTACAATGCGCAGAAAAGTTTTGAGGACTGCATCAGTGAGGAATGAGGGTAGGATAAGAGAGGGCCAGTGGGTAAGCAAAAATTTTAACGTGCTCAATAGGAAAGAAGTCCATTGGTTTCTGTCTGTATTTTGCCAATTTCCTTTTCGAATTGCCTCTTTAAAAAGAAGAAGAGCTGTTTCATCGTTAGGCATTCTGGGCAAGGCCTCAGCTAGCCTAAGAAGCAGGAGCCCTTCGTTTCTATTCAACGGATAGGCTTTTGTCAAGGCTTCGGCTAGAGATCTTTTCTGGTGCAGACCTATAGACTTGAGCATCGAGTTGAGCCTATTGTTTATTTCTGGAACAGAAAGATCGAGCTTTTGAAAAGAGTAGATCAATTCTGTTGCTCTCTTGGATTCAGGCCAGGCAGCCAACTGTCTCATTTTTTTGCGTCTAGTTTTTGAGGCATAAGCAGAAGTATAAAACTGAAAATAGGAGTTCATGAGGAAAGGGGAATATAAAAAAAATTTTTCCATATTGAGAGGACTGGCAACGGAAAGTTTAAGGCGTATCCACAAAATCTTTCCAGGCAACCAGGAGCGCAGCGATGATCGTTGGCCCTGCAAAAAGCCCCAGCAAGCCAAAAGTACTAAGCCCTCCAAGAGTTCCTAGCAGCACCCAATAAAAAGGAAGGTTTACCGCTCCTCCGATTAAAACAGGCCTTATAAAATGATCGGCTATAAACAGAACGCTAAAACCGAAAATGACGATCCCAATGGCTTGAATAATCATTCCTTGGGCGATAAGGAAAAGCGCTGCAGTGCAAAAGACTGGGGGAGCCGCAAAAGGAATCATCGCCAGAATCCCCGTAATACCTCCAAGGGTTACAGGATCTGGTAAGCCCACAATGGCATAGGCGATTCCTAATAAAATTCCTTCGCCTAAGCTAACTAAAATCAAGCCATTGACAGTTCCTCGAATGACGGAAACAAGGTGTAAAGCGTACCTTTCTCCAGAAGTTCCCAGAAGCTTGCGGATAAGACATAGGGATTTTTTCCCAAGTATTCTTCCATCTCGGTAGAGAAAGAACAGGGTAAGCAGAGTGAAAGCTAGGACTTCCATCCTATGGATAACTTGAAAACCAATAGTTTTACCCCATCGGAATAAAAACGCTGAATCGATATGAGCCAAAGTCTTCGATGCAGCTTCAGGTGTTGCCAGATTGCTATTCCAGCGTATGGTTAACCAATTGCCAATAAAAGGAATATGTTGTAACCACTCGGGAGCAGGAGCCCCTTCTCTTTGTGCATGTGCGATAAATTGACCCAGGACTATGGCTTCCTGTCCTGCTTTAAAGACTCCATAGATTAAGGGACCAAAAAGCAGCGCGCCAACTAGTAGGGTAAAAAGCAAGGAGCTAACCCAACTAGGGGTTTTGCGTGGCAGTTTAAGTCTTGCCCAACTGTAGAAAGGCCAAGTGGCAATAGCGATAAGAAATGCCCAAGCCATAGCGACAAGAAAGCCGTGAAGAATCCAAAAACCCATCAAGACAAAGAGGACCGAGGCGATGATCCTAGCGGTTTTTTGGTAGGTAGTTGGTGTCATGGATGTCATTGTATTGCTAGGAAGCAAAGATTGTCCAAGATTACACAATGGTATGTTGAGGAGGTCTTTTCCACTTTTTTTGGATTCTCAAAGATGTAATTTTCCATATAAAGCAAGGGAAAATCAGCCAAAAATAAATCAAAAATCCTTTTTTCTAAAATACTTTTTCTCTGATCAATCGTAAACCGTAAGCTTTAAGGGCTTCACTTGGCGATAAAAATGTTCCCTGCCGTAAGATTTCCCAATCTTTTTTTATTCAAAAAGGAAGCAAAATTAATTCTTAATGGTAGAATCCCTTTGCTATTTTTCTTTTTTAGCTAGCGGAGCTTATCTCTTCTTTTTGGTCGAAGGCTGGTTGATCCTCGAAGCCCGAAAGTACAGGAATACCATAGAAGGTGTGACCTGTGGTTTGTAGAATTTTTACTGGTAGCAGTTCTCCTCTCCATCGCTCGTTTTTAGGTATAATGACAAGATGATTGGTCCTTGTCCTTCCCTGAAATTTTTCAGCTTTCTTTTTGCTTTCTCCTTCAACTAAAATTTCTACCGTCTGACCCACAAGTCTTTGGGATTTTTTTAAGGTGATGGCGTTTTGGATCTCTAACAATCGGTAATTGCGCTCAAATTTTATATCTTCTCTCAGCTGCTCCGTCAGATTGGCTGCAGTGGTTCCTTCCCGCGGGGAATATCGAAAAATAAAAGCGTTGTCAAATTGTACTTCTTCAAGTAGTGAGCAGGTCTGAAGAAAATCTTCTTCTGTTTCTCCAGGATAACCCACAATCACATCAGTTGAAAGAGCTATCTCAGGAATCTCTTTCCTTAACTTTTCGATAAGCTGAAGAAACTTGGAACGGGTATATCCTCGGCGCATAGCTTTTAATATTCTATCGCTCCCTGATTGTACAGGAATATGCACATGCTCACACAGTTGAGGAATTTCTTTAAGAGCTTGGATGAGGTCTTCTTTAAAACCAATGGGATGTGGAGAGGTAAACCGCAGCCGTTCTAAAGTTTTTAGGGTACTTAATTGTTCGAGAAGTTGTACAAAAGGAGATTTTCCGTTTTTCCAAGAAAATTCTTTGGCTCCGTAGCGATTAACAATTTGGCCAAGCAAAATAATTTCTTTTACCCCGTTTGCTGTAAGGCTTTGGGCTTCTTCGAAGATTTCAGAAACGGGTCTAGAGCGCTCTTCGCCGCGGGTTGTAGGGACAATACAAAAGGCACAATGCATGCTGCAACCTTGCATGATAGAAACATAGGCCACAGCTTGTCTTTTCTTTGCTAAATGTTTAGTGATCGCATTTTGGGAGTTTGCTTCCTCAGAAAGATCTATGTAGCATTGCTGCCTTCGTGGATTTCTATAAATTTGATCGGCAATTTCTGCGACTTTATGGAATTTTTGGGTGCCCAAGATAAGATCAATAAATGGATATTTTTTTGCTATTTCTTCCCCACGGTTTTGTGCCATACAGCCAATAATGCCCAATACCACCGAAGGATTTTTCTCTTTAAGCCCCTTCAGAGAAAGCATCTTATCGATGGCTTTATCTTCAGCCATAGCTCTTACAGAACAGGTATTAATGAGAATGATGTCCGAAAACTTTTCAGAGGTAGAAATTGTATAGCCTTTCTCAACAAAATCCTGGAGAACCTGCTCCGAATCCCTGACATTCATCTGACACCCAAACGTTTTAAGAAAAACCAATGGCATAATCTTTTCTGTTTTTGTTTGAAAAAATAATTTTTTGTTTTCCAATAACCTATTTCATAAAAAGCATACCAAGACTATATAATATAAGGATATATAAAAAAGAAGCTTTCCGTTAGCCTTCCTTACTTTTATGACCGTAAATAAAAAGAACTTACAACTAGTCAAGGAGTTACTAAATCCTTATTGCCTCCTCAAAACAATGGTATGAAAATTGAAGCAAGAGATTATCGTAGCGGACTGCCACTGTCAATCAGTATTGAGAAAGGGGTATACAAAAAAATCGAAAGGATAGCAAACAGTCCAGATTCTCTTTCTTTTCCCTGGATAGCCCCAGGGCTTGTTGATCTTCAAATCAACGGTTTTGGAGGCATTGATTTAAACAGCGAAGGACTTTCAAGCGAACAGTTTGAAATACTCTGTCGAAAACTTTTTGAAAATGGCTGCACTCATTTTTTAGCTACCATTATTACTCGTCCTAGGAATAGCTACCAAAAATATCTTCAAAAACTTAACCAGCTCCATTGCGCTTTGCCGCTTAACTGTATTGGCTTTCATTTAGAGGGGCCTTTCCTTTCCTCTACGGAAGGCTGTCGAGGAGTCCATCGAATAGAATGGATGATGAAACCTGATCTATCCTGGTTGGACGAGGTTATGGAAGCCTCCGGTGAAAAGGTCAAGTTAATCACTATTGCTCCTGAAATAGACAAGGAGCTTTCGTTACAATTTATAAGGAAAGCAGTTGCCTTGGGATCGGCAGTAGCTATTGGGCATTCAGAAGCTTCTTGGGAAATTATAGAATCTGCTGTTATTGCAGGTGCCAAACTTTGGACGCATTTAGGCAATGCTCTTTCTTTTGTTGTTCCTAAATTTCAGAATGTGCTTCTAGATGTTATTGCCTCGGATCTTCCTTATGCTTCCTTGATTCCTGATGGCAAACATGTGCCTATGGTAGCCTTTCGGGCATTAACCAAAGCTTTGGGTTCAAGAGTGATCCTTGTTTCTGATGCGATGGCTGGGGCGGCTGCTTCTCCTGGAATTTATCACCTAGGGGACAGAGAAATAGTAGTCGATCCCCAAGGTAAAGCCATTGAGAAGCAAAGTGGTCGCCTTGGAGGCTCTACTTTACGGCCTTTTGATGGAGTCTTTCTTGCTCATAAAATGACAGGGATACCCTGGTGGGAGTGGTGGGATGCCTATTCGGTGCGTCCCGCTGAAATACTGGGCATAGCTCATGGTTTAAAAGAGGGCAATGAAGCCAGCTTTTGCCTCTTTGATCTCTCTCCTAGGCCGAACTTGAGGGAGCTTTACCATAAAGGAAAAAAAGTATATTCTTCTAGCTAATAATAGAGATGAAGACATCCAATGAGGGGTTGAGTACTGAAAACGGTGAGGTGCTGGAAGAACTGAAATCCTTTGGACTTTCCTTTGACGAATATCAAAGGCTTGTCCAGCTACTGGGAAGAGTCCCTACGCGGGCTGAAATGGCTCTGATTGGTGTCATGTGGAGTGAACACTGTTGTTATAAAAGCTCGAAGAGGGAACTAAAAAAATTACCCACAACAGGCAAGCGGGTCTTGGTTAAAGCGGGAGAAGAAAATGCAGGCGTAGTCGATCTGGGTAACGGATGGGCTGTCGTATTCAAAATTGAATCTCATAATCATCCCAGTGCCGTTGAGCCATTTCAGGGAGCGGCAACAGGAGTTGGCGGAATATTCAGGGACATTTTTACTATGGGGGCTAGACCAGTCTGCTTTATGAATTCTTTGAGATTTGGGGAGATTCGAGCAGAAAAAACTACCCAAGCCTCTCACAATGCTTTTCTGCTTCGGAATGTAGTAGCAGGCATTGCTCATTACGGGAATTGTGTGGGAGTTCCTACCGTGGGCGGGGAACTAGCCTTTGATAGCAGTTATGAGGGCAACCCATTAGTCAATGTCTTTTGTCTTGGAGTAGTCAGGGTAGATCGGATCCAGCGGGGGAAGGCTGAGGGGATTGGTAATCCGGTGTTTATAGCTGGATCAAAGACAGGAAGAGATGGGCTCAAAGGGGCAGCTTTTGCTTCGCGGAAACTAGAAGGGCATAAAACCGAAGATCGATATTCTGTTCAGATTGCCGATCCTTTTATGGGAAGGATCTTAATGTCGGCTTGTCTTGAGCTGTTTCAGGAAGCGGGGGTTGTAGTTGGGATACAGGACATGGGAGCGGCAGGATTGATCTGCTCGACTTCAGAAACGGCCTCTAGAGCAAAGAGGGGCATGGAAATAAATTTGGATAATGTTCCTGTACGTGAAGCAGATATGCTAGCTGAAGAGATCTTGCTTTCTGAATCTCAAGAACGAATGCTTTTAATCATCCATAAAGACAAAGTAGACCGAGCAAAAGCGATCTTCGCTAAATGGGATGTGCCTTTTACTCAAATTGGTCAAGTAATTGAAGAAGAAAAACTTTGCTTTTATCATCGGGGCAAAAAAGCCATAGAGCTTTCTCCGGATTTGATCGTCCATCAAGCTCCAGTTTATGAGTTGCCTGCCACAGAGCCATTGCTAACTAATAGTTCTTTCCCACCTCTAGAGAAAATACCACAACCAATAGATTACAAAGCTTTCCTATTGGCATTTGCCGCGCTTCCTCAAAATTCTTCTCGAGAATGGATTTATAGACAGTTTGATTATCTTGTAGGATTGCATGCCATTGAAGAGCCTGGCGCAGATGCTGCAGTATTGAGAGTATTTTTAGGAAATGAGCAGGTCCGCTTAGCAGCTACTTTAGATGGAAATGGACGCTATTGTGGTATCGATCCCTATAATGGAGCAAAAATAGCCGTGGCCGAAGCAATAAGAAATTTGTCAGTGGTAGGAGCTCTTCCTTTAGGGATAACCGATAATCTCAATTTTGCTGATCCTAAAAATTCTTTAGTTTATTGGCAGTTTAAAGAGACGATTAGAGGCATTGCTGAAGCGTGTCGGTTCTTTGATATTCCTGTAACAGGCGGCAACGTAAGTTTTTATAATTATTCTAAAGATGGAGCCATTCTCCCCACACCCGTCATTGGGGCCGTAGGATTGATTGAAACCGATAAGCCTATCCCCAAACTATCCTTTCAACACCCCGGAGAGACGATTGTTCTTCTTGGTGGTTGGGGCGAAGGTCTCCAAGGCTCCTTATATCTTCAAGAACGGTTGGGAATAACTGGAAATCAACTTCCATGGTTCCATTTAGAAGCAGAAAAGAAACACAATGAAGTTTTACGTCTTTTGATTTCAGAAGGATTGCTTTCGACGGCCCACGATCTATCAGAAGGGGGGCTGGCTTTGGCCTTAATAGAAAGTGTGGGGAGTGGAAGAAAAAAACTGGGCTGTTCGATTGTTTTCCCGACCAATCGTAGGCTTGATGAGCTGCTGTTTAACGAAGCTGGCGCTAGAACAATAGTTTCGGTTCCAAAAAACAAACTGTCTGCAGTTCTTTGGAATTGCCAACATAAGGGACTAGAAGCAGTCGTTATAGGAGAAGTCCTTGAGGATTATGTCCTGAGGTTACACTACGGAGAAGAAAGCATCGAACTAAAGGGAACAGAGATCGAGAAGTCTTGGAAAAATGGGCTTGATGCCCTCCTCTCAACAACCGAAGACTATGGAGGAGCTTAGCGCTGCAATAGAAGGGCTCCAATAGCCGATTGGTAAGCAGCTCTTAACTCTTTGCCTCTATACACACAGTAACTGGCCCCGACTACAAAACTTTTCTTCTTTCCACCCAAACTAAGCTCACACTGCAGCTTAGAAATAGGTCAGACTGAATCGAAGACAATGGAAAAGAAGAATAGCGATAAAAAAAAGATAAAATTTTTCCTGAATGGATCTCCTATTGACCATCCAATCAATTTCGTGAAGCAAGAAAGGAAAAGATTTTTTCTGCAAGTTTTTTTCCAATTCCTTTGACAGCTGCGATTTCTTCAATAGTAGCCTTTCTCAGTCTATCTACAGAGCCAAAAGATTGAATGAGTAGTTTTTTTCTGTTTTCACTCACCCCAGGACATTCATCGAGAATGCTTTCTTTCATTCTTTTCTTCAAGAGCAGTTGATGATAGGCATTAGCCACCCGATGGGCTTCATCCCTGATTCTTTGGAGTAAGCGTAAAGCCCCACTGCTTTTATCAAGGATTAGGGGCTCAGAGCATCCCACCCGGTAGATTTCTTCATTTTCTTTAGCAAGTCCAATCAACGAAAGGTTGTTTAATCCAAGAGAATGTAATGCTTTCAGTGCACTCGAAAGCTGACCTTTGCCTCCATCGACAATGATAAGATCGGCGAGTTTTCCCCCCTCCTCGAGGATCCTTTTATACCTTCTTCGGATGACTTCTTCCATGCAGGCAAAATCATCTTGTCCAACAACAGTCTTAATTCGGTATCGCCTGTAGGAAGAACGGTCGGCTTTTCCCTCCCGGAACAAAACCATCGAAGCCACTTTGTGCAGTGAAGAAATGTTAGATATGTCGAAGCATTCGATGACCAGGGGCAGTTTAGGAAGAGAGAGAACCGTTTTTAGTTCTTCTAAATCTTCGAGTGGAGAAAGGGCTTTTGGAAGCTGTTTGGCAAAACGTCTAGTCGGTTTTGTTGTTTGTTCCAAGGCTTCCAATAAATCTCTTAGTTCTGCAGCTTTTTCAAACTCTTGAGCCTGAGCGGCTTCCTCCATTTTTTGCCGTATTTCCTTAGTCATTTCTTTGGATCGGCCTTCAAGGAATTCACAGGCTTTTTGAACCCTTTGATAGTATTCAGCTTGATTCACTTTGCCTATGCAGGGTGCCGAACAATTTTTTATAATATGATCCAGACAGTGTTTGTAGTCTTTTTCGGTGGGAATCACAGCTGAACAGGAACGGAGGCCAAAGTTCTTTTTCATTAAATTCAGTGTGGTCCTCAATGCACTAGCACTTGCGAATGGACCAAAATATCTCGCATTATCTTGTTTTTTTAACCGCGTAATTTGAAATCTTGGGAAGGGTGTGTTTAAGTCGACTTTGACTAACAAGAACCGTTTATCATCTCTAAAGCTTATGTTATACCGTGGCCTAAATTCTTTAATCAGTCTTCCTTCTAAGAGTACTGCTTCGGCTTCCGAATGAACGCAGTAAAATTCAAGATCGGCAACAGTCTCGATTAGTGCTTTTAATTTTCTATCCCCACTAAATTTTTTTGATGGATGGAAATACTGGCTAACCCTCTTATGAAGATCTATGGCTTTGCCAACATAAATAATCCGATTGAGCTTGTCTTTAAAAAGATATACCCCTGGTTTGTGAGGGAGTGTTCTGATTTTTTCTTGCACCGACATAGCCTATTGTTTAAAACCTCCCCTAACATATAAAAATAAAAAGCGTTTTTGTTTTATTCCCATATAATTTAAGCCACTTTTAAAAAGAGAGGTCATTATTTTTTTTCCCTGTTCGCAGCGAATATGATTAGTTCTTTTATAAAAGAATGGTTAAACTTAGTTGTCACAAATTTTATGCCTTAGATGAAAGCTTGTTATTGTAGATTGTTCTGCCTTTTTTTTCTCTTTATTTTTTATTTTTCCTTAACGGCTTTAGCGGCAACATCGAATGTGGCTAGAAGCAAGCATGTCGAAGCTAGTCTTTTATCTGAACTTGATGCTGTGGCTCCGGGTAGTCATTTCTATGTGGCCGTCCGGCTGAAAATGGATGAGGGCTGGCATACTTATTGGTTGAATCCAGGAGATGCTGGTTCGGCTACAAAAATCGATTGGACTCTTCCTGCTGGATTGCATCCAGGAACGATCCAATGGCCAAGTCCAAGTGTTATCTCGCTGCCTCCTCTTACTAGCTACGGATATGAAGGAGAATGCTGGCTTTTGATACCTATGGATCTGTCTCAGGAGCAGCAGGTGGGTTCTACCGTAACACTGAAAGCTTATGTCCAATGGGTCGAATGCGCACAAAATTGCATTCCTGGAAGTGCAGATCTCACATTGACCTTGCCTGTTGAAAATAGTCCAAGAGTTGATGAAACTTTGAAAGAAAGCTTTCAAAAGGCTAAATATGAAATCCCCCGTAGTCCTCCCTCTTCTATAGAAATAAGCTTTTTAGCTTCGGAAAAAAATCTTACCCTTTTTTTTCAAAATAAAACCGGCAAAGTCCTTAATTTCGAATCCGCTCATTTTTTTCCTTATCAGAATGGAATTATTCAATATTCTGCTCCCCAGCAGATTCGATTACGAAAAGAAGGGATATCATTGGAAATAGCACGTCCCAGTAACGCGGGGACAGTTACAGAGCCTTTAAGTGGGGTATTCACAGCAAAACTTTCGGATTGGAAAGGTATTGAAAAAATTAATTGGGATATTCGAGCTAAAAAATTCATTTCCCCCAAAACTGAAACGCAAAAAAAAGAGGTTCCATTTTATTTCAACAAAAAATTTTTTTCTTATCTAGGCCTTGGTTTTATTGGTGGACTAATTCTCAATCTGATGCCCTGTGTGTTGCCAGTGATTTCTTTGAAAGTCTTAAATTTGGTAGGTGCGGCTAAGGAAGAGGGAAGTTCTTCCATAATTCATGGACTTTTGTTTGTATTGGGCGTATTGAGTTCGTTCTGGATTGTTGTAGGGTTGTTAATTTTTTTAAGAGAAAAAGGATTAGAGTTAGGGTGGGGGTTTCAACTCCAATCGCCACCGTTTGTTGCTTTTATGGCTCTTTTCTTTTTCCTTATTGCTTTGAACTTACTGGGAGTCTATGAGATCGGCCTCTCTTTGATATCTGCTCAGTCTATAGCCGAAAAGGCAAAGGGATATTTAGGCTCATTCTTAAATGGGGTTTTAGCAACCTTAGTGGCCTCTCCTTGTACAGCTCCATTCATGGGATCGGCCATTGGTTTTGCCCTTGCACAACCCCCGGTTGTCATTGTCCTGGTCTTTACATCGCTTGGCTTGGGTATGGCTTTCCCCGTCTTTTTGTTGTCTGTATTTCCAAGCCTCTTGAGACTGCTGCCAAAACCAGGGCCATGGATGGTTGCTTTTAAACAGTTCCTTGCCTTTCCTATTCTTGGTGCGGTGATTTGGCTGATTTGGGTTTATGGAAAACTCCGAGGAATTGACGGAACATTGGATATTCTAGTGGCGTTGCTTTTTGTCGGATTTGGCTCTTGGATTTATGGTAAATTTAGCACTCCCTTTCATCCTCTTGGAGTGCGAGTTGTATCATCCCTCCTTGCATTGGCTATCCTTTCCACTAGCTTTTATTATGCGGTTGTTGAAACGGAGCGGCTTTTTGTACTGAAAACGGCTAAAAAAGAGGAATGGATTCCCTTTTCGGAAGCTAAATTAGAAGAATATAAACAGCAGGGAATTCCTGTTTTTGTAGATTTTACCGCTTCTTGGTGCCTTACCTGTCAGGTGAATAAAAAGATAGCATTGCAAAATCCAGCAGTGAAAAAAAAGTTTGAAGAAGTAGGTGTCGTGAAGATGGAAGCGGATTGGACCAATCGGGATCCAAAGATTACTGAAGCGTTGGAAAGTTTGGGAAGAAGTGGAGTACCAACCTATGTTTTTTACGGTGTTGATTCCTCCTCGCCCATCCTTTTGCCAGAAGTCATTACTCCGAACATGCTTTTGGATGTGTTGAACAAAATCGAAAAAGCCAAAAAACAGAAAGAAGCACAAACGAAGAGCGAGGAGTATTTTCAATAGGCCTATTCTACCTACTTATGGAGCTGCCCATTACTTTTTCTCCTGGTTTTGGGGTTTTTGAAACCCTTAGAGTAGAAAATGGAACAGCATTTTTTGTTGAAGAACATTGGAGAAGTCTTTTGGAAAGTGCAAAAACCCTAGGGCTTTGCCCTAAAATAGATTTTCGCCATGGGAGCCTGCATTTACCTAAAGAAGCAAGCGGGAAATGGCGGTGGATTGTTGGACCTAGAGAAGAAAAAGAATTTTTTGAGCCTCTTCCTTTTGAAACTAAAGGGGGCTTTTCTTTGGAGATTTCAGAGGTTAGGGTTGGTTCACGAAATTGGGACAGTAGGTTAAAAACATTAAGTTACCTTTCCCACTTTCAAGCAAGGCTTTCAGTCAATGCTGATGAAGCGATTCTATTAAATGAGCAGGGGCAAGTGGTTTCTGGAGCGATGAGTAACATTTTTTTTGTGAAAAATGACAAGGTTTTTACTCCCTCTCTGCAGACAGGATGCCGCAACGGAGTAATAAGACAGTGGGTTATGTCGCAGATAGATGTGGCAGAAGCACATTTTGGTCCAGAAACTCTCCAGGCTGCTGATGAAATTTTTCTAACCAATAGCTGGATAGGCATTAAACCGGTTGTGCGCTTCGAAAGTAAGATTCTGAAGAAAGGAAGGATCACCACCGTTCTGGAGGGACTGTTGGCTGACACTTATAGCTTGCTTAAGAAACTTTCTTCGGAATCTGGGATCCGTTCCCAATCCTTTAACCAGGGGAGAGAAGAACTATCCGAGGGAGCTCGGTAGTCACTTCTTGGGCTTAGGGAGCCTCCAGAGCCAACTTTAGGAGCGTTAGCTATGCAGCTTCTCTTAAATTGGCTCATTCGGAAAAAGCGGTCAAGAAAGACTTTCAACCAGTGTTTTATTTGATCTATCCTATAGGCTTCCTTATTTCCTTTGATTTCTGGCCAATGACCCTTATTCTGATCATGCCATGCACTCCATGCTAAAAAGGCGGTCTTTGTAGGTAAATACCCATATCTTAATGTATAGTATAGATGGAAGTCTTGGAGGTTATAAGGCCCAATTTCTTTTTCGGAACTTTGCAGAAATTCCTGACCATCTTCTCCAGGAATAAGTTCAGGACTGACAATCGTATCAAGGACTTCGTTGAGAACAATACTCACTTTTTGGCCTAGCTCCTCCCTTTTGGAAACCCAGCGAACAAGAAATTTTATAAGAGTCTTAGGGACACTGGCATTGACGTGGTAATGAGCCATGTGATCGCCCACGCCATAGGTAGACCAACCTAATGCGAGTTCGCTTAAATCACTTGTGCCAACGACCAATCCCTTTACTAGATTAGCAAGCCTGAACAGATGATTGGTTCGTTCTCCCGCCTGAACATTCTCAAAGGTAATGTCGTAAAGCTTTTGTCCTTGGGCAAAAGGATGGCCAATGTCCTTGAAAAGCTGCATACAGCTAGGTCGAATGTCTATGAAATATTCTTGAGAACCAATGGCTTCAATAAGTTTGCGAGCTTGCTCGAGCGTTTTTTTTGTTGTTGCAAAGCCTGGCATAGTACAGGCCAAAATGTTTTTTCTAGGCAGTTTCAATATATCCATTGCTTTTGCACAAATAATGAGTGCATGTGCAGAATCAAGTCCACCAGATACCCCAATGACCGTTTTAGAAATGCCTGTAGCTTTTAGTCGTTGGACTAGCCCTTGAGTCTGAATGGCATAAACCTCTTGGCATCTTTGATCTCGACTTAAGGAATCACTAGGAACATAAGGGAATCGTTCTATTTCTCTTTCCAACAGAAGGCAATTATCTTTTTCCCTTGCTAAGGAAAAAGAAAGGATTTTGAAGGCTTCAATCTGCGTATGGAATTCCACTTTGGTTTGCCCAAAACTATTTTGTCGCATCCTATCAGCTTGGAGTCTGTCAAGATCAATCTCAGCAAAGATAAGCTGGGATTGATAGGAAAATCTTTGAGTTTCGGCTAGTTTTGTTCCATTTTCATAGATCAATCCTTCTCCATCCCATGCAAGATCCGTAGTCGATTCCCCAAATCCTGCTGCACTGTAAATGTAGGCGGCAATGCACCTTCCAGATTGACTTGCCACAAGGAGTTTTCTATAATCGCTTTTGCCAATTGTCACATTGGAAGCCGAAAGATTCACTAAAATGGTAGCCCCTGCAAGGGCAGCAAAGGAGGAAGGGGGAAGGGGAACCCAGAGATCTTCGCAGATTTCAACGGCTAATTTAAAAAGCGGTTGTTCTTCCCATTGAAAAATCAGGTTGGTGCCAAAAGGAACAGCACGTTGTCCTAAGAGATCAATAGATTTTTCAGTGGCATAAGAAGCTTGGGAAAACTGTCTTGGTTCATAAAACTCCCGATAGTTAGGAAGATAGCTTTTGGGGATAACTCCTAGGATTTTTCCTTGGCAAAGGAGAACTGCACAATTGAAAAGAAGTTGGTTAATTTGTAATGGAAGCCCTACAAGAATAAGTATAGGAAGAGCAACCGAGGCTTCGAGGAGTTTATCTAAGGCTTCTAAAGAGCTATTAAGCAGAGCAGCTTGATGAAAAAGATCCTCACAAGAATATGAAGAAATGCTTAGTTCGGGGAAGACGACCAGCGCTGATTTTTTTTGGGCTGCTTTTTTGCTGAGCTCGATAATCTGCTCAATATTGTAAAAAGGATCTGCTACTTTGCCTACGGGAATAGCTATCGCTACTCTTACAAAATTGTGATTATAGAAATTAAAAAAATTATATCTTCCCATTATTATTAAAATATTTTTTGATTCTCTAAGAGAAGAAAGAGAAAAGAAAAGAAAATTTCGTTAAAGATTTCAATAAAATTACACATAAGAATAATTAATAAATATTTTCTATTTTTTCCTCCTTTGTAGCCTGTTCTCTTTTTTATCTTTCTTTCCTATGATTTTTTAACCTAAAAAAAGACTCTGGATGCTTGTTTAATGGTTTTTCAAGTCATTGGATGCTGCCAGTTGCATATAACCACTTTTTTGGCCTAGGCAAAAACGCCTAGAAGACGGGACTGAAGACATATCCTGAACCAACAGAGCTATATGCAAAAATTGCCTAGGTCGAAAAAAAACAGTTGCCCAGGCTTTGGGAAGTGGAGACTTTATAGTCCTGTGCAGCAGAGTAGGGGACTTAAGAGTAGAACACACAAGGATAGGTTAATGGCGTAAGGCTGAATTCTCGGCTTGCGAGTCTGCTCCCCAAGAATCCGAGAGCTTTAGCTCCGTGGAGTATCAAATGCTCAACTGATGCTAAGTATTGCCTCTGCCACTGGGCAAGCGCCCAATTGTAGGCAAACCGAGCGGTCTCCGCCGCCTTGGCAAAGTAGGTGCCCAGCTTATGGTTTGGGTCCAGCGCGATTTTGTGGGCAACGATCATAGCTGAGATTCGTCCACGGCTTTTTTGACGTCATCAAGCAGCTTCTGGGTCTTGCCTGAGCGGCTGCCGTAGAGACGGGCGCTGAACACGGTGATGATCTCCAGCACGTCCTTGGCCAAATCTTCCTCGAAGTTCGTCTCCTCACCCTGATTGAGGATCACAACCTCAACCTCCTTGGCCTCGCAAATGGCGAAGACCAGTTCCGCACCAAAGCGGAGCAGCCGGTCTTTGTGGGTGATGACCAAGCGCCCGACCTGCCCGTCGATGATCGCTTCCAGCAGCCGCTTTAAGCCTTTCTTGTGGTAGTTCATCCCAGAGCCCAAGTCGGCAATGACTTCGAACGTCCAACCTTGCCGGGCGCAGTAGAGTTCAAGCAGCTGCTTTTGCCGCTCCAGTTCATCTTTCTGCTCGATGCTGGACACACGGGCGTAGGCGATGGTGCGACGCGCCGCCTCCGACGCATAGAATTGATCAGGCCGAAGTCGCGCAAGGTCGTAGCGACGCTGCCCGCCAACAGTGCGTTCATCAGGAAGAAGCTTGCCCTCGCGCTCCCAGCGTCGCAGCGTTTGCGGCGCGACCCCCAGGAACTTGGCGGCCTCTTGAATGCTGACTAGCTTGCGAGACATTTTCTGAATGTATATCTTTGCGCAAGAAAGTTCAACTTAAATTGGAACTGTTCCATCTTTTTTCTCAAGCGATTCGATCTACCTGCAGATTGTATCACTGGATACATTCTCTGCCCTACTCACAAAGAAGGAATGGATCCATAAATAAACTGGGAAACTGTTTAAGATAGAATTCTTGAGGCAGGGTCTTTTGAATGGGATTCCCTTGATCCTTGACATCATTCCAGAGGGTGAATCTACAAGAAGACAATTGAAAAACAAATGAAGAGGATCTAGTATGACTTCCATCGCAAGAATCAGCCAATCGTTTTGAAGCGTAAATCTTCCTTCTGAACCTCCCCAGGGTTAAAGCCAGGAGGTTCTAGGGATGAGACATGCCGACTCCTCGCGCCCTTCCCGCTTGCTTGAGAAGCCAAGCACTGCGACGTGCCCGTTCTCATCGTCGGCTGGCGTTCCCTTTCGGCAGGCGCACCGCTCTGACGCCCCGGAGGACGTGGGAGACGGCGACGGCCGGCTCCGCTTGCAGGTTGACCGAAGCTCGACGGCCGCCCGCCGCAGAAGCGGTTCCGCACCCGGCCACAAGCCATCTTGGTATGGTGTGCATCGAGCCTGTCTTCGGAGACGAAGCGAGCAAGGAAGGCGTAAAAGAGGTCCCTTTGGAGGGGCAGCAGCCGGAAGTCGCAGCGGTGGACCTGCACAGACAG
>NZ_LXQB01000030.1 GCF_004421185.1 Methylacidiphilum sp. Yel | reverse complement strand
TTTTATTGGATTTCAATTGTTCTTTTCTGTTCATACATAATTATACTACACATAGCTATAATTTATCGCCTTATATCCCCATGCCTGAAGGCAGGGGCATTACGGCGATGGATGGTAATTGCCAATCCTTACAGAGAGAATTTGATCGATAATTTTTATTTCCCGAATCCGATTCTCTTTTGTTTTTGCTAATTCTTCATTGGAGAGCCTATATAAATCCGAAACTTGGTTTAAACGGCTCTCCGAACGCATCTTATGAATGTCTTTAAGTAGCTGATCCCGACTTTTTTTCATTTCAAAACAGAGATTTTGTAATTCTTCAATTTTTTTTGCAGCTTTATCTTTGCTTTCGGAATACTCTAAAAGGCGGCTTTTAAGATTCTGTATTTCTTGTTGCTGTTCTAGAATAAAATTTTCAATGATTTTTAATTCTTCATGCCATGGACACCATATTCCCAAACTATCCTGAGAGAAGAACTGTAACGCTTCTTTAGGAATAATATAAATGTTTCTTGCAATAGATCTTATGGATCTGTGTGAGATTCCAGGAATTACTAAAAAACCAGGGTCATTTTTTAAGATGACCAATAGTTCAAAAAAAGAATGCATATTTTCTTTCTTTTCTTCCTTTACTGTCCCTGCTTTTCCTGACTCTGGTCTTTGTGCCCATGCAAGACCGATATAAATGATGTAAAAAAAGAGGGAAGCGTTTGATAAAATATATCCAAAGGATTCTAAAGAATAGGAAAAGGAGTAATAAGGAAAAAGAAGACTAGATTTATCAACGCCTATAAACAGGGTTATCCAAAGGAAAGCAAGAAGTTTTTTATTTTTAAAATTTTGTTTAAGAATGCTATGAAGCCAAATAGGCAAAAAAATAAACGTGCAAGAAAAATTCCATGGAAAATACAATGTAGAGGAATTTAACGGAGGAGTTCTGAAAAAATAAAGGAGCAATCCATAAATAAATAAAGGATAAATTGTATCCATCTTGAATTTCTTTATTGAAGTTTTTTAAAAAAAAATCTTTTATATGCTCTTTCCAAATTTAAAAAGCAACCTGTAATGATGAAAAATAGTCTAATCAGCAATTAAAAAACCCATGAGAGGAAAAGTTGGACAATTTCTCTTTGATGCAATGATGACACTTCTCATTGCTATAGCCATAGATCGATTCTGCCCAGAGCCATTGCGAGGTTGGTGCAGAAACGGATGGCAGATTATAGGGAATGCTATGGAAGAAGTCGTACATTGGATCGGAAGGCTATTTCATTGAGTTTTTGAACTTTCTCTCCATTTTTCTATTCCAACTAATAATCTTTTTAAAGAAAGTTTTTGGCGGCAATTAAATGCTTCTATTCCTAAAAAATATCTATCATTTTGTATTTCCCACACCGGATAAAAATATTTTAAAACTAAAACAGATTTAATATCACTGGGTGCATTTTCAATAATTTGAATCCACTCTTTTTTTAGTTCTTCATTATCTGAAGGTTGCTGAATACAGTTCGGACCAGCAATAATAGTATACAATTGATCACCCTCGTTATTGATTGGAGCATCCAAACTAACCATTACCGGATTATTAATATTGTTTTTTGTATCTTCTAAATTAAGATTCTGTTGAAAAGAATTTTTCTTTTTTTGATAAGAACTAATCTGGACTGTTTTAGCTTTTAATGCTTCAGAGGCAATTTCATTTTTGATCCAGTATAAGGCATAGTTTGGAAATGGATTTTGTGAAGAAGGATTGTATCTTTCTAAGGCTCTGTAAAAGCCAATAATTCCATCACTAAAGACCGCCTCTTTAATATTTAGGTTGTTCGTTTTGACAACCCTGTGGATCAACTCAATACCGTTTATAATCAATGGTTCCGTTGCTTCAGCTAATTTTAGTCTTTTTCTTTTCCATATTGTAGCTTCCTTCCCATTATCTTTTTCAGCTTCTTCTCTGAGGTTGTTCCACCATATGATGTTCAAGCGCAATTTATCTAGCATTGCTAACACTTTTTCGTCCATGTGGTTATTTTTGGATCGAATTAAAGAAATTAAAAAAACAACTTCTTTGGCGTTTATTCTTTTTTGTCTAGAAGGTTCATGAAGATGAATAATCTTATCAATAAGAATTTTCTTTATGGATGGAATCTGCAGTAAAGATAGTTTTTCTTCATGCAAAGCCATTTGGAATTTTTTAATCGATTCCTTCCAATCTATTTCCTTTTTAACCCATTGTGCTTTATTTTTCATAAAATTTTTCTTTTTTTATTACTTCATTATTCTTCTCTAAGTGAAAAAATAGGGTTGAAGGGATGATTTTTAAACGATTAAGGTTCTGAGATATTATTTCAAAATGTTTGCTCTCTCTGTTTTCGATATCTTCTATTTCTTTTTTAAAAAGAGAATTTTTTTCTTTCAAGAATAGCTCATATAAAATTTTTTTTGTTTTGTAATTAAATATAAACTTCTCTTTGATTGAAGAATAATTGCCAGTTCTTGATTCTAAAAAATCTTTTAATGTCCAATAAAAAATGGCAAAGGCTTTTGCGTAAGGATCTTTGATTTCGTTATTTGAGACGGCTGCTAAATAATTATCAAAAAAGTTATTTATTCCTCCAACAACCTCTCCACAAAATAGATCCAACGATTGTAAAAATCGGACATTATTTTGAGCAGTTTGAGCCTTTTCTGGTTTTGAGCCAAAAAATTTAAGAATGTATTGGCTTACAGGAATTGGAGCTATGGGTTGAACATATTCAAGAAGAATTTCACCTTTTTCATTAGCAATGATTCTTCCTCTTGAATCTGTTTTTGCTCTATAATAGCCTTTAGAGGCAAAAGGAGAAGCATCTTTATCATAGTCTTCTTTTATAGAAGAAAAGAAAGAGAGATACTGTAATATTTTTTCATGTTTTTCAGCATATATGTTAGCAAGTCCTTGAAAAAGATTTCCAAGCTCTTTTCGTTCTTGATCAGATAAAGAATTATGCACTTTTTGCGAAAAGCTTTTTATCCATTTTAACATTCCTTTATCCAAATAGAGCACTTCAGCTGAAGATGCTATACCTGATCGCGTTTTTTTCTGAATTTTCTCTTTGGCTGAATCATTTATAAAACAAAGATTTTCTTCCCATCGTTTGTTTGTACAAATGTCAAACAGCATCGAACAAAGAAGAGCCTTTTCTTTGATGTCAAAAGCAGCGTTTTTTTGTTTTCTTAAAAACTGTTCTGGTTTGTTTCTAAGGTATTTATTTTTCCGAATTATATTTTGTATTTTTAAAATTTCTTCATAATTGAGAGAATGAAGAGGGAGCCAGAAAAATCTGTCTTTTTCCTTGCCAGTAATTAATTCAATCTCTTTTTTATCTAAAAGAGCAAATCCATTAAGTTCTATCATAAAATATGAAGCGTGCGTCTTATCGATTTATCTTTCCATGGATCTTTTAGTTTTGGCTGGAAGAGAAGCGGGCTTTTGAAAAGATTTAGTACTGTCTTTTTGTTCCTTTGGTATGTTTTGATCTTTTGTTAATGTTATTGTTTTATGGTTTTTTAGATGATCTAAAATATGTAAATTTGGTTGATATAGCGGAAGACTTTCTTGAATATTCTTAAAAGAAACATATTCAAAGCTGAATGGCTTCATACCTATATTATAGGTTGCAATGAAAAAAAATGTGGATCCTTTTTTTTCCTTGTCTAAAGAAGACTACGTTTCAAGTTTGATACTTCCAGAAGACTATATTGTTACAGATATTGCCGCTATAAGAATGATAGAATGTGCAGTTCATGCCATGGGGGAGGAGACTGCGCTTTCTGCGGTGTTGTTGGATGGTCCTCCAGGTATTGGAAAAACGTTTTTGGGTAAGGCAATTGCTAAAGCCATTGGGGCAAAACATATATTGTTTCAATTTTTTCCAGGATGTGGAAAAGAAGAACTTCTGCGGGATAAATCCATCGATGGAACACTTGTTCCTGGTATCATTCCTCTATCTATAACTTCTTCTATAGAAAACAAAACGGTGCTTATTCTCAACGAACTAGATAAAGCCGATGTTTCCGTTGACAGTTTTTTACTCGATTTTATTAACGAATCTCAAATATTTGTCCCTCAGTTGGGAGGCGAATTGAAGGCTAACAATACTAACCTTTTAATTGTAATCACAAAAAATGATCTACGAGATGCTACTGAAGCTTTGTTAAGAAGATGTCGGGTTATCTATATGAACTGGCCCTCAGTTGAAATGGAAACAAAACTTATAAAAATGCACAATCCATGGGCTTCTGAAAAATTTTGTGAAATCTTTATAAATGCCGCCAATCAACTGAGAAGGCATCCAGGTGTAAAGAAAAAACCTTCTCCTCCAGAGCTTGTTCGATTGATAAGCGACTGTTGGCGCATTCGTAATCAAAATATGACTCTTTTAGAATGGAGTCAATTTTTGTTAACAGGACTTCTTCCTTTACCTCAAGATAGAAAGTACCTAGATCAAAACCCTATGGCTTTAGCATCCGAAGTAAGAAATCTCCTTTCAGAAATTAATAATCTTTGCAGAATTCGCTTTAATGGAATATATGAATAAAAAACTTTTTTCTTCTATAAAAAGCGTTCAATGGCGCATATGATTTTAAAAAAGATAGTCTTATATTTCTTTGTGTCTATCATCTATTGGTGAAATACTTTTACCCAAGGTTTCTGTTTCCATTCTCCTTAACAGTCTTTAAGGCTGTATCCAGTCGCCTACTTCGAAGAAGAGTCCCTTCATCCAGAAATACTACTGGAAAGGCCTTCTATGCTCTTACTTCGCCCCAAGTTATGGCGATGCATCGTGTGCAGTACAACGAACAACAGCAGACACCAGGCTGAAATAAAAGACAAGGACGGCTTAGCCCTCCACGCTATCCTTCCTGGCCATTAACGGATAGGCTTGTCGTGCACCATGTCAAATTCTTGTAATAATTTTTCTCAAAGACAAAGATAGCATTTAGTATCATAGAGTTATTTAGGTTTCTCCTGGGGAAGGAATTTGACTTTGTATTTCATTTAAATAATGAGAAGCAGCTTGTCCAGCTTCCAGAGCGGCTTTTTCTTTCATCATGTCAATGACATGCAACCGATCTAGAAGCAACTGATACCGAGTTTGTCTATAATTTTCTATATTGTTTTTCAGTTTTTCCAAAAACTGCTGTTGGTTATTGAGTTGATTTGTTACCATAACCTCTAGCTGAGAAATTTGGGGAATGGCTAAAAGATAATTTTGTTGGCATTGCTCTCTCAAAGATTTAATATCAGTTTGGAGTTGGGTTAATTTTTGTATAATATTCACTGTATCTTGATAGAGTTGAACATCTAATCTTTCTATTGCAACATTTTGCTGTAGGCGAGCGGTATTTGCCTGTATTAAAATCATATAAGATTGATAAGATTGTGGACTTATTCCTGTCACTAAAGTTCCTGATCCCCAACTTGGATTAAGAAGTTGAACTGGAAGGACTTGCACATTTTCCAGATTATTCTCTTTTCTATGTGAGATCTCAATTGATCCTTCACTATCAGTTGGCTGTGCGCTTCTTATTGAGAGTAAAGAAGCATAAGGGAAAACGATTTTATCAAATCTATTAGATGCAAAAAATATAACAGGTTCGCCTGGTTTTGTTGATAGAGTAAATTGTATTATTTGCTTTTCATACTTTTTGGAAAATTGATACAAAAAATTTGACTGTTTCCTTAAATTGGATCGAATTAAATAATCTTCAACAGCCCCGAAAGCACCTGCAGAATATATTTCCGAGAGATTTGGACTCAGGCCGTAGGTATTCGACTGATTGATTCCATTGACAGGACTATAAAGTCCATTGAGGGAACTGCTATTCATCCAGAAAAGAAGCTGTTGCAAGGCATTTCCTCCCCATAATACACTTTGATATAAGGGATCATTTGGGGATGATGATCTAATCAAGGCGTTAGATCCCAATACCATAGCGTTGCCTAAAATGCTAGGCAAAACAGATCCCAAATTTATTTGACCATTAAGCCCATTAGTTGAAGAGATCTGATTGCCAAGTATTCCCCAGCTTAGTGGACCTGATAAACTCATCAATCCACCAATATTGCTAAATAGAGGATTGGAACCCATGTACATTGGAAAGAAATTCATTGCCATATATCCTAACCCTCCTACCATTGTTCCTAAGTTACTTCCTCCCATAAATTGCTGAGCAAGAGAAGTGCCTACTGCAAATTGTTGAGGGGATAGAGAAGTCAACATAAAAGGTGGGAAAGCATCTAAACCAATGGGAAGACCTGATAATCCCATTATATTCCCTACATATCCCAAACCCATGCCATTAAAATTGTTACCGTCAAATTGAAGACCATAAGGCAGTTGAGTGAGCATTCCATTTAAACATTGAGATTGAGTTATGGATGTGTTTAAAAAGTTTGAGCTAGAATTTGGATCATTGTATGGATTTTGAGGGACATGGACCTGAGAGACGGCATTCTCATAATTTTCAATTGACGCAAGAGAAGCTAGTTGTTGACTTAATTGTTTTGTTCCAGAGATCATTTGATCAATATGTTGAACATGTTCGTCATTATCTCGAAGGATGTTTTGAATGTCTTGAAGCCTATTTACGATATAGTTCATCGCATCGGCTGCACTCCCAGAAAATCCTGTTACATCTACTGGATATCCCCCTCCAGAAGTTACGGGAGGAGCGGAAGGAGCCTGTGGATAATTTTGAATGGGAGGAATGATGGTGGAGGAGTCAGAGAAAAGCGGAAACTGCATGAATAACATGAGAAAGAAATGTAAAAGAATTCCTTTTTTTAGTGATTTCTTTTTCATTTTTTCATCTCCATTGAAATTTTCTTTTGTTTGTCAATTTGCTCCAACCTAAACTTCTTGTTGACAAAATCTTTTGGTAACTTGTTGAAGACGACAAAGCGAAAATTTCTTTTTTCCCAGATGGAATAAAGAAGTTGGCAACTGGCACTCAATTTTTTACAACACTCCAACAGCTCGTTTTTCAATGGATGCAACGAACTTTTAATAAATTCAATGGAATGGTTGCCAATTTCCTTTTTTTCTATAGGCATAGATAAAATTACAGTGCCAGGTTTTTTGGGATTATCGATGATAAACCATTCTTCCCATGCTTCAGGAGCTTCGTCATACATCTGAGACCATAAAGGATATTCTCCATCTAAAAGACTAAGAAAAAAATTCCGATCTATGACAATGGCAGGGAAAGAAGGTTCATTATTTGAATTTCTTGGAATTTCTTTGCCTAATCTTTGATAAAAATAGGCTTCAAAAAGAATAGCTCTTAATGACAGAGGAGAGGATTCTAACTCTTCATTAAAATGAATTCCTAAATCCTCTGGAAAAACAATTTTAGAAAGCTCCTTCTCTTCGCTTTCTTCTGCACATAAATACTCTTTCTCTTTCCAATTACCAACAATTTTTTTGTTCATTTTCTATACCCTCCAATTTCTTTAAATCCATTTTCGATCATCATAGAAAAGTCATTTAAGACTACATCTAAAAAGCTTCCCATCTGATTTAATGACTTATTGCTTAGAGAAAAAAGGCCGCGTACCAAAAAATGAAGGACATCCGATGTTGTTTTATTCTTAAAATAGAATAAAGAGAGGAAAAGAGGAAAAGAAAGAAAGCTAAAGAGAAAAGGTGAAGCATTTTTCCATTGTTTCATGTTCATAGTAGAAAAGTAAATTGATAGATACAGTTGAAGAACAGATCTTCACATTCCTTTTTTTGCTCTAATTATGTCTGTGAATTTTTGTTTTAATTCAGCTTGAAACTCTCCCTCTTTAACCATTTGCCATATCCTTTTCGGTGTGCCTATAAAACGTGAATAAAAATTAGATAATCCCAAAAAAAGAAAGGATAGAAGGGCAACTTCGAAAAGAAAAACAACTAGATCGGCCTCTCGTCGAGAGTGTAGAAGAATATAGAGAAGAGCTATTGGAAAAGCTTCGAGAAGTTCCCAAAAATTAAGCTTATCGGTTGAAAATAATAGATGATCCCCTGTAACGGTCATAACACCACAGATCAAACAAAGCATTAGTAATCCGATGATATGCAAATTATTATTGTTTACAGGAGGCTGCGGATTAGTCACATGATCAAGCATAACGCTCCTTTCTATCTAGGGATAAGGTGAAGCAGAAATTGAACTCTTTTTATGCTTTTTTTCCCAAACCGAGGGTGAAGTTTCACAATCGCTTCTCCATCTTTAAGTCTAGAAAAGACATAAGGAGGATAAATCGGCTCTTTGCGGAATTGGATTTGAAAATCTTGATGGGCGATGGGTTTTGATAAATCAAAAAGAATTTCTTGTGTTCCTCTATATAGATAACCGTCACTTCTTTCAATTTCACCAAAAAGACTAGAGGCATAATCGTTGGTTTCCATATGAGGGTTTCTTAGAAAAATGATCGTTGCTGTATTTGTTAGAATAGCTTCAATTTCAGATTTAATCATTCGGGATTCCAAAACAGCTAAAGACTGAAAAGAAATAATACAACCACATTTATATTCTCTTGCCTTATCAAAAAAACCTCTTTCTCCAGTCCAATCTCCTGTGGTTGCTACTGTAGCAAATTCATCGCAGAGATAAATTACAGGTCTTTGTTGATTAATTGGTCTGCCATCAATTTTTAGTTGCTTTCTTGAAAGGACTGATCGAAAGAAATCGAGTTTTAATAGAATGCTTGCCACTTTTGCTGCATTTCTCCATCTAGAAAAATTCATATCCAATACGAGGATCTTTCCCTGATCAATGATATCTGCAAAATTGAGGTTTCCTTTGGGACTTACCATTCGATCAAAAGGCGGCTGAGTCATCAGTGATGTGAGAACCGAAACTGTCATACCAATGGAACCTGAGGTTCTTTCATTGGCAATGTTTAGATATTCACCTTTGAAATAAAGGTAAACTTCATCTGAATAGGGATCCTTTCCATAGTGATGGAGGATTTTTTCGTAAGAATTTAACCACTTTTGCAAAGGACCATATTCTGGAGCAGGGATTTCAATATTGTTTATCAAATTAGATAAAGCCAATAATTGATCTATCTCATCAATAAGACTTAGGCAGCTTTCCCAAAGTTCAAGGTTGGGAAGAACTCCAAATTTAAAAGATTTTAAAAGTTTTTTTAGTCGATCTGTTAGTTCCGAGCACACTAAAAGAAGATTGTTGTGAAATTCATCATTTTGAGAATAAGAAAAAAAAGCAGCACGAAAAGAACGCAAGCCATTGAATAAGGAAAGAATGCTAGAAGAACCAAAATGCGATTTCGAAGCTTGCTCACCATTTAAATATTTTAAAATTTTTTCTGTTTCGATTTTTTTCCATAGTCTCTTTTCCCTCTCTTCTTCATTTTCATTTTCCGGCGCATTTTTATTCGCAACATATATGTCTTTAATTTTCTTTTTCCATTCTTGGACCAGATTTTCGATCCTGTTGATAAGGCGATTGATTTTTTCCAATCCCTGAAAAACTTTCTCTTTATTTTCTCTTAAAACACTTTCCGCTGAAGATATTTGGCTTTGGTTTGCAGGCTGTCCTCGATCCATGACAAGAAGATTGAGGAGAGGAAAAGACATTGGAGGAGGGCAGTCTTCAATAATCCCTTTTTGAGCAGCTATAACAAGTTCTCGATGAAGTTGAAAAATGGAGCTAAACAGTTTCCGTCCAGCGGCATCCCAGAAAGGATCTTGGCTTGTCTTCCCATCATCAACTGCTTGTTTTAAAGTAATCATTAAATCAGCAAGCTCTGATGGTAGAGAATCAGGATTATTAAATGGATCTAGAGCAAGATCATGTTCAGGCCCAAAAAGCAAAACATCTTTTTCTCTATCATATTTCTTGGCAAGCCATAATACCATTTCAGTCAGTTCGCATTTTCCATCCATTATAAATCCCGAAAATTTTAATTCTGCTTTTTCTTTAGAATCTCTAAGATCAGTAGCTCTAAAAAGGCTTTCCAAAACTTGAGTCAGAACGAATCGAGTTTTTCCAGCACCAGATCCACCCAAAATGCTCATGTGGGAAAATAAGTCTTTAATTGTTAGAGGATTACCAGATTCATCCGTTAGCTCCTGCGGTTCTGTTTCAACTCGAAAATACAATTTTCCAAAATCCGAAGAACTTATTGGATGCCGTGACCAATAATTTCCTTTGACTTTAGCAGAAAGAGATTCTCTTGGTTTTACATATTGTGGGCCTATCGTTCCTACTAAAGTCTCTCTGATTTTTTGGAATAGTTTCATTCTTATACATTAAATAGGTCAACGTTACTAATAGCGATCTATTGTTAGAATATGAACTTTATTATCGAATGGCCTAAGCCCTGGAAAAAATGGGCAGATGCAGTTAGCAGTAATCTAATTGATGGATTTTGGATAGAAAGTTATGAAGAATATTGGCCTAAAATCTTTCCCGATGGTTCACTTGTCTATGCTCAAAAAACTAATGATAATCAATGGCTTCTCTTAAGAGAAAATGCTTGGATCGATTATGGATTTGAAAATTTCGACGAGTTTATAGAAGCCTTATTGTCGAAAAGGATTGAAGCTGACAGGGCTTCTAAAATAATTATGCTAGGAAATTACAGGAAACTGCCAAGAGTAAATTATTTAGGATCCATTCGTGGTTCTATTCTGATCAATGGGCAAAAAGCAATGCATTTTCTCTTTATTAATGATAATGAATTTCATAATGTGCGTTTGTTGGCGCATAAAATTGATCGAGATTGCGTTGTTGAAAGAGAAATCTTTTTTCAAGAGTTTATCGATAAGCTAAAAAGTATTTTTTTGAATAATGAAGACAATAGGATAAAACTCATTCGGATAGGTATTTTTTTAGGGTTTTTTACGGCTATTTTTTCTCTCATAGCTTTTTTTTGGAAAAAAGGAATCTTTTTAGCCATTCTTTCTCAAATCGCTTGTCTTTGGATCTTTTGGAGAATAGGAAAAGAATAGATTCTTCATTGTTAAATTATTTTTTAGATGTTATTGATCTAGAGAAACACTCTTGTTTCTCAATTCTATAGGGATTAAAGCATTACTTTTTTCCTTATTCTTATATAGAGATTCAATAAAATTTAAAGTAGTAACATTATCAGTTATAAAATAATATGGATTTTCTTCTTCAGAAAATAAGGAGTTGTAAGGTAAAAAAAACTCCTGAATTTTTTTTGCTTGCTGATTGAAAGTAGCTGGATCATCAACAAAGGCATTTCTTTTACCAACAATTGGAGCATAATCTTCAAACCAAAATTGAGTTGATTCATAATAACACCAACCCAAAAGGGGAGAAAATGGATGAACCATTGATGATTCATTTGACCGATTGTTTTTAAAATAAAAATAATTTTGTAAAAAATGTGAGCATGATTCGATAACTGCCAAGTTGATTATAGTACAAGCGATAAAGGAATAATGCCAAGATGAACTAAGATTTTCAAAAAAAGAGAGATTTTTTTCACTAAGTCGATCGACTGTTGTGTGAACGCCAAAAAAGCAGGGTAATGAAGGATAGATAGATGTATACTGACAAAATGGCTGAATCATATCCTCTGAAATGATAATAAGGTCTGCTTTAGCTAAGCGTGGATGACCAGAAAAAAAATGGAGAAATTTTCCTGGATCAAAATACGCAGGGAATATTGTTTTAAATCTAAAATTATCCAAATAGTCAGTTGGGTTAATTGGTTGAGATTGCATACTATTATAAATAGAAAATTAAAAGAATTTTGTTAAAACTAATGAATGTTTTTGCTTCATTTTCATCATCAAATGGTTTTTTTTACCACACAGAAAAAGTCATTCAAGAAATACTCTGGGAAAACACCATCAACACATTGCCACACTTATTGCCTTCTATTCCTGCTAATCTTTTAACTTTTAACCAATTCCCAAATAACAAAGCAATTGAATCAATTCCCATAGAAGGAGGTTGGTTAAACTTGTTAGTTCATCCAACTCAATGGCCGAAAGATCTTTTGCAAGTGTACTACGAAGATTTATTGGTTTTATTTTCTTGTGTAAAGTCAAAAGAAGTTCAGCAAAACAATTTACAACCTATCGCCCTCTGTCAGTATGTACAAACTTGTAAAAAAAAGAAAATGGTTCTTGAAAACAAAAATTGTCCATTTAATTGTATGGGGATTTGTGCTATGGGAACATTCCAAAATCAATCTATTCCAGTAGAATCATTAAATCATGATTCCATAGGCTACTATTTAGGACTTACCAAGCAACAGATTCAATCCAAATTAAAAATTGCAACAGAATATTTAAAAAACGCTCTCAAGCAAAAGAAAGCATTTTGTGAACTGCTTTCCAATAGTTGAAATAAATTAAATTACAATTTTTGTTTATCGAATCTTTTCCTGTATTTTCTTTTGTTCAAGTAGAGTATCTGAGTGATAAATTCCTTGTATTAGCGAAGGATTTAAGCCTTCAGGATTAAAAATTGGGGCCTCTTCCTTTTCTTTTTCAAGAGACTTCTGGTTTTGTTTCTCATCAAATGCTTTCTGCCAAAATTCTTGTTGTAGAAAAGGCCCTTTTCCTATTCCAGGAATATTCCAATAGGAAGGTAGGGAATGGGGGGTTGTTGTTTTTTGATTCACCATACTATTGGCTTTTTCATCAATTCTTTTCCAATCCAAAGAGCTTAACCTTTGGTCATTTCTTTCTAGACACCTACAGGTACACATTCCATCCCATTTTTGAGGGTTTGAAGCTGAATCTATTCCCTGCTTCAGCTGTTCTTTAGCAGAAGCTCTAGTCAAGCCTATCGCATTTAGTGTCTGAATATTGGATAAGGCTCCAATGGAATTCTTTGAGATAGAGTTTTGCTGGACAGGAAGGGATCTGTTATCGCTTTCTTTGTTTCTATTTGTTGTTTTGTTTGTTCTCTCATCCATAATATCCATAGGGGATATGTTCATTGAAATATGATCAAATGATTGAATATGCGCCAAAGGCTTTTCTTCTCCTCCCTGATGTGCGGTTAATTCTACTCGTTTGTTTTGTTCGTTCATTGTGCATCCTCCTTTTCTTTTAAATCTTTATCGCGCAATTTCTTCTTTTTTATTTAAATAGGAAAGCAGGGGTCGTGTTTGAAAATTGGAATTAGAAACTGAGGAAAAGTATTCAGGGAAATAAAAATCTCTATTGATTGGATGCTGATAATTTTGAAGCTTCGTATAAAACCTTTCAGAATTTCTTATATTTTCTATTTTCTCAGTAGGGGCTTTTAACTTTTCTACTATTTTTTTAAGCTTCTCACCAATTCTTTCACCCATAGAAGAGCCAACAACCCATCCGAGCCATCCTCCCATGGGTTTTCCAATCAAAGGAATTCCACCAAGGACATTTTCTCCCAACTTTTCGCCTATTTTTCCAATTCCCACAGCTGTCGCTCCTTTTATAGCCGCCTCACTCATATTAAACATAGCCTCATCAATTTTCCCATGCGCCAACGATTGCATGGATCTGTAGACTCCTGGACCTGCAATTTCGGCCCCTAAAAATGCTGCGTACTTTGGACCTCCTAATCGAGTAATCGTTTTTACAACTCTTAATAAAAAAGAATCCGGCTTATCCATTATTTCTCTATTCTGCAGCTGTTCTATTGCTTTTAATTGCTGTGTTGTTCCTTCATTTCCCATAGCTACAATGGATCCTGAATTTTTAACATTTTCTTTTTCAAGAGGAGCAAAAGAAAATGGTTCTTTTTTTATCTCTTCTACAATTTTACCAGGATAATTTGTTTGATTCTTTGAAAACTGAGTATAGGCTCCATATCCAGCTCCTAGTCCTAATACATTAGGTAAAACAGTAGGCATCTCTTTGAAAGTGTTTTCATCAACATTAGGAGAGGACTGATCAAGGATACTTATTTCACGAAAACTTGGAGTAAGAAAGCGAGCATTGAGAAGAGAAGACAATGGCAAGCCTCTAGTGGCATTAAGATGAATTTGAGGATTATTCATACTTATATAGTGTTAGGCGATAGTCCAAAAAAAATTTAGATAAAAGATCAACAGAATATGCTAGAATATGAGCGAGAAGAAAGTAGGAGCAAAGCTTCTTCTTTGGATATCACTCCTGTAAAAAAGAGCTCTGTAGCTTGAATAGCTAATGGCTTAAATCCTCTACTTTCATTATGAGCTCGTATTCGATTAGGGCTTGCACCATTTTCAATTAAAGAAATAATTTCACTATCGAATGGAAGAAGTTCAAGAATCGGCATCCTTCCAGCCGTCCCTGTTCCTCTACATGCTTGACAACCACTAGCTTCTGCAACGACAGGCTCTGCAACCTGACAATTAGGAAAATATTTTAAATCATCTGTCGTGGCTTTTCTTATTTTTTTACAATAAGGGCATAATTTTGAAACGAGCCTTTGGGAAACAACCAATTTCAGAGCATAAGATACAGCAAGCCTATCAATGCCAAAACTCTGAACCATTCTTTCTATTACCCCCACAGGATCAGTTGCATGAATAGAGGAAAATACGAGATGGCCAGTTAATGCTGAATCAATAGCAATCCGAGCACTTTCCATATCACGTATTTCCCCAATCATAATAATATCTGGATCTTGTCGAACTATTCCTCTCAGAGCAGTGGCAAATGTAATTCCGGCTTTTTCTCTAACTTCGATTTGCATGGCATCGGGAAAATGTTTTTCAATAGGGTTCTCAATGGTAATTATTTTTTTTCTAGGAGAACTAATATGCTGTAGCATAGCATAAAGAGTAGTTGTCTTTCCACTTCCTGTTGGTCCCGCGGAGATAAACATCCCCTGTCCATTCGCTAAAAACCACAAAAGAAAGGAATGCTCCATTGGCGGCAAATTCAAATCATCAAGGGTTGGAATCCGAGAAGAAAAAATGCGAATGGCTGTATGCTCTTCCATCCCTTGGCCAATTACAATACTATACCGTTGGTCATAACGTATCCCTTTGTACTGATAACTACTACTTCCGTCTTGAAATATCCCTTTCTGATCGGCAGCCATATTTCCAAAAAGCTTAATTCGATCCAATAGGATCTGATATTGAAGTCTGCTTAGGGGAGCTTGTTCATAATAATCACCGTCTATGCGGAAACGCACTCGCACATTATGATCTTTAGGTTCCAGGGAAATATCGCTGGCTCCCATATCAATGGCACTGCTCATGATAGCATGATAAAGAGTGATTCCTGTTTCGTTAAAATGACCTAAATCTACTTGAGGCCATTCCCTTACGTGAAGAGGATCTCCTGGTAAAATTCCTTTAATTTTGTTTTCTTTTTCAACCAGAAGAAATAGTTTTTGGAAATAACCAGGAGAACAAATCACAAGTTTGATTTTTGTTTTTAAAGCTTCAATCAGTTGATCTTCTAGTTTAGAATTAAAGGCTTCTGGTGTAAGAACCCAAGAGCAGGTAGGAGACTTCCTCCATAAAAGAGCATTTTCAAATCCTTTTATGGCTGCACAAGCTTGTACAGCTCCTTCTGGAATAATAATTTTTGGTTCGGATCCAAAAAGAATTTGTTCAAGAATATCAGCTACTCGTGGATACAATGATGATTCTAACCTTAATAGTTTTAACCACCTTTCCTTATCTTCTTGCTCCCAATCAGGAAACCCTTCTACCCCTCTTTCCCTTTTCAGAAAAAGATTGGCCAAATCGCTAGGATGTAAGAGATAAAAAATTCTTGGTTTATCTGGGAAATTAATTGCAGCAAAAATTTCAACCTCATGTAAGCGAAAAGGATTGAGAATACCGATGACATAAAATGGACTGTCCCATAAGATTATCGCATTGAATTCTTTTTCTAGCTTCTTGCCTACAGAATAGAAAGCTGAAGGGGGCAAGGGATGATCTCTATCAGCAGGATATAGGGGTGGCCATCCATTACGATTGGTGAATGATTCCGACCACTTTTCCCATGAAAAAAGGGTAGAAAATCGTAAGATCGCTTTTTCTAGATCAAAGAATGGGTCAGATTTTTTCCACTCTTTAAGATTTTCTGCAACTATCAGCCGTTCCTTGAGAAGAAAGTTTTCAAAATCGTTTTGAATAGGAAGACAATGTTTCATTTGCATAATTTGTGCGTTTGTTGGCGCAAAATATTTTCTGTAATGGCCTATTAATACTTTGATTATTATGAGTTTTGTTTTTCGAAACCCACATGAGGTCAATCCTCCTGAAAGAGAAAGGGATGGATTATACGGTGTTCAAAGAATAAGGCTACCCGCTTTTTTAAGAACCATATGGGAATGGAAGGAAGATCTAGCTGTTGTAAACAGTTGGCTTCTGCTTTTCTGTTTATTACAAGCTATAGCGATCATATTTCTTGGTATTGCACTTTATCTGAAGATTCATGAGCCAACTCAAATGATTGTCGATCTACCAGGATATGTTATTTGGCCAAAAACTGAAATATTTAAATTAAATGAAAACATGATTTTTTCTTTTATTCAGGAAGTGGGTAAAGCTCTTTATGAAGTAAGCCCTGGCTCTTATTCTCTTTCAACAGTTGCCGATCGCGTTTCTCCCAAGGTCGCTGCCGCATTTAAAGAAGTCTATGTTCCACTGGCGATGAATGGTGGAAATGGAAAAAGAATTGTATGGAATTTGAGAGAAGTGCGTAAATATAACTCTCCAAAATTGCCAAGCTATTTAATAGTTGCCGGAAAATGTGATCGGGCTTGTTACCAAATTCAAAATGGTATGCCAGATATCACAAGTGAATCAGTTGTTATTCTCTTTTATATCAGTGAAGGCCGCAACACACCGATGAATCCTTTAGGATTAAGACTCGAAGGAGTAGAAGAGTTTCAGGGAGCAGAAGCAGAAAAAATCTGGTCGTATACAGTACCAATAGTTGGTTCGCCTGAAATATTGAAAAAAGAACCTATTTTACCTTCAAAGAAAAGAGGCTCCGAAAAATGAAAAGAAAACTCTTTGTCTTTTTGATACTACTGTTTGCCTCCATTGCCAAGAGTCAACAAATCGATCCGCTTGACTCTAGAAATGCTCTCAATGCATCGTTTCAGAACGGAAACATAAATTCAAATCCTTCACCTCAAATTGCAGAAGAAGATGCTCCCCCTGTTATTATCAATGGTAAAAAGGCAGAAGAATTATCTGAAGATGAACTGCTCCAGTTTCTTCAACAAAAGGTTAAAATGATTCATCAGGAAGACGGTCAGGTAGAAATTCTTCGAATTTCTCCAGGATATCCGCTAGCCATAGAATTTTCAGAGCCAATAGTTGGATGGGAGATTGGAGACTCTAAATTGATTCATATAAGTAAACAGGGTGTAAAACTAATACTAAGATCTCTCGATACCACGGGTGATACCTCTCTTTTAGTTTTTTTTCAAGGAAACAGAACGAGAATTTATCATATTTTTGTAGAAGCAGATTTCCAAAAGGCATTGAGCCTTATTCGAGTTAGCCCTTTTAGTAAAAATAGTTCTTTAATGCCCACACAGCTTGTTACTTATTCCATAGGAACAGAAGAATATATCTCTTCAGTCAAAAGTGTGGCTCAAATTATCACTAACTATGATCTTTTGGTTAGAGAAGGTTCTTTAAAGCCGATGGATGTGAGCAGAATGGCAATATTTAAACGTTCAAAACTTACTGGTTTTGATTATTATTATCTTTACAGATTTTCTTCTGGTCTATTAGCAATTTCTTTCGCATGGAAAAATCTTTATCCATATCGGGTAAGGCTAGATGAGTCGACTTTAAGGGTAGCAATTGGGCAAAGTCGCTTTATACCCGATTACGTATCATTAAATAAGTTAATTGTACCTCCTGGAGGAATGACTAGTGGCTTTTTGATTATCTCTAATCCTCCGTATTCTCCAGATCAACCTTTTTCTTTAATCTGGAAAGAAAGTAAAAAATGAAAAAGTTTCTTAAAAACAAATTTTTTCTAACCATTGTAGGCATATTATCTGTAGCCACTTTTTACAATATCAAACCCATTCATCTTGTCTCAGAGGTGATGTATAGGATTATTGAGTCTGCAAGATATACCTATTTTAGAGGAAAAGTTCTACCTTTAGATTCAGAGAAAAAGATAAAGAGTGAGGCTCAAGAACAAAAAAAGAACGTCATTGTACAAAAAGGGGAGAAATCCAAGCTAAAGGCGGTTATTCCCGAAGAAATTGTACAGGCTAAAGAAAAGATTCCAGAGCCAACCCTTCCTCCAACCCAAGTGAAAGCCCCTCCAACTTCTAAAGACAAAAGTTCCCTTGGAGTTTTAGAACAACAACCTCCTAACAGACTTGCTCCTGTTCCTCGCGGTATAGTCGATCAGAAAGCCTTGGCTAGGGATTCTCAAGCTTCAGATCAGCCGGTGATCATAAAATGGGCAAGAAAAAGATATCTTTTCCGAAATCTTTCTCTTTCAGCCCTTGAAACTAATGGAACTGAGGATAAAGGAGGCTCAGAAGGACCATTTGCAAATATTGATATTAACTCGTTCTCCCCACAAGGTGAGATGATAGAAGCAGCCTTGGTAAATTCTGCTTTTAGTTCTAACACAGATGTCGATGTTGTAGGGGCAGTTTGGCTTCCCTTTTACTTTCAAGGGAATCTTCTTCTTGAACCTGGTGATCGATTGATCGGCACTTCAGGCGGAGGAACAGCTTTAAGAGATAGAATGATGGTCCATATCGACAAAATTATCTTTAAAGATGGTAGATCATTACCAATTCAAGGAGTCGCCCTCCATACTGATGGGACAGAAGGAATCAAAGGATACAGAGTTAGTGAATATGGCAAACAACTTTTAGGACCAATTTTAGCAGCCATGGGTCAAGCTTTTCTCTACGCCATGGAATATCAATCCTTTAACTATTATATGTCTCCATATGGACTCACTCCTTGGGGTCTTTATGGTCAGCCAGCTTACAATGGGGCAAAACAGGCAATGATGTTGGGTGGAATGTATGCAGGGACTAACGCAATGCAACAGATTATGAACATTCTTGCTCAAGATATTGAGCAATACAAGCCCTATGTTTTTGTGCCAGCAGGAACTAGATTTAGGGTTTTTTTGAAAAGTTATATGGATATTTCAAAAGCTGATTATGGGAGATGAAAATTCATAATCCACGATTCAAATTAGTATGAATATAAAATTATATACACTTTGTGCTCTTGTTGTTTTTCTTGTTATAGGTTGTGTTTCGCAGAAAAAAACAGCTTTGCCAATTGATCCAGCGTTAATACAAAACAGTTACGACTATACTAAGCCATATGATGTTTATGACAGGAGCAAACCTGCATATGTTCTTCCGGTTATAAATACTGGATGGGCAAAAGCGAGAGTAGATCCTAAAACAGGACAATGGATTGGTGGACATTATGTAGGCACCGTTATTGATCCTGGACACTGGGCTACTCTCGAAGAGGCTGAGCTCTCTGGAAAACCTTATATCAGAGCGGATAATGGACAAACGATCGTTCCTAATCCCAACGAAGACAACCCTCCAAGCAAAGATAATGGAGTAGAAATAGATCTTGTTAGTATGAAAAATAGGCTAGAAAAAATGGAATCTAGCTTGGCAGAATCCATTCCTTCTCCTGAGTATAAAGAGGCCGCATTAATGAATGCGTTAGAAAAAAAATCACAAAGCAAAAAATACAGTTCTACCAATTTTCCTTCCATTGTAGTAGGAGATCCAGATATGGGAACCATCGCCCAACCTTCAACCTTTAATGTAACTAAGACATCATCCTTTATTACTGTTGGGGAAGAAGGACTCGCCGTTAAAAATACAAAAAACCAAGATTTAAAAAAATATAATTCTGCATTAACCACGATAGAAGTTCCTCTTGGGAAACCAGGACAGAACTTTGTCGTTAAAACTCCAAATGGTGGATTTGTGGTGGTCGAATTTTTACCTAATCGAAAAGTTAAAGTGTTATACAAAGGTCATACAGTAGAAAAGATTGCTCCACCAGATCAAGATGTTGTAGTGATTTCTGTGCCACAATAACTTATTTTTTTCTTGATTAGAAATGAATTTGACTGATTGACAGATTGTATTTCATCGACAACTTTAGAAACATCGATGGATAAAATCTTACAAATGCTGATAAGATGAGGAGGAAGATCATTATAACTATTTAAAAAAAGATCCGTAGAAAGGAATAAATCTAATAGGATTGCCTTTGACTCCAATTCATTGATATCCTCTAGCATTTTTAAAGATTCTTTCATTGTGCCAAGCTTATAATTGTGTCTTTGGAATACAAAGGTAGAAACCTCTCTTGGTAGAACTCGTAGTGCCAGAGATAAAAAGATATTATAGGATCGATCAATATTCTCTGTTTTTATCTTATCACACACTTTGGATATGAGAGAAGAACAGCTCAAATTTAAAAATTCTTCTTTCTTTTTTCTCTCTCTTTTAGCCTCTTCCTTTTCTTTCAATTCTTTGATTGCTTTCGCTGCAAAGGTAATCCCTTGTCTTTGTAAAATAAAAAGCGCATCTTCCTTTTTAACAAGCCTATGGATGGTTCCAATTGGGCTCCGTGCCAAGTACTGATGCAAAAGTGGCTTACTATCCTTTATAGTTAATTCTTCAGCTAATAAGGATGCCCATTTTCTTTCTTTTTTATCCAAATCACATGTAGAATCTATATCTATAAAAGGAGAATCCATTTTAAGTCTAGATGTTCCTGGAACAAAATGTCTTATTGATTCTTCATCAAAAAGTATTTCTCTGTTTTCACTTTGAGCTTTATAGCATTGAAAACGCCAATCAGCTTCTCTCTTTTTTGCAAAACATTCTGGATCTGTACAGACCATATCATCTTTTACATCCTCGAATAGATCTTCTGAATTGCCTGTTCGTTTAGAGCAATCAAGACAGCTTGGAACACCTGGAATCAAATCGGGTTTTGAAATGGAGAAGTTTGCTTTTCTTAAATCAAGAAGAAAATTTTCTAACACCATCTTGGCTACTTGAGCAACGGTTAAAGATTTTGCGATCGCTTCAGAAGCAACGACAGCCCGTAGTTGAGGTATAGGTATTCTAGCTATATACCATCCTGCGCGTTTGGCCAATTTCCCAGATATTATCGCCTCTTTTGCCGCTTCAGGTAGAGACAATAGGGTAACCATTCGACTGATATAATCTCTACCCTTGCCTATGACTGAGGATAATTCCACAATAGTCATCCCTCCTTGCAAAAGATTTTTGTACCCTTCAGCCTCTTCTATAGGATTAAGATTTTGCCTTTGAATATTCTCAATTATTCGTATTTGAAGAGCCATTTTTTCATCCATCGGATGAATAAAACACTCAATAAATTCTTTGTTCAGTTTCTTACAAGCTCTCCATCTTCTTTCTCCTGAAACTATTTCATAATAGTCTTCTTCTATTGGTCTGACTAGAATAGGATGAATGAGTCCGATTTTTTCTATACTTACTGCAAGTTCTTCGATTTTGTCTTCTTGAAATTGTTTTCTTGGATTCTGTTTGGATAACTTAATTTTTTCAATTGGAATTAATGAGATAGAAGAAGACTTTTGAATTTTCGTTTTCATTATTCGTAATCTAATGAAGGGTCGTTATAAAAATTGACGTTTATCATTGTAGAGGGTATTCCAGTAGGCAGGGGATGTCGGATGTTTAAAGTTTCAAAAAGGAAAAAATCTCTTTTAAGTTGACTTAGAGATTTCTCTAAAAGTTGTAGAACCTTCTTTCTAGAAAGTCTTAATTTTTGAGCAATCCAGGCGGTAGGTCTTTTTTTAGCTCCTTCTCCTTCAAAGCCAAAGAAGTATAAAACTATTTTTCTAGAAATATCATCTAAATGAGACAACGCAATATAAAGCTTCTGCAGCTTTTCTTCTTTTTCTTCTTCTTGAGCTGTATTGTCAGGATAAACCAAAAGGTCAATAAGAGACGTTTCAGAGTCGTCTGAGACAAAAAAATGAAGGCTTAAATCTCCAGAATATACATGGAGTATTTTTTCCATGTCATGGAGAGAACATCCATACAATTCAGTGATCTCTTCAACGGTCAGTCCTTGTTCTAAAAATCTCTCTATTTTTCTATACGATCTGTACATCGACGCTGGTCTTCGAACTGTCGCTCTACAAGCATTGGCATAATTTCTAACTCTATTTCTCACATGATGAATGGCATAATCTAAAAATCGAATGTTGAAATTCTCATTCCATTTTTCAAGAGCATCAAGTATTCCAATCCATCCAACGTTTTCAGCATCAGGCCATTGATCAGCTAAATTTGGTAAATAAAAACGAGCTACTTGCTGTCTTATAGGTAAAGAATGTTCAGCAAGCCAATCCAAGGCTTCCGCATCTGCAGCTTTTGCTTTAAGAATCAGTGGAAGTTCTTCCTTGAATTTCTGTTCATAGTGAGTAGAATTTTGTTGTTGATTACTAACAATATCCAAAGATTTAGTTAGTTTGGTTCTCATGAGAGTATTTGGTTATAACCATTGTAAATAAGCAGAGATTCTCGGCAAGAAAAAAATACCATTGTAACAACATTGTAACATTTCTGTAACATTTGATTATTTTTTATCTTATTTTTTTAAATATTAAATTTGATTTTTATTATTCCGTAATTCTTTATGACCTTGCTTTGGGTTTATTTTCAGCCATCTTAAGCTTTCAAATAAATATTTTTTCTGTACTCGATCGAATCACTCATTTCTTATGAAAGTAATTCGATCCTTTTTTTTCTTTTTCGTTTTTTCTCCTTTATTTTTTCTTCCATCGGTTAAAGCGGAAAATGTTGAGGTTTATTCCCGGTCATATTCCTATGACCTCGCTCTCAAGCTAAGCCAACAAGAAAGTGAAATTTTTTCTCTTTTTTACACTCAGGCCACTTCCTTTTTTTATAAGGCTTTTCCTTTTTTGATCGGATTTCTTTTAGCTGCTGGAGGACTGAGAATATTTAGAAAAAAAAGGATCTGTTTTTTAGCGGTCGATTATCTTCTTTGCGTCCTCATTGTAATGACTGTTCTTTCTGGAATCCCGAAAATAGTTTTTGATCCGATAGAAGGAATTATCACGCAGGGGCTTGTTAACTACATCGGTCAGCTTAATATAAAAGGAATGAAAATTGAGGGGAAGAATCCTAGAGAATGGTGGGATAACTGGTTGTCTAATTATAAAAGCTCTCTTGGATCAAAATTTGCATTAGAATATAGTGTAGAAAAGAGCCAAGGGATTTGGAAATACTTCCCGCACCGATATGAGGAATTGGAAGCCAAAACAAAAGAAACCGTTCAGAAATTTCTTCCTTATGACTATCCATCAGAAAAAATAAAAAAATTACTTTTCTTTCTGCTCATTGTTGCAGGTAAAGGATTTTTTCACTCTGTTCTTTTCTTTTCCTATATCCTTTCACAGCTTTCTCTCTTCTTCTATCTTTTAACCCCAATTGTACTCAATTTTATCGAAGAATCTCTTATGCTTCTTTCCCTTTTTCTCTTTTTGTGTTTTGGATTAACATTGCCACTTAAGCTAAATACACAGTTGATGGGACAATCCTACCGATTTTTCCTTTTATCGTTCCTTCCTAATTCCCTTTGGATCATCCTTTCTTTTTTGTGTTATCTCTTATTTACATCCCTTTATGGAGCCATTTTTGACGAAGGAGGAGGCTTCTTAGCTTTCTTTCATTCTTCTAGCCATGATATACGGCATGCTCTGAGTAAGACTTACTTTTTATTTTCCTTTTTAGAATTTTTGCCTGAAACCTTTCGGATAGTTTTCTTAGGATTTTGGGAGCTTTCATGGGAGGCTGGTTTTTACTGTTTAGTCTGTTTTTGTTTGGCTTTGTTTCTTTTCTTGGGGATTACTATCCCATTGTGGGTAATGTTCAGGACGATATCTTTGACAAATAAAGCGCCAACAGTTGCATTGAGATTATTTAGAAAGATTCGCTACGGCTTAGGAAAAACTACCTATAAAATGATTTCAAAAATCAAAAATCTCCCCCTATGTTTTCCAGAAACAGAATTTTTCTCTTCAAAATCTAAGAAGGAACCTAAAAAAGATCCTGCATCCTATTCATAAATGAAAGAAAGGAATGGAATATAATGAGAAGAACAACGATTTTAATCAAAAATCCCTTAACGGTCTCAAAACTGAGTCTATTTATTCTTTGGGCGTATGTCTCATTTTCATTTGCTCTATGGGCTGATGATGGATCAGATATAAGCCTTCCTTTGAAAGTCTCAAATCCATCTGCTCATTCTCTTCCTCTAAAAGGAGATTTATCGAATTTATCCAATAAAGAAAGCAAGCCTTTAAAGAAAAATGAAGCTAATCTCATTCCAAGAGAAAACAAATCGATAGACAAGATAGGAGAAAATAAAGAACAAATCCAGAAGGAATTGCCAACACAATCAATAATTCCAAATAACGAAAGCTTTCAACCGATAGTTTTGGATTTTCGAATCACAGAACTTATGGAGCTTAAACGAATAGCTAGGGAGATCGGAGGCAATTTGATAATTACCATTGAACCTGTAGGAATTACTGCCGCCGATCTCATCATTCCTTTAAGAAACTCTGGATTGTTTAATGTTGAATCAAAGGATGGAAAACTTTTCATTGTATATTCCAATGGCCAACAACAAAAAAAGGCATATGAAGAGGAAATAGCAGCTCTTTCAAGACGACAAGCAGCTCTGCTTCGGAATATAGCGGTATTGCAGAACTTGGCAACTTCTGAGAGTTCTTCCAAGCAAACCTCTTCAATAGAATCCATTGATTCTATAGAAAAAGAACAAAAAAATAATGTGCAATCGATGGCGCATATCCCTCCTAACACTCAAGAAGAATATCCTTTGCCAAAATAGCTCCAAGCTTCGAATTGTTTTATCAAAGAAAACTTTTTGATTTTTAAAATGGAAGATCAATTCAGCTATGTCTAAAAAAGGTCAAATTCTGAAAGGCACTTTAGCTTGGGTCTTCCCTTTTTTGTCGTTTTCCATGTTTTTCCCTTTTATTTCGAATGCAAAAGAAATACCTGATTATTTAGGGAAGGGAAGTAGTTTATTTCTGCCTTTCAAAAGAAAAGAATCGAGTTATTTATTAAAAAATAAAACAACTACTAGAGAACAAAAACCCGCTGCAAGCATTGTTCCAAAGAACCCATTTTTAAAATCACAAGAGGATCTATTCGTTCAAGGATCTTTTGAAAAGAGATTTTCGTATCGAACAGAAAAATGGATTGTTTTGGTTTGTTGGCTTAAGCCAGATGGGGAAATCTCCGAGTCTTTGCCAATCTGGATAGATAAAAACAAAGACGGCCACTATTTTCTCAAAGCCTCTGTGGACATTGGAGAAGAAATTCAGCCCAACTTTGGAGAAAATCAGACTGTCAGCTTATGCCAAACATTAAGTCTTTTCCATTCAGACAATGGGGAAATTAAGCCTATAGCCTCACCAATTTGGATAATTATCCAATCCAAAGATAACAAAAAAGAAGAAATATGGACTGGAGAAGGGGGATGGGAAGCTTCTTCTAATTTATTCGATTTCAGAAACGTTTATTCTCCTTTTAAATCTTTTTTGAGAAACAATAGTAATCCCATTTATAAAAAATTAAATCAATATAAATGGCCAGATATAGTTTTATTTCTTCAAAAAAATGACGACGAGACAAACAAACAGATAATGGAAAACCCAGATCAAATTCTTCTGAATTTTAAATAAAAGGACGACTCAATCACCTCTTATTTCTTTTGTTTTCCCCTTCTTAAAAATTTTTTTTTAACAAAAGTTATATTTTCTTTTTTCATTCCTATTAAGAAAGTATGAAAACAAGATACTATTCTTTTCAGCTACGACTTATTATTGCTATATTAAGCATCTTTAGTTGTTATGTTATTAATTCTTCTATTTCTTATGGTGCCGGAGGGACCGGGGTTCTAAATGTAACACCTCTTAATGGAGCTGATGCTGAAGGATTTACTACATTGCAACAATTGCAGATGGCCTTTTCAGATTACGGCTATCTTATTTCTCTTTGCTTATTGGTATTTGGGGGTGTTATGTGGTTTTTTAACAGACCAGCTTTTACAATTGGCGCCTTGGTTGCTGCAGCAGTAATCTATGGGGGACCTCATCTTGCTAATGGAATTCGAGCTGTTTCTCAATAAGGCTTATTTTTATTTAATTAAAGGAAATGATTCTGATGAGCAGAGAAATCTTTTGGAGTTGTTATTTGTGTGATCCCCTGCAACAGGCTCTTTCTCAAATATGGGGATTTCAGTCTTCCCTTTTTCTTTCTTTCTTATCTCTTTATACTGTATATCTGGGGATCAATCATGCATTGCATACTGTCGAAATGGAAAGATGGGGAGCATTTGTGGCTGGTTCGATAATTTTACTAACAGCCCAAACACTTGGATCAATCTACTTTAATGTTATAAACAATTCGAGTAGCTCCAATAATCAATCTGATAATCTAATTCCTGGATTTATAAGCTCTTTGCAAGATTATTTATATTGGATTAGTCTATCTTTACTAGTTTTTGGTGGTTTAATGCTTTTTTTTAGACGCCCTGCTTTTGCTATAGGGGCAATAGTAGGTGCAGCGGTCATCTATGCCGGTCCTCATTTAGTTCATGGTTTATTGAACAGCACAAAATGATGAAAAATCCATCTAATCTTTTTCTTACAACATCTTTACCTTATTCAACATTCAATCAAAATACCGACAAAGAAAGGGATAAAAATGGCCTACCTGTATGCAAATCTGTGGGATTAATTAATGAAAAAGAAACATTCTTGGGATTGGAAGGTCCATTAATCTTCGTTCCTGCTGCTGCCTTTCTCATTGTTCATAATCATTCTCACAACTTTTATTTTTCCCTATGTGTTTTCGTAATAATCTACGCATTTATTCGAGTCTTTTTGAGTGATAAACCTCCACATTTTTTACGCTTTATCATCGATTATCATAGAGTCCCCAAAATTTATGAACACCGGTTTTTTAATGTTCAGTTATCTTATAACCCTGCATCAATATTTGAAGAACATATCCCTTAGTCTTAAATCCTTCATAGAAGATTTCTTTTTAAACGCAAAAGCTCTATGAAAAATTTTGTTTCCCCCTTACGATTATTTGTAAAGAGTCAGCTCTTTACTAAAAAGAGAATTCCTTCTTTCATAGACTGGGCTGATGCGTGTCCTTATGCGGGACTGTACGATAGATATATTATTGACAAATTTGGTGCGGTTCACGCCTTTTACAGGACCTACTTTCCTCAAGCCGATATAGCCAGTCCTTCTCGTCTTTCCGATCTACAGAATCAACTTAGGCTTTTGCTTACTCAGCTTCCTCATGAAATCTCACAAACCCAACATATTTTTACATGCAATGGAGACTATGGTCCTCTGTTAGAAGCATTTGCTAGTATTCCTTCTGATCAACAGCTAAAAGAATTTAGAGAAAGAAAAGCAAAAAGACTTTTTCAACGGATGGCTAAAAGAAAGCTTGTTAGGATTGAAACCCACACGATTTTGACGGTTGCCCCCTCTAATCAACTGAGTAAAACTGAATGGTTTTTACGTATTGGGAGTAGAGAGAGTTCGGAAGCTGTAAGAAAAAGGATCTCAAAAACACAATTTGACTCAGCAATCTCAAGTATAAAAGCAGCTGAAGCTGTCTTTGCAGAAATATTAAGAAAAGCCTCTGCACGGTTTTTCCCTCTGGATGCTTATGAAATAGCGGATTATTTTTTTAGGCTGTGGAATCCTGGATTAGCTGTCGAAGAGACAATGAAAGTAAATTACGACTACGACAGGATGCCCTTTGTGGATGCCTGGATGGTTCAAGAAGTAAGGATTGATAAAGAGATGTTACAAATTGGGGATTACTACCATGGATTGGTCTCAATGGTTGGATTACCCTTGGAAACGCGCCCCAGAGATATGGAAAAATTAACCGTAGGATTACCCTTCCGTGATGTTCGTGTAAGTCTTGTGGTTAGGAAGACCGATAAAATAAAAGAATTAGAAAAACTGAGAAAACGTATAGACTGGGCGGATCAAAGGATGCGCCTTGGTTTAAACCTTATTGATATGCTCTATAAACCTCATGAAAATAGAAGGGAATCGGGTATACAAAATATCGAAGCATGGATGCAAATAGAAGAAGCTCAGAATCTGTTAAGAGACATTCGTTCGGGAGAGGATGATCTTCTTCAAATCCAGCTTACCATTCATTTTTGGCATAAACAAAAAGAAGAGATCAAAAAAAGAGCCAAAATATTGCTTAATCGTTTTGGGGATCTCTCAAGGGCAAAAGGATGGATTGAACAATCGAGCCTTTTACCGGTGTTAATGAGTGAAATGCCGGCCGTTTATGCCCCGCTTACTCGGCCTCTTCTTGTAAGAGGGCAAATGGCAGCGGATTTGATGCCTATTTGCAGAGGATTAGAAAGCGATGAAAAACCTGTTTATCTTTTTGGAAACACGACAGGAGGTTTAGTTCCTCTTGATTTGGAAGACAAAAGAAACGAAGGTGCTTCCATGCTTTACATAAGCGGAGTAAAAGGGTCTGGAAAAAGTGCATTAGCACAACTGATTGTTCTTAGACATTTTTTGGAAGGTAGTATCCTTGTGATTTTAGATAAAGGCAACAGTTATGATAGACTCGTTGAACTTTGCGGTGGAACAACTATCAGACTGGACATGGCTATCCCAAAGTGTTTCAACCCTTTTGAGGTTTATACTCGGAGGAATAAAAGCGGAGAACTGTCAGAGCCTTCAGATTATGAACTAACCAAGGTGGTCAGTTGTTTGGAAATACTTGCTACTTCTCAAAGAGGAAATAGCCTGAGCATCGAGGAAAAAAACATTCTTGAATCTTTAACAAGACAAACTTTCTCTAATGCTGTAAAAAATAGAGCTTTTTATGTAACGCTAGACGATTTAGCACGCCAAATGGCTTATAGATCCGATGCCAAATTTTTGGCTGAATCCCTTAAGCCTTTTATTGATGGTAGGTATAAAAATTGGTTTAATGGCACCACACAAATTCATTGGAAAACTAGAGTAGTCCATTTCGATTTTGAATATATATCTAAGGAGAAGGATTTAGCAACCGCTCTCATTCCAATGGCTGTCTTATTCGTGTCAGATATTATTCTATCCAACCCCAATGTTTTTAAAATTTTGGTTTTTGGAGAAATGTGGCAACATGTATCCAATCCTGCTACGGCCAATTTGATTATAGAAGCTTTTAAAACCTACAGGAAAAAAAGATGTGCGGTCATTGGAGAATCTCAAGCTATCCTGGATCTTGGGGATGATCCATCAGTTGCGAAAGCTGTCATACAAAATGTTGACACTTGGATTTTATTTCCTCAAGGAAGCGAACATCATATTGAATATGCTGTTAAAGAACTAGAGCTCACGCAAGGTCAAAGGGATCTGTTAACTCATTTACGATCTGCGGCTAGGGTTCATACAGATGGCGAAGTAGAACTATGGAGAGAAGCTTTTTATCTAAGGGGAAGGGGGCCTGATGCGCTATCCGGGGTTATTCGTGCAGAAATTGAGCCAGAAGAATATTGGTTAACCACAACCACTCCTAATGATTTTCCAGCATGGAATGCGGCCAAAGCAGCCTTCCCTGGTGACATTCGCCAAGCACTGGAAGCACTATCTATAAAGTATCCATTAGGCATTAGAGAAGAAAAGACAAAAGTAGCACCAGTTTAGTCCCCTTGAGTCTTGGATAAAAAAATGAAGCAAATTGTTCTTCTCTGCATCTTTTTGCCTCTAAATTTTGTCATCGTTTCCCATGCATCATCCTTAGGCAAGAAACTTCCAGAAGAAATCGATCTCAATCCCATTTTAGCAGAATCTGGATGGTCAGACCGCTCATTAAAATGGATGATAGCCAGTGGAGAGTCGAACCATTTCATCCGAAAAGATTGGATGGATAGCGAAATTCTAAATTTTCTAAAAAGAGACCAAGTACTAAACCTTATTCAAGATGATCTTCTTCGAGGAGATGGGCTTTTAGCTGATGCTCTTTCTGAAGGATTCCATCAATTAAGGGTCGGAAGTGACACAGCTAAAAGAGAGGTTTTAGGGATTGCTCACGATGGGAAATCAAAGCTTTGGATTTCCTTATTATCTAATCCCCAAGCCATTTCGACATTAAGAAACTATTTACTTTATACCCCTAATAGTTATCCACCTGTCTTATTTGCGTTGAAAGATTGGGAAAATGGTGCTCCAGATGCCCTTCCAGACTTGGTTATGGAAACGCTCTTAAAAGCCGTAGATATAAAGCCAATAAAGATGAAAAATATGGAAGAAAATTGGGAAGTGGCTAGAAGGCTTTCCAGAATTGGAAATGATGGACGAGGAGCATATTTTTTAGCCTCCACTTATCTTAAAAACGAAGATACTTTTTATAATGCATTTTGGGATAATGTTTGGGAAGAAGTCAGAAAGGATCCTGTTTTGTCCCATGAATATTCTTATCGGCTAGAAAGAAATAGAAGAAGTTGGGACACTTTATCTAGATTATTCAAGCAAGCCTTACACTCCTACGAAGGAAAAGATTTTTTTATTCATTATCTTGTTGGTAATACTGCGATAAAACAGGAACTGAAAGGAAGGCCTTTATGGCTATGGGAAGCTTTAATGGGTAAGAAAACTCCATTTAGAATTGATCTGGCAGAGGAAGCTTACAAACGATTCTTAATCTGTGTAGATAAGGACCCCAGATTCATTGATTTTATTCTTTGGCATCTTACTCGTCCAGCTGAAGCAGTCTCTGAAGCTACAAGAGAGGCTCTTTGTCAAACTCTTAGCAAAGAAGAAGCAATTAGTAAGCTAGCAATGGAATGGATATGGGAAGCAGGACCGAAATGGGAAGGGGAGATCCAGAAAAGTAGCAGTTGGAGTTTATGTGAACAAACTAGAAATGCGACTCCTTCTTCATTAAGAAAAGCTTATCAAAACGGTCAATTGACTAGAGCGGATCTTTTTTCCATAGGCGATGCAATAGGCCATTATTTATTAAGAAACGATGAAGCATGGGCGGATCTTGTCTATTCAAAAACAGGAAAGGCACCTATCATTGAAAAATTTTTTCCTCTTCTTATCCAGTATTCTCCAGAGTGTGCTTTAGCCTGGCTTGAAAGTATTTTGAACAATGATCAAGAATTGTTTGATGCTTTTGGCAGATGGATTTGTAATCAACCCGAACACAAAATATCTGTAGAACAATATGACTCGTGGCTTAAGCGAGCGGAGGATCAATTAAAGGAAGCTATTGAAAAAAGAGAACCTGTTTTGGGAGAAGAAGCTCAATACTACATCGATTCTTTTGTTAAATGGGCGATGGGGCCGGGTTGGGAATACATAATAAATAGGCTTTGGGTGGAAACGATCATTCCTGAGTCGTTAAGAAAAATTTTAAAAAATCGCTGGTTAACTGACAAAGAAGAATTTTGGAAATGGTACCGAGGAGTTTGTGCTCTACCTGCAGCAAAAACTGTGAAAGAAAGAGTAACCAACATTCTTGTTACGGGAAAAGAAATGGAACTTATACTTCAAGGGATAGCTTCGTGGAATTATGAGCTGGCTGATATATGCGCAGCTAATTGGGATACTATTTGGGAGGATGAAGAAAAAAGAAAAAGGGTTCTTGAAGCGATTATTGAGTGTGATGGACTTAGCGATCTGAATAATGTCCTGGTTTTTGCCACTGAAAATACTTTGGAAAGAGATGAAGAAAAAAAAATTGCTCAAAAAATTGCCATTGCCAATGGTCGAACTCTCACAGAAGATCTTCGAGAAGTCATCGCTCAAGATCCCGTGATTATGCGAAATCTTCTTCCGAGGTGGTTAGAAAGTCCTCAATTCGCCGAACATTGGAACAGATCGGTATTTCTCATAATTAAATATGGAGGTCAGGCACCTATAGTGGCTCAATGGATGTTATCCAAAAAAGAAGCAATGGAAATGTGGACTGATTCCTTAGCTACAACCATGAGAGAAAATCCATTTCTTTTACAAGCTATTATTACTCATATTAGCAAGTCCATAGGGGGAGAGATTAGTTGGGAAAAAGAAGTTCGGAGAATAGAAGAAGCAATTATGGATGCCATTCTTTCGGACAGAATTTTTTGGGAAAACCTATTAGTAGATAAAACAGGAGGAATAGACAATGAGTCTCAAAAAATTCTGTATGAGCTTCCATAAGGGATACTTTTTTTTATCATGTTATTTTTTGATTAATGGGTGTTCCACTCAGGTTTACAATCGATATGATGGGCCTATGGCTCAAACCGGTGATAATCTTGTACGCTATGGGAGTATTGGTGGAGCAGGTGCTGCTGGTTTTTTTGCGGGAAAAGAAATTGGAAAATCAAATGCAGCCGGAGCTGTTGGAGCAGGAGTTGGAGCTGTTGGAGCTTATGCTCTTAACAAATATTTTGACAAAAAACGAATGACTGCTTACCAACAAGGAGTTATTGATGGAAAAAATGAGGCTGCAGCAGAAATACTTAACGAAAAATGGAAACGTGAAGCTGAATATGGATTACCTGCAGAAGGGAAAAAAGTCAATACTCCAACCTACAGAACCAGTTACATTCCTTCTAGGAAAGACGAGGCAAGCGGAGTGGAATATCCTGGCAGCTACCAGACCATTTCCATTTTTCGATGATTTTTCTATTCAATCCTCTTAACTTTAATATCAAACCTTAAAACCTCTTTGGACTACCTTATACTTTAAAGAAAAAGAGCTATAGAAAGAGAGGAAGAACCTATTAATCATTAATTATATTAATAGATCTATTTTGATTTATGATCAAAAAGCCTGTAAAAATTTTTGTGTTGATAAAACTCTCCAGAGAAAACCAAAATCATGAAACATTAAAATAAGATTTTTTCCTAATGTTATTTTCTCCAAAAGGAGACTTTAGACCATTATTTTATTTAATATATTAAATATCTAAAGCTCATAATGCTATTAAAATTTACGGATGAGTTCTTTAGTGAATAAAAATTTTTTTTAGTTTTTTATGAAAGTTCTAAAAGAAAAGAATTCTAATCCTAATCCTAAAAGTCTGCAGCCACAGAATGAGACAGATGTAAAGAATGAAATAAATTTTCTGTTCTTTCTGCTTCTTTTATTTTCGTGCTAGAGTTTTTTTCAAAATCCATTATTCCTTAACTCCCAATTGTCAGCCGCAATTTATTTAAAACCTTATAAATTTACTAGAGATACTTTTACAGATAGAATTCCTTTTTGGAGAGAAGACCTCTCTGAATTCAAAGGAAAGCCAAATCTTACTTATCTTGAAATAGGCGTTCATGAAGGCAGATCCGCACTCTGGATGCTTGAAAATATCTTAACGGATCCCACATCCACCATAGTCATTATAGATGATTTCGGGGAACATTCCTACAATACCTTCATTTCCAATGTCTCTCTTTCCGGACAAGCCTACAAGTTCAAGATTTTAAAAGGATTGTCTACAGACAAAATTAAAGAAGTACCATGGAATTCTATTGATATAGCCTATATCGATGGATCAGGAAGAAGTGATATAATGTTAGCTGATCTAATCAACGCTTGGGATAGAGTCAAACAGGGAGGGGTGATTATTTGCAATCGATATTCAATGACAAAACACTTAAGATGGGCTTTGAATGCTCCAGCAGGGGTCTTGGACCTGTTGGAGCAATAAATGCTTTTTTGGAGCGATACAAGCCCCATCTTAAAATCGTCAGATTTATGTCGAACTTTGTCATCGTTCGCAAGTTAACTGAACAGGACTCAAAACAAGTGTCAAAGACTTCTGAATGATTGTCTAACAGTCGTTAGTGTATGGATAGAGCTGAAGATTCAAAATTTATATATGATCAACTTTTGAAGTCTCTATTAAGAATTTTCTTTTTAAACTCTTCACTTTAAAGATTGACATAGTTTGTATTTAGAGCATAAAATCCTGTCTCTGAAATCCAGCCACTTTCTTTTCAACAAATTTGCGCGGGAGTCCTCGCCTTTTAAGGCGGGGAGGGATAGCGCCGCCGCACAGCGGCGATGCTTTACAACTGAAACATAATAATCGTGAACATGAATGAATTGCCAGCCACCCAATCGCTGAGGTGCAAACTGAAGCTCCTGCTCACTAAAGAGCAGAAGGAGGTGGTTCTGCCCACGGCGTTGGCTTACCGTAACGCCCTGAATCACGTATCCACTGTCGCTTTTTTGGGCGGGAAGATATCGCAAGGCATGAAACTGCAAAGGCTGGTGTCCCAGGATTTGCGCGAGAGGTTAGTGCTGCCAGCTCAAATGGCATGCAACGTGCCCAGGCAAGTGGCTGCGGCCTACAAAACCCTCTGGGAACGCTCCAAAGCCGGCGCGGCCCATAAACTAAAGGCTGGATCGGCCCGGCGCTATAAGGGTCTCGACAAGGCACCCAGATTCACTGCCATAACCATGACTTTGAACCATTGCCAGGACTGGTCCTTGGGCAAGGAACAAACGGTCAGCATGGGGACTTTGGGCGGAGGCATCCGGTGCCGATACGAAGGATGGAACCGGCATCTGGAGTGGATGGCGCGGGCCCAGGGAGCATGGCGTCACACTGGGCGGGGCCCTACTCTGGCAGGACCTTGCATCCAGGGCATGGTATCTGCTGGTGTCCGTCGAAAAGGCTTTGAACCGGAACCCGCAGGCCTCCATCACCACGGTCAAGGGTGTGGACATGAACCGCCGGAACATCGCGGTGGAATCCAATGCCCGAGGCAAATGTCGTTTTTATCCTGGTGGACACCGAAGGCACCTGACCAAGCGTGCCGCCAGTACACGAAGTGCGATGCAAGCGAAGGGCACTCGCGGAGCCAAAGCGGTTTTGCGGTGATTGGTGCGACGAGAAAGACGGCTGAACGCAGACACGGCGCACTGTGTGAGCAAGGCCATCGCGGAGCCCCACGCGATGGTTGGCATGGAGTGGCTGAAGGATATCTGTCATCGAACCGAGCGCAGACAGTCGGAGAAGGCAAGCGAAAAGCGCCGCAAGGGGAGCACTTGGGGTTTTGCGGAGGTGCAAGCCAAGACGGCTTACAAAATCCGGCTGTCGAGCGGAGTGCCGGATTGGGTGGATGCGGATTACACCAGCCAGAGACGCCCGGTTTGCGAGCATGTTGGGCGGGAGAATCGGCCCAATAAGGGACTGCTGTTTGTATGCTGGATGCAATCTCCGTCCTTTAGGACGGAGTAGTTGACTCCTAAGATTGGCAATAACAGGGGCTAAAGGCTGGATCCTAATGTCAAGAAGTGGGTTGACTGATCCTTTAGAGGATTGAAACCCTTAACAAGTGGAGAAGCAGTGACTCATCTTCAAAACCACAAAAAAGGACGAAAAGAATGAAAAAACTAACAATCCAAGCTCTTTTGTCCTTCATGTTAGTAAATATTGTACTGAGTACTTTTGCTTCTGATTGGCACTATGGAATTAGAGCTTCTATTTTTTGGATAGGGGAAAGAGCAGCGTGGATAGGAGCGCATTTTAGTCCACCTGGAACTATGAGCTCTTGGGATCCTCACTGGAGAGACAATTATGGAGGAATTGATCATCCCATCCAAAGGATAGGGTATTTCCCTGCAAGGTTTGCTCCAACAGAAAACCCTTTTTATGTCGCCTTGCCATTTAATGATACATCGAGTGCGAATAGAGAGCTTTCTAGAAAGTTTGTTCCCGTAGCATGGACTAAGAGAAATGGTTCGAAATGTTTTGGGAGATGGATAGAAATAAGAGTACCAGCCACGGGCAAAAGGTGTTTTGCTCAATGGATGGATGTAGGGCCATGGACAACTGATGATGCCAGTTATGTTTTTGGACATAGTAGGCCAAAGGCTCCTTATGGAATTGATGTTTCGCCTGCGGTAAGAGATTATTTAGGAATCCATTCTGGAGATAGGGTAGATTGGAGATTTGCAGATGAACAAAATCTGCCATTTGGTCCCTGGATCCAAGCGAAAGAAGAAGCAATCATTTTTCAAGCTATTAAAAGGAAACTCCATTGATGATTCTTTTCTCGGGACTATAAACTATAATTAGTTTAGAAAAAGTTTAGAAAATTCCATGCGGTAAGAAGAAACTAGAAATTGATAAATCCTCATTAATCAGTCTTGCCTAGATTTATGCTTTTCTTGGTTCATGGGTGATCTTTTCTTATGAAAGTGTGAGTTCTCTCAATTCCAGATATTGTTAGTTGAACGCACCAAAACACTTAGCTATCTGCATCATCTAAAAAAACTAGGGAGAAAATGCTCTGGCTGCCTTATTGATTCCCTCTGAAATCATCGGATGAGGAAAGGCTACGCGAGCCAAAGCCTCTGCATCGAGTCCTTCTCGAAGCGCTAAAGCTAAAGGGGCTATTAATTGAGAAGCTTCGATACCACCAATATGAGCACCAAGAAGCCGCTTATCTTCACAATCAAAAATAAGTTTAATGAATCCCTCCGTTTCTCCTAGAATTTCTGCACGGGCATCAATAGCATACTCATACTTTATTACTTCTATCCGGTGCCCAAACATGTGAATGGCTTCTTCTTCAGTCAATCCAACACTTGCGATTTCTGGCTCTGTAAATACAGCATATGGCACACTTTTCCAATCCATTCTGGCAACTGATTGTCCGCCAGCTGCAATGTTATGGGCTGTGATTCGACTTTGAAGAACAGCCGAATGAAAAAGCATACTTTTTCCATTGACATCTCCAGGGGCATAAATATGAGGAAAATCATAAACCTGGAGCGTGTTAGTAACAGGTAGAGCCTTAGAACGTTGAAATCCTAAAATCTCAATTCCCTCAGGGCTAACACATTCTCTACCAGTAGCCATTATAACAAGATCTCCAAATAAGGACAATTCTTGATCGTTTTTAACATAAATAACTTCATAATTTCCCTCTTTACCTTTTACAGATTTTACTTGAGCTTCTAGTTCGATCGATATTCTGCTTTGAAGTCTTTGGAAGAGAAATTGAGAGAGTTCCTTGTCAAATCCTCCAATCAAGCTCTTTGAAAATTCAAGAATAGAAGGTTTAGAACCTAAATTTTCTAACATCGAAGCGACCTCAACCCCGATATATCCCCCACCAATGATGATGGGTTTGGTGGGAAAGGGGACTGAGGATTCTTGTTTAAACAGATCGTGAGAACTAACTGTTAGTTCAGCTCCAGGTATCTGAAGGGAATGTGGACGGCTGCCAGTTGCGATAATTAAATGTTTAAAAGTAGCATAAAAACTTTCATTTTCAGTACACACTTCAATTTTTTTATCATCAATAATTTTTCCAATACCTTTATAGAAGAGTATGCCAGACTGTTGAATCTCTGATTTATGTATTTCATATCGAGTTTTTTGGACACGATCTTTATGTGCAAGAATGCCATTCCAATCAACTTGAGGGGAAGGGCCTGAAAGTCCAAAAAAAGCATATTTTTTTGCATAAGAACGAATTAAACTAGCTTCTCTAACAGCTTTAGATGGGACACAACCTTCAGCCAAACAATTTCCACCGAGATTTCCTATAGGATCAATCATTAGCACTCTAAATCCAGCTTTATCCAAAAAAAATGCAGCCGGATAACCACCGCCACCAGCACCAATAATCGCGACATCAGCATTGAGTGTTTTAGCCATGGACTCGATCATAAATCAAAATTGTTTGAGAGCCAATTTTAAAAACGACTACTTAGGGAAATTTGTTCCATGAGGAACATTAAAGAGGAAGAAAAAAAGCAATATATTACTTCGCACAATATATGTTATGTAAAATTTACAGGGATTTCTTATCTGTTGCCGAAATCTAAATCATTGTTTTTATTTTTTAAAACCTGATACTTTTTTGTAAATCCCAAGAAAATCCTTGCTCATCCCAACAAAATGATCTACAAACACAATTGCTCAGATGTTCGGATGGTTGTGGAAGATGAGAGGAAATTAAAAACCTTGGTGGCATGGTTTTTGCTTACTAAGTTGGTGTTTTCTATCAATGATTGACTCAATAAGATAAAAAAACTATTAAATGTTGATAAGGAACGAACGAGGAGAATTCACATGGCTTTGTATAAAATAGAAGCAATCATAAAACCCTTTAAATTGGAAGAAGTTAAAGAAGCACTCACGGAAATTGGTATAGCTGGCCTTACGGTAACCGAAGTCAAAGGCTTTGGCCGTCAAAAGGGTCATACTGAAATCTATCGTGGCAGTGAATACACGGTAGATTTTTTACCAAAGGTGAAAATTGAAATAGTGCTTACGGAGGAGATTTTGCCAAAAGCTACTGAAGCAATCATTAAATCGGCAAAAACAGGAAAAATTGGTGATGGAAAGATTTTTGTTCTGCCCGTTACTGAAGCAATACGTATTCGGACAGAAGAAAAAGGTGAGAATGCTATTTGATTTTCTTCTAGTTCTCTTTTCTCAGTCTTAGAAATGGGACGTATGGATGTAATTCGATGTGTTTTTCTATCTCTAAATAATTGATTTTTTTTCTCAAAAATAATAATTCTCAAAGTCTTTGATCTAAATTTTCTTTTTGAAAGATATATCATAACAAAATCTAACCCAATCAGAGGAGGTAACGATGCCTGAATGTTATAGGAGGTGTACTACTGGAGAAGAAGTAATATCTTTTGCTCTGGAGCATAATGTAAAACTGGTTAATTTAAAGTTCTGCGATTTATTAGGAACTTGGCAACATTTTACAATTGGTTTAGACCTATTGACTCCTGAATCTTTCTCCGAAGGAATAGGTTTTGATGGATCTTCTATTCGCGGATGGCAAGGAATACAAGAATCGGATATGCTTGTAATGCCCGACCCATATACCGCCTTTATTGATCCTTTTATTGCCGAACCTACTTTGAGCTTGATCTGTTCAATATATGACCCAATCACTCTTCAGACTTATTCCAAGGATCCTCGTAGTATTGCCATAAGAGCTGAGGCTTATCTTAAAAGCACTGGAATCGCAGATACCGCTTATTTCGGTCCTGAAGCTGAATTCTTTATATTAGACAGTGTTCGATACGATAACCAAGCCAACTTCGCTTATTACGAAGTCGATTCTGTTGAAGGAATATGGAACAGTGGGAAAGAAAATGGACAGAACTTTGGATATAAAATACGCCATAAAGAAGGTTATTTTCCTGTTCCCCCTGCGGATACTCTGCAGGATCTAAGAGATCAAATGGTTTTGACACTCGAATCGATGGGGATCAAAGTCGAAAGACAACATCATGAAGTTGCTACAGCAGGACAAGCAGAAATAGATATCCTCTACAATACCCTGCTCCGGATAGGTGACGATATGATGATGTATAAGTATATAATAAAAAATACGGCCAGAAAATATGGTAAAACCGTTACATTTATGCCCAAACCTATTTTTGGGGATAATGGATCGGGAATGCATACCCATCAATCACTCTGGAAGGAAGGCAAACCTCTTTTTGCTGGAAACCGGTATGCAGGGCTAAGTGAAATGGCTCTTCATTATATTGGTGGAATCATCAAACATGCCCCTGCCCTCACCGCTATCACAAATCCAACAACAAATAGTTTTAAAAGACTTGTTCCTGGTTTCGAAGCACCAGTCAATCTAGCCTATTCTGCAAGAAATAGAAGTGCTGCAATTCGTATCCCTACCTACTCGGCCAATCCCAAGGCAAAGCGAATCGAGTTTCGTACTCCAGATCCTTCTGCCAATCCTTACTTAGCTTGTGCGGCCATGCTTATGGCAGGTCTTGATGGTATTCAGAATAGGATAGATCCTGGAGAGCCTATGGAAAAAAATATCTATGAGCTTCCTCCTGAAGAATTAAAAAACATTCCCAAAGTCCCCGATTCCTTAAGTGGTGCAATCGATGCCCTTGAGAAGGACCATGAATTCCTTATGAAAGGAGATGTCTTTACGAAAGACGCAATTGAAACACTGCTGACTTTACGCAAAAAGGACTATGATATGTTAAGGATCCGGCCTCATCCATTGGAGTTCTACATGTATTATGACATTTAGAGCTTAATAATAGGTGTGAGATCTTCCCAAGAATGAATTTGGGAAATGGCATAAGTGTACAACAAGGTTTGATTGCGTTTACTTTATCCATGTGCCTTTTTATAGGAACTGATCTATCACTTAATGTGCCATTCGATTCCTACCTTTCATTTCAACAGATACGGGAATGCTCGTTCGTAGTTGTCTAGATCCCCGTTAGGATCTCTTACACCGTAGAGAAGTACTGGCTACGGTATATGCAACGAGCTTCCCGAACTGTTCGGTAGGCATAAGAAATGATGAAGAAAGTTCTCTCTGCTCGTATGGCTTGTCCCCTGCCTTGACATGCGATAGCCTCCGGCTCTTCCAGGATAGCAAAGCAGGAAACCTTCCAACTTCTCCGACTGCCATGACTGTCATAATTGATCACGATTCCTTGACATATGCTAATTGCAATATGGATTGAATAGGGAGAAGAGATGCTCTCCATTGCCTCCTCTTCCAGTAGGTTATCTAGTTTTCCCAGGGGTACTTATGTCTTACTTTTCCATGTATATCGTTTTGCCATGTATATCAGAGAGACACTCCTAAGAATTACTTAAAGGTTAGAAAAAAAAATTTTTAACACTCCATTTGATCTCCCAATCATTAAATCTCTAATAACTTATGAATGAAAATAGAGATCCTCTCTTTTTTTAGAAGTTGAGGGAGAGGAAGAAAAAATTTTATGATCAAATCAAAATAAAAGAAAAATGATTTTTTAAAGTTGTTATCCTATAAAGATATGCCTAAAAAATGAAAGCACTTAAATTGTTTTTCCATTTATTGCGGACAAAATGGGAATAAAAATTTGCGACATTACACAGTTTTATGCCCCTGGTGGAGGAGTCAAAAGATATATAGACGAAAAGCAGGATTATATCCGTCAAAAAAAAGAAGATGAGCATTTTCTCATCATTCCGGGAGAAAAAACTTTCTCTATTCACGACCCCCCTATCCACATATTTAGTATTAAATCTCCTTTAATCAATCAGTTTTCTCAACATAGGATTTTATTGAACCTTACAGAAGTTACCGATCTCTTGCAGGAGATAAAAGCAGATATTATAGAAGCCGGGGATCCTTACCAATCTTCCTGGCTTGTTTCTTGGACTGCAAAAAAACTCAAAGTTCCTGTTGTTGGTTACTACCATTCTCATTTTCCTGATGCTTATGTTCGAACCTATTTTGGTTGGAAAAATTCTTTTTTAGAAAAGGCTTTTTTTACCTTCTCTCGGTGGTATGCAGAGGAAATTTACAATCAATTCGACTTTACTTTTGTCCCTACTCTTTCCCTTTTAAATTTACTACGAAGTTGGGGTATCAAAAACGGAGTCCATCTCAGCCTTGGAGTAGATACCAAAACGTTTACTCCTGAGCCCCCAAAAAACAACTATCGGTTAAAACTCGAAATTCCTAAAGATGCATTTCTGTTATTATATGTTGGCAGGTTAGCAAAGGAAAAAAACATTGGTTTATTGCTGAAAACATTTTTTTTTCTTCAGGATTATTCCTCTAAAAAAGACTATTGGTTATTGATTATAGGTGATGGCCCCTTAAGGAATGAGATTATCAAAGCGAGAAAAGCCTCTAATAGAATCTGTTGGATTCCAAGAGTAGATTCGAAAAAAGAACTTGCCGATTATTATCGGTCTGCAGATCTTTTTATTCATCCTGGAATCGTTGAGACTTTTGGATTAGTGACCATTGAAAGCCAAGCTTGTGGCTGTCCAGTTGTAGGATTCCGTGGAACGCATATGGAGGATTTAGTCGAAGAAGGATTCAATGAGTACTGGGCAGATAGAAAAGATTTTCGTTCCTTAGCCGAAGCTGTTGAAAAAATGCGAACATTAGATTTAAGAACAATCGGGAAAAACCTCGCGTTGAATGTTCATCAAAAATACAGTTGGAGAAGATCATTTGAAAAACTATGGTATTACTATTATGAAGCTATTTCGAATTCTTTCGTACAGAAAGGCGCTCTTAAATATGCTAGCTAAGCAGGTATTGTTTCTGTGAGAGAAGCTTCTCAAAAATTATGAAAAAAAATATCTATGATTTTCTTCACAAGAAATCAATTTAGCATCAATTTTTCATTTTTTCTTTATGAATAAAACCTTCAACCTGTCAGCCAGAGACTCCCCTTTTTTTCCAATTTTTTATAAAAATCAGATTTTCTTTTTTCATTTTTCAATTTTTTGAAAAGCAACTCCACAATTTTGGATTTCCGATTTACTAAATATGAATCCCAAGAGAAATCCGACAAGACCACCGGCTATAACATCTGAAAAATAATGCCTTCCTAATGCTATTCTGGACCAACAAACTAAAAGGGCCAAAAAAACCAGAAAATATCCTAACTTAGGCATTTGTCCTAAAAAACTAGCTGCTGTTGCCATGGAAGTTGCTGCATGCCCGGAAGGAAATCCATGGAACATAGTCAACCACTGGATGCCATAAAAGCCATCGACTAGAGAACCATTTGGGTGGATTCTTCGAAAACTAACAAGAGGCAAAGGAATATATCCCAATTCTTTTATGACTTCAGTTGCACTTGCCGAAGGCCGGGCTCGTCCTAAGATATTTCTTCCTAAATCAACCAATGCTCCAGCTATAAGGGCCGAAAAAAAACACCCAATGGCCACTTCTTTCAATTTCTCTTTTTTAAATAAAATTCCTAAAAAATAGATGCTCACGCAAAGAGGAACTGTTCCTTGAGGAAAGTCACCCCAATAACTTATTTTTTCAGCAAAAACGTGGAAAAGAGAATCTCCTTTTATTAAAAAAAAACTGTAAAATAGAAAATCAAGCTGAAATGCTAGAATAACACTTAAAAGCCAGACTAATGGAAAAGCTAATTTTATTGTTGGTGGTAGATTTTTAAGAACTTCGAAAACAGTTAAAAATTTCTTTTTTGAAAGTTGATAAAACCGAAAACATTCATTTTTCATTTGCTATTCTTTTTAGAGAGAAATTTTTTCCAACCAATAGACATCTCTCTGAGTTTGGTAACCACTCCGATATAAATATCAAGAAATCTTTCGATTTCTTCTTTGGTTGTAGTAATTCCCAAACTGATTCTTACACTGGACATTGCCTTTTGGTACTCCAACCCCACAGCTTTAAATACATGGGAAATTCTTAAATTTTTTTGTACACAGCTAGGCCCGCTTGAAAGCAAAACTCCTTTCATATCACAACTCAATACCTGTGCTTCTCCCCCAATAAATTCGGGACTAATATTCAAATTCTGAATGGAACGGTTTGGACCAAGCTGTGGACCGTTGAGAGATACCATCGGGATGCTAGCAGAAATTCTTTCCCAGATCATTTTTTGAAAATAACCAATTTTTTCTATTTTTTCTTTAAAAATTTTTGCCGTGATTTCAGCCGCTTTAGCAGCAGCCACAATGGAAGCCATATTTTCTGTTCCTCCCCATAACCCTAACTCTCTATTGAGCCCTGGAATGATCGGTTCTATTTCTATTCCTTGTCTGATATAAAGTATCCCAATTCCTTTGGGTCCGTTGAATTGATTGGGATTAAGAGCCAAAAGCGAAATAGGTATTTTTTTTAAGTCAATGGGAATCCAACCTCCGGCATAAGAACCATCACAAAAGAAAGCTATGTCTTTTTTTTCACAAATTTCAGCAGCTTCCTTTATCTTTTGAATGGTTCCTATTTCAGGATTAATCCATTGAAGACAGCAGAGGATGGTTTGTGGAGTCGATAACTCTTCGATTGCTTTGGGATCAATCATTCCATCCTTATCTACTGGTAGAAGGGTAAGTTGGGCACCCTCCCTTTTTAGTTTATCTAATAGCAATAAGATTGGTCTTTGTTCGATAGGGCTTGTCAGAATATGTTTGCCTTTGAGGAAATTTTTTCTCCAAAACCCTTCAATTCCAAGGATAATCGCTTCCCATATTCCACCAGTAAATACGAGTTCATCGGGAGAACATCCGATAAAAGAACTAAAAGATTCTAAGGCTGATTCCAAGGTCTTTTTTGATTGAATTCCTAGTTGATGTATACTGACGGGAGAAAAAGGTTCGAGGGAATAGTGATAGAAAAGTTCTAGAGCTTCTTTAAAAACAGGAGAAACAGATTGGTGATCCAAAAAAATTAGTTTGTCTATAAAACGCTCCATGTATTGAACTATTGATAACCATTATTCTAATAAAAATCATCGTTGTGTGCTGTCTAAGGTATATAAAGAAGATTTATGTTTTTTTACAGCTTTTGTATAAATAGGGCCAAACCAAGTATCTACTAAGCACAGACCAAAAAAAGCACCAAAAGGGATGGTATAATAAAAGGCCATTGTCAACGAATTAATGCCTAAAAGAAATGCTGAAGCAATCAAGTAATCAGTTTTTGCAAGGGCAAAAATCCTAAAGTTTTCTGGAAAATTTAAAGCGCAATCAAAAACATTTACCCCATCAAGCCACCGGCAACAAGCTACAGCGCAAAAAGGAATAACAAACCATAGAATTGGGGGAATGAAAAGGGATAAAAGACTAGGAGGTAATTCTAAAAGCTGGATAAAAATGTAATAAACAATCCCAATCCAAAGAATAGCAGGAAGGATAAGAGTTGTCAGAGCGATCGTCAATTTGGCGGCTCCTTCCCTAGCATAATTCCATAACAAAGAGAGTTTCCATTCTGGTAGTTGATTTAGCTTACCGGTTTTAGCTCTTCGAAGAACTTCAAAAGTAAAGCCAAGAGAAAACCAAAAAGTGCATACATTAATGATAAGAAGACCTAAAAAAGTGCTTGGTAATTTTTCATTACTGTATGAGGAACTTATTTTAGGAATTAACGCTAAAAGGAAAGGATTAATGAGAAGAAATCCTCCAATCAAAATCTTCATCCACCACCATGGATCAGAAAAGATTTGAGAGAAGCCCTTTTTAATATCCAGAAAAAAGGTCGATTTTTCTATTTCAGGAGTATCAGAAGTCTGAAAAGCTTCTTCATGCATAGTATAACTCCTCGATAAGTACTTTAGATCCCTAGATCTCTTTAAAAATTCAGTTTCAAAGATAAAAAAATAACTCTTTATTTTTTTTCCATCCAGGAAGATTAATCCCCATCTGGACTCTTACATTATACCTAATAGTCAATTAATTTTTCCTATTTGTCCTATTAAACTCTCCTCTTCGTATTTTTCCAACCAAAAAAACATTAAATATTGGTTCCTCCATGGCCCCAACCTAATGGTTCTCCTCCAATCAAATGAACATGGAGATGAGGTATGCTTTCTCCTGCATCTGGACCATTGTTGATAATGACTCTAAAGCCTGAATGAAAAATTCCTAGCTGAGTAGCAACTTTATTAGCTGTCAAAAGAAGATGTCCTAAAAGGGGAATATCTTCCTCTGAGGCTTCGCCAAGTCTAGGAATTTCTTTCCTAGGCACTATAAGAACATGCACTTTGGCTACGGGATGTATATCACGAAATGCAACGCATTGACTATCCTCATAGAGGATATCGGCAGGTATTTTCCTTGAGATGATTTGACTGAAAAGGGAAGGCATAGCACAATTTTTCCTATTGGGAAGCAGCTGGAGAAAGCATAGGAATATCTTTTGATCGAGCTTCATTCATTTTAAGTTCTGAAATGACGTTCATAAAATCTTCCGCATCGTGAAATTTACAATAGACAGAAGCAAAACGGATAAAAGCTACTTCGTCAATAGTTTTCAGTTTGTTCATGACTTTTGTGCCAATCAAATAGGAAGGAATAATGGAAGACTTTTCGGAACTACATTCTTCTATAATTTGATCAACGAAATCTTCAATTTGAGCTTGATCTATTGGCCTTTTTTCCAATGCTTTTTGAATTCCTAACATCAGCTTATTTCTATCAAAAGGTTCAATCAAACCGTTTCTTTTTTTGACTAACAGTTCAATTTCTTGGATTTCTTCATAGGTAGTGAATCGAAAACCACATTGTAAGCATTCTCTACGTCTTCGAATCGATCTGCCCTCTTTTATTGGCCTGGAGTCTATAACCTTATCCTCCATATTTCCGCATTTCATACATTTCATACTTGAAATGACAATATAATCATATTTTATTTAATTATTTAGATCAACCATTAACGCTATTTTTAAAATAGATAAAATTGACTATTTTACAAGCTTTTCGTGCTTTTTCCTACTTAAACCTCAACCCCTTTCACTTCTATGAAAATTCTTACTTCCATTCTTGCAGCAGAAACATTGGTGATTGATAGCTCCATGCATGCTTCCCTACTTGATTTAAAAGAACCCCATGTAAAAGAGCATTCCCCAATTCAAATACATCTCACCGCCTACAAAGATGAGGAAGAGGTATATTTTAATGGAAATTTAAAAACATCTGTGCTTATTCAATGTGGCAGATGCTGCAAATGGTTCGAATATCCGATCGAAATTTCCAATTTTTCAGTACAACTTCATGCCCCTTTTCCCGAGGTAATTGATCTATCCAGCAGAATTAGAGAAGATATTTTGTTGGCCTTGCCAATGATTGGTTTTTGTGGGCCTGAAGTTGCAAATGGTTGTTTTGGCAAGGAACTTTTTGAAGATCAACCTAAAGAGGCATCCATTCATGATGCAGGCATTTGGAAAATACTTGAAAAAATTATAAAAAGATAGACACTTTCGTTTTCAAAAAAATATAAAAAATATTTTAAAAGTATAGTTATAACTTTAAACCATAGGAAGATTTATGGGCGTACCTAAAAGAATTACTTCAAAGGCCAAAAAAAGATCAAGAAAAGCGGCCAATCGTTGGACCCCTCCAGGGATTTCTAAGGATAAAAAAACAGGAAACTGGGTAAGGTCTCATCATGTGGACCTAACAACGGGAATGTATAATGGCCGACAAGTTCTCACTCTAAAAACGAGTAATGAACATTAACTCAATGAGCACCAATGAAGATCGCTCTCGATGCCATGGGCGGAGACTACGCTCCAGATTCTCCTATCTCTGGAGCTATCGAAGCTCTCCATCTTTTCCCGGATATACATCTTATCTTGGTTGGCAATAAACCAATCATCAAAGAAATATTTTATAAAAAAAATGGACAGGATGTTCAACAACGAGTGGAATTTCTTCATACCTCTCAGGTCGTTGGTATGGAGGATCTCCCAATAGAAAGTGTTCGACATAAAAAGGATTCTTCGATTAGCCGATGTGTAGAGTTAGTAAAAAAAGGGGAGGCAGATGCCGTTGTTTCTGCAGGAAACACTGGAGCTGTTGTGGCTGCAGCTACAGTATACTTAAGGACTTTACCTGGAATATCAAGGGCGGGTATAGCCAGCATCATTCCTACTGAAAAAAATCCATTCATATTAATCGATTCGGGAGCAATTATCGATTCTACTCCCGAAAACTTATTGGATTTTGGGATTATGGGTAGCATCTATGCTAAAAAAATTCTTGGAGTATTCAATCCACGAGTCGGATTGCTTAGCATAGGTACTGAAAATGTCAAAGGCAATGAATTGACCAAAAGCGCTTTCAAACTTTTATCCAAATCTAATTTAAATTTCGTAGGCAATATTGAAGGAAGAGATCTTTTTGAAAATCCAGTGGATGTTGTGGTCTGTGATGGATTTGTCGGTAATGTCGTCTTAAAGACTTCTGAAAGTGTAGCTACTGCTATAGTCCGCTGGCTTAAAAGAGAATTTAAAAAAAATCCCATTCGTACCCTTGGCGCTTTTCTTGCCAAAGGAGCCTTTGAATCCGTCAAGAAAAAAACAAATTATGAAGAATATGGGGGAGCTCTTCTCCTGGGAATAAGGGGAACGTGTATCATTGCTCATGGATCTTCGACTCCAAAAGCCATTTGCAATGCTATACGTGTAGCGAGGGAAGCATTGATTCAAAATGTCAATCATATTATTATCGAAGAAATTAAAGCACATCATGAACTTATCGAAGAGCATAAAAGAACCTCTTTGCCAATTACCTGAGGTAGTTATTGTCGGTACCGGAACTTATTTGCCCTCAAAAATATTGACTAACTATGATCTTGAAAAAATGGTCGATACTACCGACCAATGGATTACGGAAAGAACGGGCATTAAAGAAAGAAGAATAGCAAATGAAAAAGAAACCCCTTCAGAAATGGGTGCAGAAGCAGCGTTGATAGCCTTACATAATGCCGGGTTAACTCCCGAGGATCTAGATCTAATTATTGTCGCTACTACCACTCCAGATACTATATTTCCTTCTACTGCTTGCTACATTCAACAAAAAATCGGTGCCCGTAGAGTACCTGCTTTCGATATCCAGGCTGCCTGCTCCGGTTTTATCTATGCTTTTGTCCTTGCTTCTCATATTGTTTCTTCTGGTTCTGCTAAATATATTCTTGTAATTGGTAGTGAGAAGCTCTCGACGATTGTTGATTGGACAGACAGAAATACCTGTGTTCTGTTTGGAGATGGAGCGGGTGCTGCAATAATAGCTGCCGGGAAAGACAAAAATAAGCGGTTATCATTTAATATTGGGGCCGATGGATCCCATTGGCAAACGTTATACATTCCCGCTGGCGGTTCTAAGCTTCCTTTAACCCCTCAAAACATAAATCATAAACTTCATTATCTCCACATGGTTGGTAAAAAAGTCTTTAAACTAGCGATTGATTCGATGGAACAATCCCTTTTGAGGTGTTTAAAAAATGCTGGACGATCTCTTGAAGACATCGCATGCATCATTCCTCATCAAGCTAATCTGAGAATTATTGAAGCACTTTCTCAAAGGCTTCACATCCCTAGTGAAAAGTTTTTTGTCAACATGGAAAAATATGGCAATACCTCCTCAGCCTGTATTCCCATTGCGCTTCATGAAGCTATCATGTCAAAACGGATTAAAGATGGAGACATTATTGTGCTCGTTTCCTTTGGCGCTGGAATTACATGGGGAAGTGTACTTTTCGAATATAAAACTAAAAAGAGAGTCTTAAAAAAGAGGAAACTGTTTTAATAGGCCAATAGCCTCTTCTTGGAGGTCGAGTAGCCTTTTTTTTCTCTGCCATCCAATAGCTTTCAACTCCCTTGGATAGCTAGCTAGCCATAGCAGAAAGGAGCAAAGAAATTCCCAATCTTTTATTGAGATAGATTCCATGGCAATCTGGTTGCCAATAGCCATATTATGGTAATTATCCATAGCTAAACAGAGTGCAGCTGATCGATATCCAAATTCAATAAAAGGAGTAGTTTCACAAGTTCCCCCTCCCATAAATTTCCTTTGATAGACAAACTCTGGATGTACTTTTCTGTAATCTTCTAAAGCTTTTTCAAGCCAGCTTACTACAGAAGCATCGAAAAGCCTTGTTTTATCCCCTACTCTTAACACTGGACCTTCATTCATAGATCCATATCCCTGAGCCATACTCGCTTCAATCGAAATCATGATCGTATTTTCTGGATTTAAAATCTGCCTTTTAAGAAAAGCTAAGGTTCCCAAAAATCCTATTTCCTCAGCACGACTAAAAAGTATGGCTATTTTGGTCTTTAGATTCTTTGAAAGTATCTGGATAAACATGTAAAGCAAGGAGCAAACTCCCACAAGATCGTCACAGGACCTGCCATAAAAAATACCATCTTGACTGAAAAATGGAGGAAGATCCCACATTCCAATCGAATTAGGTGGCGCTATGGGTTCGCATTGTATCAATTTAAATTTTCCTTTGTTCTGATAGCCTCTAATAACCGACTCTCCGACTCTTTCTCCATGATCCTGACTGGAAAAATCAACTTTGCTCCTTCTAAATAGGATTCCTTTACGCCTCCAAGCAAATAGATATGGCTTTGGCTGTCTGAATAAAATCCTGGATGATCCATGTGGGCAACAAATAAAAGAAGAGGCTTGTCTTTGTCGTCCGAAACAGAGTCTAACTGAACCAAAAGGTTAGAAAACGGATCGATTTCTATTTTTGATTGCGGATATTCGGATAAAATAGAATATATTTCCTTAGCAATGAATTTTTCATGCAAGGGGGCTGTTGGTAGGGAAAAAATTCTTTTTGCTATTTCTTCAAGTGTCATAGCGCGTTTTAATTTGCTTGCATTAAAAAAAGAGATTTTTAAAAACAGTAACCAACCTTCTGCTTAAAGTTGAATATAGTGGCTGACAACTCTCTTGGCAAAACGAAAAGCATGTATCCTAAAGAGGAATGCGGCGTTTTTGCTATTTATGGTCATGTCAATTCGGCGGAATTAACCTATTATGGATTATATGCTTTGCAACATCGTGGCCAAGAAAGTGCAGGAATAGCTAGCTTTGATCCTTGTCAGGCCCATTTTCAAGTTTGCCGGGGCATGGGACTTGTCTCTCAAGTTTTTGACAGTCGTTCCTTAGCTTCTCTTCAAGGCACAATGGCCATCGGGCATGTCCGTTATTCGACAACAGGTTCCAGCACTCTTTTAAACGCTCAGCCCATCGTAGTTTCTTGTTCGAAGGGCGAACTGGCTTTAGCCCATAATGGGAATATTGTCAACGCAGTTTCGATTCGACGAGAATTAGAAAACAAAGGTTCAATTTTTCAAACGACTTCTGATTCTGAAGTTATCCTTCATCTTATGGCACAGCCAGCACAAGAAGATACTTTCGGTAGTTTTCTCAATGCATTACAAAGAGTTAAAGGAGCCTTTTCCTGTGTTCTTATGACCACAAAAGGCATATTCGCATCAAGAGATCCTTTAGGGTTTCGCCCTCTATGCCTTGGAAAAATAGAGAACAGTTACGTTGTGTCAAGTGAAACTTGTGCATTCGATCTGATTCATGCCGAATACATCAGGGATATTGAGCCAGGAGAAGTGCTGTTTATTGGAGAAGAAGGGCTAAAATCCTATTTTATAAATGGATCCACAACCAAGAAAGCCTTTTGTATTTTTGAATATGTTTATTTTGCTCGTCCTGATAGCACCATTGCTGGGCTGAATGTAAGCAAAGCTAGAATTCAGATGGGTAAAGAATTGGCTAAGCTCTATCCGGTTGATGCCGATATTGTTGTTCCAGTCCCTGATTCGGGGAATTATGCAGCTCTTGGCTACGCAGAACAATCTGGTATTCCTTATTACCCCGCTTTTGTACGGAACCATTATATTGGAAGAACCTTTATTCAACCCACACAGCTAATTCGGGATTTTAGTGTTCGAATAAAACTCAATCTCATTCAAGAAGCTATTAGGGGGAAAAGAGTGATTGTGGTAGACGATTCGATCGTCAGAGGTACAACAGCTCGAGCCAGAGTAGTGAACTTGAGAGAGGCTGGAGCCAAAGAAGTCCATATTAGAGTCAGCTGTCCTCCCCACCGCTATCCTTGTCACTATGGGATCGATTTTCCTAATCCAAAAAGTCTTTTAGCTAATCAACTGGCAATAGAAGAAATCTGTAAGTATCTTGGAGCAGACTCTCTTGGATATCTCTCTCACGAAGCTCTCATCAAAGCATGCTTAGAGGCGAACACAGAGTTTTGTACAGCTTGCTTTACAGGCAGATACCCAGTAGATTTTGATCCCGATTTCGATAAAATGATTCTAGAAAGAAGGTCTTTCTTTGAAAATGTTACTAAATAATATTCAGTCTCGTCTCCATGAATCTTTATTCTCAAGCAGGTGTGGATCTCAAAGCAGCCCAGGCCTTTAAATCAACAATTCCAAAGTTAATAACCTCTACACAAAGAGCCGAAGTTATCGGGAGTTTTGGTGGGTTTGGGGGCCTTTTTTCTGCAGCTTTCCCAACTTTTCATCATCCAGTCCTTGTGTCAAGTATTGATGGGGTGGGAACGAAATTACTTATTGGCCAAATGGCCAATCGTTATGATGGTCTTGGCGAAGATCTTGTAAACCATTGTGTTAATGATATCGCCACTCTTGGAGCTGAACCGCTTTTTTTTCTCGATTACATAGGATGTGGAAAGCTAGAACCTTCGATATTAATAAAAATACTAGAAGGAATGGAAAGAGCCTGTAGAAATGCAAACTGTGCCTTGATCGGTGGAGAAACTGCTCAAATGCCTGGGATTTACAAAGAAAAAGATTTTGACTTAGTAGGTGCTATTGTAGGAGTCGTTGAAAAAGAGCATATAATTGATGGAAAAATGATTTCTCCAGGGGATCTGATCATTGGTCTTCCCTCCTCTGGCTTACATACCAATGGGTATTCTTTAGTCAGAAAACTTCTGTTTGCTCAAAAGCATTATAATCTTTGGGATACTCCTCCAGGTTTTAGCCGGCCTCTAGTCGATGAACTATTGGCTGTGCATAAATCTTACCTTAAAGAGCTCAAGCTCTTAAAAAAGCTTATACCCATTAAAGGTATTGCTCATATCACTGGTGGTGGGTTTTTTGAAAATTTGCCTAGAATACTTCCAGATGGAGTTGATGCTATTATTTATGCAAACAGCTGGCCTATACCTCCCATATTTTCTTTTTTGACAAGTCTTGGAGCTATGACGATCGAAGAGCAGTACAGTATTTTTAATATGGGAATTGGGCTTTGTCTTATTATTGGCCCTGAATCCAAAGAGGTATGTTTGAGTAATGTGGAAGGTTTTTTAATCGGACGAATAGTTCCAGGAACAAGGAAGGTAGAATTGAAAATATAGCGGGTTAGCTCTAAAGAAGCATGCATGCTTATTTTCTAGCCATTTTTTGAAGCTCAACTAAATAAAAGGTGGAGATAGCAAAAAGGAGAAGATGTTTTAAAAATCTAAAAGGCTAGCTGCTGCTGTGCGAGAAGGCATTATTTCCTGCCTCCTTATCCAAGCAAGCTTATAGATCTTTTTTTCAACCACTCCCCCCTTTTCATCTTTTCATCAATCCACGGGCACTGTTCGCTGTCCATTTCTTTCGTCTCTCTCCCAATTTTCTTATTAGAACGCTCGCAAAGCATATGCATTACATCCTTGTGGTAGTGTAGGTTTTTTTCGATTCTCATCGAATAAGGCTTCCGATTGTTCCAGGGGTCGATCTCCCCAACTCCACGGGTTTCTCGTCCATGTATGCTTACTGTAAGAATGCCTTTGCCATGATTTGCCCAAATAAACCCCTACGACTTACTTAGATCTATTCAACACTTCCTTCTTAGAAAATAAAAGTATTCGCATGCTTGAAGCTCGTTTAGCGTTTGTATTCCCAGTTCGAGGTTTTACCCGGTGTTTGTCTCCGTCATGGGTTGCCTGCTCAGAGAGACTGCGTACCTAGTCTTTTTATTTAAAGATTTGGTTGCCAAAGCGACAGCCAATTGCTGGGTGCCATAGCTCCTCTCTGTGGATCGATGGCCCCTTCTTACAATACCAACTTAAGATAGATGAGGTTCTCTTGAAACAGAGAACAGGAGAAGATAAGTAGAGAAGGGTTTTTGAAATAGACTTATTTTCTTTTAAAGAACATTAACAAATGGTGGAGGCGGAGGGAGTCGAACCCTCGTCTTCTCGGGAACTTGAAAATTGTCCTACAAGTTTAGTGGTTTTTTAATTAACCGTTGTAGGATCAAGGAACCACGAACCCATTTTCCTACAACGTGAACCTTTTTTTACTCGCGTTGAATAACAGGTTCAAATTATTCAACGCTTTCCGGCTTATTGACACGCCCTTTTCCACTCCGCCGGAGAAAGTGGAAAAAGACGCTTGCTACTATGTATTAAGCAGCAAGAGCCAATTCTTCGTTGGCACTTATAATTTAAAGCAGGTTTTTTTACGAGGCCAACCTACTTTAAGCCCTCGACTTGCACAATTTCCAAGTTCGAACCGGAGAATCGATTACCGGTACGCCCCCTCTTATGTAATAAATAATATATCGAAAGGGAGAAAAAAACCAATCAGTTTAATCAAAAATTTTTAATATACTATCTTCGATTCTACTATTTTGTCTTTTGCTTTTCAAACTGAATATATATTACCAATTCTGGGTATCCTATACTGAAGCATAAAATAACACCTAATGATCCTCATTAAGCTCGTTAGTTTTATTGGGCATTTTTTCTCATTACTCTTTACATTTGGAAATTTAAATGGTTCTTTCGTTGGCAGAGGGGAAAAGTCTTCCTTCTGATTCTTTTCTGGTTTTTGGTTAGAGAGCTCACAATGCTGTTTTTTTGCAATTTCATTTTCCATTTTTTGCTTATGGAGATAAGTTAAAAACATGGTTGGTAATCCCAAATGGCCTCCACAGGGAGACGACAATGATAAAAACATCATACGGCAACTTCTTTATCTATTCGCTCTTTTCTTCTTTCTTGCTTTGCTAAGAGTAGTAATGGGTATGATGATTGGTTTGCGGTTTTGGATCGGCGGATGAAAAGAGAATATAAAGATATATTTCTAACCTAAAGGAAAAAAACTTTTCCTTTAGGAATGAGTAAAGAAGCCAAGAAAAATGACTAAAATTAGTCAGAAAATCTCCCTATCCTTGTCTTAAAAGCCCCAAAACAGGATTATCCAAAAACTGATCGAGAAAATGATTTTGTAAATTACATTTTGTTTTTGATATATGACATCAAAATGAAATTCTATGTCTATTACTCGTTCCGAAAGCCAAACAAAGAACTTTGATAAAGATCCACTGAAGGCGTGTTGTTGCAAGAAAAGAGCTGGTACTAAAATTGATAAAATTCATGTATTGCAGAACGTGTAGATTTTATATTTCCAGAGGTCATATTTCCTTCAGAAAGAGTGTTTAAAATCGCTAGGGAAGAGCTTCTTAGAAAACTAGTTCTCAAGCATCATGAAAATTTGCTAAAAAGCCAAATTTTCTATCTTTTGCCAACCGATAAAGCTGAGATGGAAAAATTGGTAAAACCTTCGGCTGATTTTGTGGCAGAGATGTGTGGGGGACCATCATATTATACTGCGTCTAGGAGAGAGTCGAGGATGCGCTCCCTCCATTTTTCAGTAACCATAGACGAAAAAGCAAAAGAAGTATGGTTTGCTTGCTATAAGTACGCACTCAAAGAAGGTAATTTTCTTTTCTCAGTTCTTAAAGAATTCTGGCAATGGATCAAATCTTTTTCTATTCGAAAATAAAAGAACCACTCTTGAACCTCCTCGTCGCATTCCGTTTCGTAACACAGGTACGAAGCTGACTTCCTGCTTCACCGATGCTGGTTTCACTTGGGCCTTGCGACCCGAGCCAGAGCCTTCCTCTCCACAGGCTTCGCATCCGGACGGCTCTCGCCGTAGGGCCGCTTAGGGCGGCTAATCCATACGACAGGAAATTGCTGGCCGCATTCATTCCTGGTCCTGAGGGTTCCACAGTCCGGACATCGCCACTCTCGAACAGCCAGAGGCATTTTTTCCTGCACCGTCTCGCCAGTCGAACAGGTCTTGCTGGACGGAAACCAGAGGTCAGCCACCACCACAAGCCACCTCTCCACTTTGCCTTGTATTCCAGTTGCCGCCGAAAATCGAAGAAACCCATGTCGGATAGAGAGCAGACCAGATTACAGGTTCTTCACCATGCCGCCCACGTTCAGCTCTTCGACGACGACGGGGTGAAATCGTCGCCTGAGCTCTGTCGCAAGCTTGTGCAAGCCCTCCTGCCAGATATTAGCAATCCTGGCATGCAGCCTTGCAAGCCCAAGCCTTAGCTTTGGTCCGATTGGCCGACCCCTTTTTCTTGCGCAAAAGACTTCTAGACAGTCTCCGCAATCGCTTGAGCAAGTTCTTGTGTGGCTGGGGACCGATGAGCTTTTCTCCGGTAAAGCGCGTTGTCATGCCAGAACCCCTAAATGCTTGGCAAGCCACATATTGCCTCTGCCACTGGGCCAGCGCCCAGTTGTAGGTTTGATGGGCAACGATCTTAGCTGGGATTCCTCAAGGGCTTTTTTGTCGCAAGCAGCTTCTGATGCTTGCCTGAGCGGCTGCCCTGCAGCCGGGTGCTGAACACGGGGATGCTCTCCAGCACCTCCTTAGCCAAATCTTTTTCGAAGGTCGTCTCCTCACCCTGGCTAAGGATCACAACCTCAACTCCCTTGGCTTAGCAAATGGCGAACACCAGTTCCACGCCAAAGCCCATCAGCCGGTCTTTGTAGGTGATGACCAGGCATCCGACTTCACCACCAATGGGGTCTCCGGGAGCCGTTTCATAGCCTTCTTGTGGTAGTTCATTCCAGAGCTCATGTCGGCAATGACTTCGAACATCCAACCTTGCCGGGCGAAGTAGCGTTCGAGCAGCTGCTTTTGCCGCTCCAGCTCATCCTTCTGCTCGAAGCTGGACTCACAGGCGAAGGCGATGGTACGACGTGCCACCTCCAGCGCATAAAATTGATCTGGCCGAAGCCGCGCAAGATCGTAGTGATGCGGTCCACCAGCCGTGCGTTCAAGAAGCTTGCCCTCATGCACCAAGCGCCGCATCTTTTGCGGTGCGACCCCCAGGAACTTAGCCGCTTCTTGAATGCTGATGAGTTTGAGAGACATGCTCAAAATATATATCTTTGCGCAAGAAAGTGCGACTTAAATTGAAACTTTTCAAGCCCTTTGCAGAGATTAAAAATTTCTTTATTGCCTAATTGCTTTTAAAGAGATCCGTCTTTAATTACATTGGTAGAAATGGATTAATTTTATTAATCTATTTCATTATTCAGTAATATTGACTTCCCAACTGTTGATATCCAAAAACTTTTCCCAAGATTCATCGATGGGAAACTTTCCGGCAATAAAGAGAGGACGCCATTTAGGCTTTTTCGGCTTCTTAAGTAACTTCATTCCAGCTTCTTGAGGTGTTCGATTTCCTTTTTTGCTATTGCATCGAATACAGGAACAGACCACATTCTCCCAAGTTGTTTTACCGCCCCGCTCTCTAGGTATCACATGGTCTAAATTTAGATAAGAGGGGTCAAATTTTCCCCCACAATACTGACAAAGATACCCATCTCTTTCAAAGACATTATGCCTAGTAAATTTAACTTCCTTCATTGGAACTTTTTCAAAAAGGAGCAGTAAAATAACTTTTGGTACCCTGATTTTAAAAGAAACTGTATGAACTACATCGCTCCCATGGTATGCTTGAGAATGTTCTTTCCATTCAAAAAAATCCAAGGTATAAAAATCATCTTTGTTTTTATGCACCACGTAAGCATGTCCACAATAAAGAAGATTAAAAGCCCTACGGGCTGTGCACCAATTAACGGCTTGCCACAGCCTGTTAAGAATAAGAACACTGGAATTCAAAATGTCCCTTGAACTTTGTTGCAACAATCCAATGTGTAATTTGTGAACGTGTTGGTGTCAAGAATCCTTTTTGTTCATTAGAAGAAGAATTATTCTAAAAATTACCCCCCTCTTTTTCTACTTGCCTATGATTTTCAAAAACAATAAATATTATAATAACTTTGATAAAAAAATATTAATCTTTTTAATGATCCTACAAAGGCTATTCTTGAATCCCATTTTTTTGGAGTGTAAAAAATAATTCAATGATGTAAATGCTTGTTTCATTACCTCTCAATGAAAAAAAACTTAGAAAATTTTCTGGCTGGGCTTTTGCACAAAACCTGCCTGCATTGCCGAATAGTTATTCTACTATTTCTTGGCCTAACAGGATTATCCATATGGATTCTTTCTACGCAATTTAAAGTCATTAACGACACCAATGCCTTGATTCGAAAAGATTCTCCCATTCATAAGTATTATTTGGAATATCGGAAGGAATTTGGCGTTGCTGAAGATTATGTCGTGGTGATCCATGGAGATGATCCAGAGGCAAATAAAAAAGCTGCTCTAGAAGTTGGGAAAAAGCTTAGAGAACTTGCTCCCTTGGTGCAAAATGTTAGAGATAGACTTGATCTTTCAAAACTAGAAACCCATCTTTTGCTTTATCTATCGCTCGATGATCTTAAAAAAATCGATTCCGAAATTGACGGCTACGTCAAAGCCCTTAAAGAACAACCTGAAATAAAGCTCGATCTGAACACTATTTTGAACCAGGCAAATGAAAAATTCCAAGAATCTTACCTACGAAAACACGAAAACTGGAAAGAATTTATTCCTTTTATCGACCGGTTTATTTCAATTTTGAACCAGCTAGCTGATCAGCTCGAGCAGAAGCCAAACTATCAAGTAAAAGTACAGAAATCTTCGCTCCAGCTTCAGGACAAAGACATGTCTAGTCTAAGAGTTGAAGACATTCGGTCTATTCTAGAAGATCATGAATTTCTTTCTTTCGAAGATGGCAAACTTGTCCTTGTGACTGCTTCTCCAGGCAAAGGAGCAAGCGATGGGAAAAAAAGAACAGAAACGATAAAAAAAATCCGAGAAATTATTGCTGATATTGGAATGGAATACCCTTCGCTATCAATCGGTCTGACTGGAGAGCCGGTACTTGAAGATGACCAACTACAGGAAAGTTCGAAAGATAGCCTAAACTCAGCTCTTCTAGCTTTCAGCCTTGTTAGTTTCCTTTTTTTTATCAGCTATCGTGAAATCCTTCGTCCTGCTATCGGTTTGATTGTTCTGGCAATGGCTTTGTGCTGGTCTCTGGCTTTTCCTATGGTAACCATTGGTCATCTGAACATTATTTCTGAAGCTTTTGTAGCCATGGTAATAGGGATGGGAATCGATTTTAGTATTCAGTACATGAGTAGATATGAAGAAGAAATTTCTGGAGGAAAAACCATCCTAGAAGCTCTTAAAACAACTTCCAAACACACGGGAGCTGCAATCTTTACAGGCGGATGTACGACAGCCATTGCTTTCTTTACCATGTGTTTTAACGATTTTATTGGGTTACAGGAATTCGGGATAGTTGCAGGATTTGGTATTCTCTTTTGCCTTTTAAGCAGCCTAACTCTTCTACCAGCCATGTATTTCTGGATCGATTCTAAAATAGGGCTTAACAGAATCCGGCAGTCTACAATTAAAACCACCTGGACAACACCTCAATGGTTTAACACCGTTCTGTTTTTTTCTCCTAGAGGCACTTTGACGCTAGCGTCACTGGCTACTGTTTTCTTTGCGTTTATGATTCCAAAAGTGGGATTTGACTACAATCTTTTGAATCTTCAAAATCAAAATCTCGATTGTGTCCAACGAGAACTAGAGCTTCTTAACTCACCTTCTCGGGGGATGATTTCAGCCTTATCCGTCGCCGATAACGAAGAAGAAGCAAAAAAAAGAGCCAAGGCTTTTGAGGCTTTACCTTCTGTTGCCGAAGTCCGTACGTTGACAACTATTTTTCCTGAGCAACAAGAAGAAAAACTTCAAATTATTAGAAATATTGTCGATAAACTTAAGGATGTCCCTTTAGACTCCTCGAAAAAAGAAGTCAACGCTGATAGACTGAAAAAGGATATCGACGATCTTCTCCAAAAGTCTGAAGAAGGCTATAAAACAGCACAAAAATTCGTCTCAATTGCCCCTCAGGCAAAAGAAGCTGTGGAAATTTTTTCAAAACTTATCCCTGCTCTAAGCCGTATTCAAAAGCAAATGAACAAGCTTCCAAGAACTGAATTAAACAAGCGACTTAGTAGAGCCCAATTTGAAATCTTTGGTACCATGGAAAGTGGACTGCTATGGTTAAGATCACAAGACACTTCTAGAGGAGTCACCAAAGAAGACCTTCCGAAGGAGGTTCTGGAACGATTCCTTTCTCCTCACGGGAAAATTCTCATTGAAATTATTCCTAAAGAAAATGTATGGGAAAGGAAAGCTGATGTGCAATTCGTTAACGACATTCGTAAAGTTGATCCAAAAGTTACTGGAACTCCCGTTCAAAATTATGAGTATATAGAGCTTTTAAGAAAAAGTTATACGGAAGCTGCTCAATGGGCATTCGTAGCTATCGTTATCCTTATTATCTTGAGGTTTCAAAACCTCCTCTATTCTATTCTAGCTCTTTTTCCCCTCGTTTTGGCTGCTATATGGACCTTGGGATGGATGGGTTTTTTTAACATTCCTTTTAATCCCGCCAACATTATTACTTTACCTTTGGCTATCGGAGCAGGGGTTGCTTATGGTATCTATACAGTTGATAGATATAGTGAAGATGGGAATGCTCAGCTTTTTTCTACAAGTACAGGCAAAGCTATTCTCGTTTCCGGCCTCACAGCTGTCATCGGGTTTGCTTCTCTACTCATAAGCTCTTATCAAGGACTGTACAGTTTAGGTTTGGTTATGACGATAGCTATTAGTTTTTGCTTAATTACAAGCCTGATTATCCTGCCACAAGTGTTTTATTTGATGAGTAACAAGAAAAAAAAAGATAACGAGCTGATGATTGATCTTCCAGCCGAAGAAACTCTTGCGAATAAATAACATGTTGAGCATTAAGAATTTTCTAATAAGGACTAAATGCTTTTTCTGATACCAAAAGAGAGGGAAGCGGATCAGGCTTTTTATAACTTTTGGGCTGTTTGAGCTTTCTTCCTATCCTTTTGTCCTCTGCCTGCGTCCTAGCAATCACTATTGGAGTCCCGATGTCAACTAGCTGGTAAAACTTTTCAGCTTCTTTCCATTCAAGCCGAATGCAGCCATGACTTCTTGGAACAGGCCATACATAGCCTTGATGAATATAATAACCAGGTAAAAATTCTACGGCATAGGGCATCGGATAACCAACATATCTCCATCCGGCTCCAGGTCGCCCTGAAATATCTGATGGAATATATTTTCCATCTTTAACCCAAAATCCGTAACTGGAGGATCATTTCCTTTGTTGCTTATCTAGTACTTTGAAATGGCCTGTTGGAGTCGTATCTCCCTTCCCTGTGCATACATGAGTAGCAAGAACGATTTTTCCATCTTTTACAATATAAAGAGCTTGATGATTCAAAGAAATTTTTACGACTGTATGCCCAGGATGCCCTTTTTGAACATTTTCTTCTTTGCCAAAAATATCCAAAAAGTCATCTAAAGAAATGGCTTTTATAGGACAAGAGCAAAAAAGAAAGAATAGTGAAAAAAAGAGAATCAAAAATCGCATCATATCGAAAAACAAAGGAACAGAAATAGAATATCGTATGCTACGGGATAAGTTCCAACCTCAAGAACCTTTTGGCAAAAGAAAAAAAACAAGCCTTCTATTCAAGAAACCAATCTAAAAATATAGGGATAATTATAAGTTTTCCCTCTGGATACAGCGATTGAGGCTGAAATCATCGTCCAAATTACAAAGATCCCTAAAAAAAGTATAAGAAGATAACCGATCAACACAGAAAAGAGGAAGAGACAAATCAAAAAATAAACAGTAAAGCTGATCTGTGCATTCAAGGCTTCTCTAGCCTGCATTTTAACGAAAGGATCTTTGGCGAGCAAAAAAATGGTAAGTGGCACTAAAATTTGTCCAATCGCAAAAAAATATCCAATCAAAGGAGCTAAGTGCGCCAAATGGGCAAGGTTTTTGCTTTCTGATGAAATCATCTCTGTAAACAAATGGGACGGATTGAGCTGTTTTTCAAACGTTTTTTTCTGAGCAATCAGCCTGTTTGTAAGCAGTGACGATCTGTCCATAGGGTCGATTCATCTTAAGAAAAAGTATAGAACTGACTCAAATAGCCACTTTTGGGTAGGTTTCTATTCCATTCCATTCCTTTCCTTTCCATTTGGTATATCCACAAACCCAGTCAGCAGTTTTTTCCCCTCGTTTTCAACAAATTTGCGCGGGAGTCCCCGCCTTTCAAGGCGGGGAGGGATAGCGCCGCCGCGCAGCGGCGATGCTTTACAACTGAAACATAATACTCGTGAACATGAATGAATTGCCAGCCACCCAATCACTGAGGTGCAAACTGAACCTCCTGCTCACTAAAGAGCAGGAGGAGGCGGTGCGGCGCACGGCGTTGGCTTACCGTAACGCCCTAAATCACGCATCCACTGTCGCTTTTGTGGGCGGGAAGATATCGCAAGACATGAAACTGCAAAGGCTGGTGTACCAGGATTTGCGCGAGTGGTTCGGGCTGCCAGCTCAAATGGCATGCAACGTGCCCAGGCAAGTGGCTGCGGCCTACAAAACCCTCTGGGAACGCGCCAAATCGGGCGCGGCCCATAAAGCGAAAGGCTGAATCGGCCCGGCGCCATAAAGGTCTCGACAAGGCCATCGAAAAGGCTTTGGACCGGAACCCGCAGGCCTCCATCACCACGGTCAAGGGTGTGGACATGAACCGCCGGAACATCGCGGTGGAATCCAATACCCTAGGCAAATGTCGTTTTTATCCTGGTGGACACCGAAGGCACCTGGCCAAGTGCGTGCTGCCAGTAGACGAAGTGCGCTGCAAGCGAAGGGCACTCGTGGAGCCAAAGCGGATTTGCGGCGATTGGTGCGACGAGAAAGACTACTGAACGCAGACACGGCGCACTGTGTGAGCAAGGCCATCGCGGAGCCCCACGCGATGGTTGGCATGGAGTGGCTGAAGGCTATCCGTCATCGAACCGAGCGCAGACAGTCGGAGAAGGTTTCCGTCAAAAGCTGCAAGGCCAACCGCAAGGGGAGCACTTGGGGTTTTGCGGAGCTGCAGGCCAAGACGGCTTACAAAATCCGGCTGTCGGGCGGAGTGCCGGATTGGGTGGATGCGGATTCCTCCAGCCAGAGACGGCCGGTTTGCGGGCATGTTGGGCGGGAGAATCGGCCCAATAAGGGACTGTTGTTTGTATGCGCCCATTGTGGGTATACGCTCCATGCCGATTTAGTGGCTGCCAGAAACATCAGCATGCGAACGCTTTTCATCTGGCAAGACTGGATGAGGACGGGGC
>NZ_LXQB01000029.1 GCF_004421185.1 Methylacidiphilum sp. Yel | reverse complement strand
AGGCCGATGAGAATGTCAGGGTCTATCAAAACCTCAACACCCTCATCGGAGAGCTTGCCCTGGCTAAATCTGGTCAGTTATCTCCAGGAATCCCCTGCCTTTAGGCATGGGGAGGATGTCAATGCCTAAATAGAGGAAACAAAGATATTTTTTTCAGAAGGAAAAAGACTACATTCAAATCTATTCAAAAGATTCGATAAATTATTTTTCATGGAAAGAAAAATATTTGTAATATATCAAAAGATATGAGGCATACGTTATCTATTTTAGTGGCGAATCGGTTTGGTGTTTTGACCAGGATTGCTGAGCTTTTCAGCGGCAGAGGCTATAATATAGATACCCTTAATGTAGGTCCAACCCATGATGAGTCCGTTTCTCGGATGACTATAGTGGTCAAAGGAGATGATCAAGTATTAGACCAGGTGACAAAACAATTGAATAAACTCATCGATGTCTTAGCGGTTCAGGATTTTAGGGATGGAGAATATATTGATAGGGAGTTGGTGTTGGTAAAGGTAGCGACGAGCAATAAAAGTCGAGCGGAGTTAATGCAGATCTGCGATATTTTCCGGGCAAAAATAGTTGATGTCGAACCCAAAAATATGACTATAGAAGTGACGGGGGATGAGAGTAAAATTTCGAAATTTATTTTTCTTATGCAGGACTTCGGGATTTTGGATTTAAGCAGAACTGGAAAGATCGCTTTACCAAGAATCTAAAAATCTAAAAGAAACATTAAAAGAAGGAATATTGAAAGCAAACATAGAAAGGCTAATCATCGACTTTTTAAGATAGAAACGTAGGAATATTTCATTGTCGATGGTAGAAAGGAAAAAATGACAAAGACTGTATTATTGGATAAAGATGCGGACTTATCGCTTTTAAAGACAAAGACTATTGGAGTCATTGGATTTGGTTCCCAAGGGCATGCCCATGCTTTGAATTTAAGGGATAGCGGAATGAACGTAATCATCGGGCTGCATCCTCAAAGTAAATCAATAGACATTGCTAAAAAACATGGATTGGAAGTTTACACTAATAGCGAGGTAGTGAAAAGGGCCGATGTTATTTTTTTAGCCACTCCCGATCTTGTGATTCCAGAGATTTATGCTGATCAGGTACTTCCCAATCTTACTCCTGGTAAAATTCTTGGTTTTGCCCATGGTTTTGTGATCCACTACAAGCTGGTAGTGCCTCCTCCTGAAGCAGACGTCATTCTTGTGGCACCGAAAGGTCCCGGCCATCTGGTTAGAAGAGAATTCATCCAAGGGAGAGGAGTCCCCGCCTTGATTGCTGCCTACCAGGATCGAAGTGGCAAGGCAAGAGATATTGCTTTGGCTTGGGCTAAGGGCATAGGTTCGACTCGGGTTGGGGTTATTGAAACAACTTTTAAAGAAGAAACCGAAACTGACCTTTTTGGAGAGCAGGCGGTGTTATGTGGAGGATTGACCTCACTCATTACTGCTGGTTTTGAAACATTGGTCAACAGTGGCTATGCACCAGAAATGGCCTATTTCGAATGCGTACATGAAATGAAATTGATCGTGGATTTGATTTATGAATCAGGAATTTCGGGCATGAGATTTTCTATTTCAGAAACGGCCAAATGGGGAGATGTTTCAGTTGGGCCCAAAGTCATTGATGAGCATGTTAAAGAAAACATGAGAAAGGTATTGGAGAACATTCAAAACGGTACCTTTGCCAAGGAATGGATTGAAGAGGTTAAATCAGGAAAACAGCGGTATAAAAAATTGCTAGCCCAGGGAGCTGAGCACCAAATTGAGAAAGTAGGAGCAGAGAATCGTGCACTCTTTCCTTGGTTGAAGCAAAAAAATCTTCAAGGAGTACAGGCTGCCTACGATTAAAAAAAAAACAAAACTCTGAAGAGGGCTTTCCTATGGCTGAAAATCGGCTTATTATCTTTGATACAACTTTGAGGGATGGAGAACAATGTCCTGGAGCCAGTATGACTACCAGGCAGAAGCTAGAAGTGGCCAAACAGTTAGCCAGGCTTGGGGTCGATGTGATTGAAGCAGGATTTCCTGTTATTAGCCAAGGAGATTATCAATCAGTCCGAGAAATAGCTATGCAAGTGAAAGGACCAAAGATTTGTGGACTTTCCCGCTGCTTACCTAAAGACATTGAAGCAGCAGCATCGGCCTTGGAGCCAGCTGGAAGTGCGGCAAGGATTCATGTATTTCTTGCTACCTCTCAAATTCATCGTCGCTACAAACTTGCGAAGGATGAAGAGGAAATTATCCAGATTGCAGTCAATGGGGTACGTTTGGCGAAAAGTTATGTGGAAGATGTGGAATTTTCAGCAGAAGATGCTTCTAGAACCGAGCCGGAATTTTTAGCTAGAATCCTTCAGCAGGTCATAGAAGCGGGGGCAACTACCGTCAATATTCCCGATACAGTTGGGTATGCTGTTCCAGAAGAATTTGCTTCTTTGATCCGCTATCTTTTTGAAAATGTCCCCAATATTCATAAAGCCATTGTTAGTGTGCATTGCCATAATGATTTAGGCCTGGCTGTTTCTAACTCTTTGGCAGCAATCAAAGCTGGAGCTAGACAAGTAGAGGGCACCATAAATGGGATTGGAGAAAGAGCAGGGAATGCTTCTCTTGAAGAAATTATTATGGCCATACACACCCGCCCTGATTTTTTTGGGAAAATGGAGTTGGGCATTCAACTGAAAGAAATTCTTAGGACTTCTAGGCTTGTTTCAAGAATGTCGGGTTTGGCTGTTCAGAGAAATAAAGCGATAGTCGGAGAAAATGCCTTTGCCCATGCTGCCGGCATCCATCAAGATGGAATCTTAAAGAAAAGGGAAACTTACGAGATTATCGATCCGAAAATAATTGGATGGGAACAAAGCGAACTGCCTTTGACAAAACATAGTGGAAGAGCCGCGCTGGAAAACAGACTGCGCATGTTAGGCTTCGAATTGGAAAAAGAGGAAATAGATAACATTTTCTCCCAGTTTAAAGACATAGGAGATAAGAAAAAGTTTATTTATGATGATGATTTGATTGCTCTTGTCGAGGGACAAATCTCTCGGATCAAAGAGACTTATCAGCTGGAATATGTGGCTGTTGCTGTTTGTAGTGGAGGGATTCCAATGGCTACAATAAAATTACGGCGTGGCCAAGAACTGCTCGTGGATGCCAGTACTGGAGATGGAGCGGTGGATGCAGCAATGAAAGCTGTAGATAGGATTACTGGTCTGCATGGGCATTTAGTTGAATATGAAGTCAGATCAGTGACAGAGGGAAAAGATGCCATTGGAGAAGTGACCGTCAAAGTTAATTTTGACTCAACACATTTAGTAACAGGGAAAGCAGCTTCCACCGATGTCCTCGAGGCTAGTATCAAAGCCTATCTTAATGCGGTCAATAAAGCCTTGTTGTAGGCTTAATCATTTAGACAAAACGAATAGATAGTCCCTTTCTCTAGATCAAAGGAATAATTTTTTTTTGTTCTTTAAAAGGGAGTGGGTGGAATGTCGAAAATTTCGCTTTCTGGCCTTAAATAGGGGATAAAATGATCAAAATTCAAAAAGATTACAAAAAGCACATAGCCAATAAGGATAGCCAGAACAATGGATAAAGAGATATAATCCCATTCCCGCTTTAAATGGGAAGTGCTCCGATCAAATGAATTTTTATGATCAAAGCTTTTATAATTATTATCCATTTAAGAATACCATTGCATAAAATAGGCAATTGGCAAAGAAAAAATCTTTTTTTTTAATTTGGGGGAAGAAAGAGCTTTATTTGAGCTTCGAAAGCTTCAGCCTTCTTATGGAAAAAGATCTTTAGGAAGAGGTGGAGTGGAAGACTATCCAGTGTTTCTTAAGCCTGCGCTGATGCCATTGATAGTTAACTCGATGACTGAGCGGATCTTGTCAATCTCATTTGGATCGGTTATTGAGCCGCTACGGTTTCTTCGGATCATCTCTACTTGAATATAATTGAGGGGATCTACATAAGGATTTCTTAACCGGATAGATCTTTGAAGAATGGGTTCATGATCAAGAATGGAATTTTGATTGGTTATTTTGAGGATAGTTTCAACCGTTTGATTGTATTCGGATTCTATTATTGCAAATATTTTATCGCTGAGGCTCCTGTTGGTTGCTAACGAACAATACTGTTTTGCAATGTCAATATCTGTTTTAGCAAGAGAAAGTTGAGCATTATCTATGACTGTTTGAAAAAAGGGCCATTTATCGTACATCTGTCGTAGGATGGATAAAGACTCAGGACTAGATTCAATAGCTATTTTTAAACTTGATCCTATGCCATACCAGCCAGGAATAACGAACCGAGTTTGCATCCAAGAAAACACCCATGGAATGGCTCGAAGATCTTCGAAACTTTTAGACTGAAAACGGAAAATAGGCCGGGAAGCAATTTTTAAAGACCCAATTTCGTTGATTGGGGTAACCTCTTGCCAAAAACGCAAAAAGTCGACTTCATTTTGGACCAATTGAGTATAGGCAACATAACTATTTTCGGCGATCGACTCTATAATATTTTTCCAAGATTTTGGAATAACACTCCTTTTTCTGCTCTTATAAATGGCAAGGAGTACCCCATAGGCGGTTTGCTCGAGGATGCGAAGAGCGATATCGAAATCATGATAACGTGTGGACAGTACTTCTCCTTGCTCTGTAATCCTAATTTTTCCGTCTAAAAGCCCTTTGGGTTGGGCTAAAATAGCTTTTGCTGCTGGACCTCCTCCGCGGGCAATGGTTCCTCCTCTTCCATGGAAAAGGATAAGATCAACACCGTGAGATTGACAAACTTCATGAAGCTTTTCTTGGATGTGATAAAGCCACCAATTAGAGGTCATATATCCGCAATCTTTGTTGCTATCTGAATAGCCAAGCATGACTATCTGTTTGTTGTTTCGTTTTTGCAGATATTTTCTATAAAGTGGATGACAAAGAAGATCCTCAAGAATCATTGGAGCTGATTTTAAGTCCGAAAGAGTTTCAAAAAGCGGAGCAATATCAATGAAGCAATCACATATTTCACAAAGATAAAGGACTTCAAGAATATCAGATAAGCCAGAAGTCATGCTGATCAGATAACATCCGCATGCTTCTTTTCCTAAGATCCGTATTGATCTAGAAAAAACGAGAATAGGCCCTAGGATTTCCTTGAGCCTTTCGCTGGCATGGCTGTAAAGAGAAGGAAGGGAAGGGAAGGGCTTCTGGAACAAGCTGTTCAAAAGTTCGACCTTTTCTTCTTCTTTGAGAGTTGCGTAGGATTTGACACCATTGTCATTGAGTTGGAGTATCTCTTCAATAGCCTCTTGGTGCATAGAGGAATGTTGCCGGATATCTAAAGAGAAAATATGGAGGCCAAAAACTTCGATTCTCTGTTTTAGTTTTTGAAATTCTCCCTCAAGAAAAATTCGAGTATTTGGCGCCTTAAAATTTTCTTCAATTGCTTCTAGAACGGCTTTTATGGTATTCAGTGTGAAGCAGCGAGGCAGCGGTTCGGTGAAGAAATTGAGCAGGTCTTTTTCAGTGATGGTATCGATAGCCATTTCGACTTCTTTTTTTAGAGCCAATAACAATAGGCGGTAGGGCTCGTTGGGGTAACTCTCGTATTCTTCTTTAAGAGAGGGATAAACTTTTAACTTTTCCTCTAAAAGCTCAAGGACATTTTTGGAAGGGGCAATATGTTGACTAGAAACAGAAAAGATTTCAGAAAGTTGAAGAAGGCTTTGGGCAATTTTTTTTAGAGCTAGATTCCGCTGCAAAATAAGTGTAGCTGCTGTTGTGGCTGTTGTCACTTGAAAGTTCCCATCCCTATCTCCTCCAATCCATGAGCCAAAGGATATCCATTTGGGTTTTAGGCAAACGCCAGGGTAATAAATATGAAGGACTCTTTTGAATTCATTATGGAGCTCAGGGATGACGTCCCACAGTGTATGTTCAAAATACCAGAGTCCTGTGCGGACTTCATCTAAGACCTGAGGATTTTTTGATCTCGACCGTTCCGTAAGCCACAGAGAAGCGATTAGTCTTTCTATTTCGGTCTGAATGGGATGAGGTAGTTTGACATTACCAAAGGCTTTTTTTAATAGGGAGGATATTTCGCACAGCTTGTTTAATATCGTTTGTCTTTTTATTTCTGTTGGATGGGCTGTGAAAACAAGAACAATCTCAATTTTTTCTAAAATTTCTTGGATTTGCTCTTTGGTGACTTTCGCTTTTTTTAATTCAAACAAAGCCGATTCGATCGATTCTTTGGGAATAGCCTTTTTGGGATAGAGCAGTTGATTTGTCCGTCTTTTCTTTAAAATCCGAACTCGATAATTTTCTTCGGCAATATTGACCAATTCGAAATAGCAAGTAAAAGCCATGGCCATTCGATAGGCGATGTCGGTATCTAATCCTTGAACTATACGTAGGAGAGCTTTAGTGGCTTCTTCTTTGCCTTGACGGCTTTCTTTGGCCAATTTCCTTATAGTTTCTTCTATGGCGAGTATTTTTTTACCTTCTAAATTCGTAATGACCCGTCCTAAAGTATCGCCTAAAAAATGGATGGATTTCGATAAAATGGAAAAATCGTGTTCAGCCGAGATATGAGCTAAATGTTTCACCAATTTTTTTTAGTTTGAAAGTTTAACAGTTGATCGATTTTTTTTGATTCATCTTAATGAAAAACCTTTGAAAGAAATTTCAACATTTTTTCCATTTCGCATGGCCTAAGAAAGGAATCTATGCCAGATCAAATGGCTGCTGACGGTAAAAGTTCTTTTTTCTCTTTTCTTTTTCTCAATAAAAAGAATGATAGAAGAAAGGATTGTTTCGATGGCAGTGGAGAAAGAAAAAGGCCTTTTATCACCAGAAATAGCAGAGTCGATTAAGAAATTTATCCATTATCTTTCTGAGAAAAATTTTTCTTCTTATACCCTACGGAATTACGGGCAGGCATTAACAGAATTTTTTTCCTGGGGAAAATGGCAAACTAGTAGGGAGGTAGGGAAGGAAGAATGCAGAAACTATTTGTATTTTCTTTCTAAAAAACCTGATTTAAAGCATAGTTCGATCCGATTGAGATTTGCTGCCCTTCGTTCGTTTTTTAAATTTTATTATCAACACCAAAAACAAGGAAAAGAAAATCCCCTTTCTGGTCTTTCCTTACCCAAATTCTATCGGACACTTCCAAGATATCTTAGTTTAGAACAGATTCGTGCTTTGCTCGATGCGCCACGCCAGAAATGGGAAAAGGAGAAGGGAAAAGGAACAAAATCCAAATGGAAAGAATGGCAATGGAAAAGAGACCAGGCATGGCTGGAAACTCTTTATGGTGGGGGAATTCGAGTTGGGGAACTGTGCGCATTAAAGAGAAAAAATTTTTTTCCTGCTGAACTGGCTCTTCTTGTTGAGGGAAAAAGAAAAAAAGAAAGATTTTGCATCATTGGAAAGGTTGCCACCGCTACCATCTGCGACTATCTTAAAATTTGTCCTTATGAGTCCGAGTTTCTTTTCGTTTCTTCAAGAGGAAAGCCATTGACTCCACGTTTTTTCCAACTTGCTTTGAAAGAATACCTTATGATTGCTGGACTGGATCAGTCGATTAGCCCTCATAAGTTACGGCATACCTTTGCCACGCATCTTTTGGAAGGAGGAGCGGATTTGAGAAGTATCCAAGAGTTACTAGGTCATTCTCATTTATCGACAACACAAATTTATACCTCAGTAAGTGCGGAGCATTTAAGAGCATCTTATCAGCGAGCGCATCCCAGGGCGCAGTAAACACGATGGAGATGATATGAAGTCTTTTCTTCTCCGTTGGCTTTATTCTTTCTTATTTGGATTTTTTACAATCCTTTGCCTTCCCTATTATTTTATAAAACTGAAGCGAAGGGGGAATCCATTCGATGGAATTGATCAAAGATTAGGATTGTATCCAAAGCGAGAAATGAACAGTGAGCAAGGAGTAGATTTGTGGATCCATGGAGTGAGTGTGGGAGAAGTGATGATAGGAAAAGTCATATTAAAGGAGCTTTGGAAAATAGATCCTAAAATCAAAGTTGCCTTTTCTACAACCACTGCTACCGGTTTTCGACTCGCTGCATCGGAACCCAAAGAAAAATGTTTTGTCTTTTATTTCCCTCTCGATTTTCCATGGGCAGTTCGTCGCACTTTTTCTTATCTTCACCCAAAACTTGTGGTTCTTATTGAGACAGAAATATGGCCGAATTTCTTGGCAGAAGCCTCTGAAAGAAAGATTCCTGTTTTGCTCTGCAATGCCCGACTATCAGAAAGAACGGAAAGGTGGTATAAAATTTTTTCTTGGTTTATGAAGCCCTATCTTCACCAGTTGAGTTTGATATTAGTAACGGATGATTCTGAAATCGAACGGTTTGTAAAGGTAGGGTTCCCACCTGAAAGAATTTTTCGATTAGGGAGTATGAAGTTTGACGTTGCTAATTATAGAAGCCATACGGAAGTTTCTTTAGGGTGGTGGACAAAAGTTGGTTGGGATGCAAAAAACCTTGTTGTTTTGGGGGGCAGTACGCATCGGGGAGAGGAGGATATTCTCCTGAGGGAGTTTATCAAGCTTAGAAAGCATTGGCCTAATTTGCGTTTAATCCTGGCCCCTCGGCATGCTGAAAGAGCCAAAGAGATCAAAAATCTCTGTGATCAATTTGGACTAAATTCGAGATTGCGCTCCAGCTTGGAAAAGGAGATGGCTCCAGAAGGCAATTTTGATATCCTTATTGTCGATTCTACTGGAGAGTTGCGTTCTCTCTATGAAAAAGCTGATCTAGTTTTTGTAGGGAAAAGTTTGACTGCCAAAGGTGGGCAGAACTTTATAGAGGCTGCCAAAGCAGGAAAAGCGATTATAGTCGGACCAAATATGCAAAACTTTAAATTATTATTGAATCTTTTTGTAGATCAACGAGCTATAGTGATGGTGCAAAACAAGGAGGAGTTTTCGCATCATCTAAAGAGTCTGATTGCTGAGGAAAAGACAAGAAAGTTGTTAGGAGAAAGGGCAAAATCCCTGTTTTTACAGAATGTAGGAGTGGGAGAAAAAACGGCAAAAATTCTTCATGGCTATTTGAATTTTCAACAGCAACAACGGCAAAACTTTGGAGAAGATCGCGAATTGAAGATCCAAAAAAGTCATGTTAATTAGAAAGTAGATAGTGGCATTTTTTTCGAGTTGGAAACTTTTAAAATGAATACAGATTTTCCTATTCAAACTCAATCTCTAAGAACAGAAAAGATCAAACGGCGAACCAAAGTAGAAGTAAAAAATCTAACTTTTTCTTATGGAGAGCGTTTAGCTTTAAATAATGTAAGTTTCGAGGTGGCAGAGGGGATGATTGCTGGGATTCTGGGGCCTAATGGCAGTGGGAAGACAACCCTTTTTAGAATTCTTTCCACTTTATTACCTTTGTCCTCTGGAACAGTCAATATTTCTGGGTTTTCGTATCCTGAAGAAAGTGCTTCGGCTCGTGCTATCATGGGTATTGTCTTTCAATCACCAAGCCTAGATAAAAAATTAACTGTTGAAGAGAATTTGTTGCATCAAGGCCACTTGTATAATTTACATGGCAAAGAGTTGCGGAATCGAATCGAGGACTTATTAAAGCTCTTTCATCTTTCTGAAAGGAAAAAAGATCTTGTGGAGACTTTATCGGGAGGGCTCCAAAGAAGGGTTGAAGTGGCAAAAGGCATATTGCATCGGCCGGAAGTCTTAATTCTAGATGAGCCAAGTACGGGAATTGATCCAGCCGCACGCAGAGATATTTGGAACTATCTTTTTACTCTAAGAAAAGAATTAAATCTGACCATTCTCGTTACAACCCATTTGATGGATGAAGCAGAAAGATGCGATAAAGTGTTAATCTTAGACCAAGGAAAAGTCATTGCTTGGGATAGTCCAGATCGGCTCAGGTCTTTGCTCCCAGGACTTGTTCTCACTATTCGGTCATCTTCTACAGATATTTTAGAAAAGGATATTCTTAGCCTTGGGAGGGCGCCTGTAAAACTTAACGGAGCGATTGTTGTCGAATCGAAAAAGGATGAAAGTCCACAGGCCCTTCTTCAATTTGCTGCAGATTTGTTGGAAAGGCATCAGAGCTATATTACGGCTATGACTATTTCTAAAACCTCTTTAGAAGATGTCTTTCTCCATTTGACTGGTCGTCAATTTGTTGTTGGAGATAAAGAAAATGAAACAGCCCATTAGAAGAGTTGAAAATATTCCTTTAGCTATTTATACGCTATGGATGCGAGAGGTCGTCCGGTTCCTGCGCCAAAAAAATAGAATCATAGGAGCTCTGGGTACTCCTTTGGTATTCTGGCTTTTAATCGGATCGGGGGTAGGAAAATCTTTCCATTCATCCAATGAACCAAACTATCTGCTATACTTTTTCCCGGGTATGCTTCTTCTCATCCTTCTTTTTACAGCTATTTTCTCGACTATTTCCATTATCGAAGACAGAAAGGAAGGTTTCCTACAAGGGGTGCTGTGTGCGCCCATATCGCGTAGTGCAATTGTCTTTTCGAAGCTCTTAGGCGGAACTTCTTTAGGATTGTTGCAATCATTACTTGTTTATTTTTTGTCCCTGCCTCTAGGTATCCCCTTTAGCCTGGAGCGATTGGTTGGTGTGGTGGTAACTTTATTCTTGCTAGGAATGGCGATGACTGCAGTGGGCTATATTCTTGCATGGCCACTTGATTCTGTTCAAGGCTATCATGCCCTGATGAATCTTTTCCTGATGCCTTTATGGCTCTTATCTGGAGCCTTGTTTCCTGCTGAAGGAGCCTATGGGTGGATTAAAACGCTGATTTTTCTTAATCCATTGTATTATGGACTAGAGATGTTACGGTTTTGGTTGTCCCCACATTCTACTCTTGCTCTCCATACGTTAGCTATGTATTTTGTAATAACATTTATATTTTTTGTGCTTGTCACAGGAATAAGTATTTGGGTGACCGATAAAATAAAAGTGAAAAATCCATGAGCCTTCAACACAAAGAGAACTCTCAAAGTCTTGTTAAAACCCTCGTTGTTCTATTTATATCTCTTGTTGCTATTTCTTTTTTCCTAAACCTAACATCCAGCTACTTTCAGGTAAAATACTGGAAAGCAAGGTCCAATATGCCTAAAATTAGGCAAATCCCCCCCTTTTCTTTTGTTCGATCCGATGGTGTCACGATCACTGCCAACGACTTAAAAGGAAAAATTTGGGTGGCCGATCTTATTTATACGCACTGTCCTGGTCCTTGTTCGACCGAAACACTTAGGATGTCCCAGTTGCAGAGTATTCTTGGAAAGATTGAAGGAGTAAGGCTAGTGTCCATTTCTATTGATCCAGAAGAAGATAGTGGGGCCGTGTTGAGAAAATACGCTGAGGGATATCATGCGGATCCATCTTTTTGGTTCTTTGTAACGGGTAAACCACAAGAGGTACAAGAATTTGTGGTCAAGGGGCTAGCGCTGGGAATGGGGGAGAATCCTAAAGATAAAGTGCAAGCCGAAGGAAAATTCTTTCACTCGACTCAATTTGTATTAATAGATCAGGATGGATTTATTAGGAAATATTATGATGGACTCAATCAAAAAACGCCAAAGGATATTTCCATAGATATTCTTCTTTTATTGCAAGAATCTTCAAAGACGAACAAAGGAACTTAAGAAGAGAGAAAACTGCCAAGCTAGCTGGAAGGAATTGTTTTTTAAAGTCATTTGCCTTGCCTTCTCTTCTAGAAGAAAAGACTATTCAACTCGATGCAAGTAAAAGATTTGCCTGCCATTAATGCTTCCTTAAATGCCCTGACTTTCTGTTTTCTTTTGTTTGGCTATATTGCCATTAAACGTGGCAGAGAGGAGCTGCACAAGTGGATGATGCTCATTGCTGTGGGTCTCTCTATTGCTTTTCTTACTTGTTATCTCATTTACCATTATTATCATGGAGCCACTCCATTTCCTAGGCACGATTGGTCCAGGCCTGTCTATTTTTCGATATTAACAACGCATACCATTCTTGCCATCGTCAACCTACCCGCTATTTTTTTTGCTGTTTACTATGCCCTCACAGGCCAATTCCATAAACATACCCGGATTACCAAATTGCTTTGGCCTAGCTGGGTTTATGTGTCAATTACTGGGGTCTTAGTCTATTTTATGCTCTACCATTGGTTCACAAAAACTTAATAATTGTTATTGCCTGTGAAAACATTTCTTGACAATGCGCTAGGATCGCTCATCCATTATTTCTAAAGGAGCATTAAAGTGAATGCGTATTTTTTGAAAAAAGGTGTTTTATTCGCTGTTTTTTTTCTGGTTCTAAGCGTTATTCATGGACTTTGTCAGGAAACTGAATTTACGAAAGCCGAAATTGAGCGGGAAGTTCAAAAATATATTTCAGAAAAATCTACAAATGGAATATTCCCATTTCGCGATCCTGTTTCTTATCAAGAACTCTCTCTTGTCTATGAAAAAGTCCGTATGGTCCGGTCTTTGGCTGGTTATGGATACTTTGCTACGGTTCAATTTCATGACAGTTCGGATGCGTCCAAACCTTATGAACTCGATTTTTGGTGGAAACCTAAAGGCACGCAGTTGCTCTTAATGGATATAAGGGTTTACAAATTCCCAAAGAGGGAAGGAGATAAATGGGTTTTACAAACGCGCAATCCTATTCCTTGGTGGTGGTTACCCTCTACAGAACATCCTGGAGAGTATGAACAAAAACGTGCTTGGGAAGTCAAAGCAGCCATTCATGAATATATAGCCCAAAAGATGAAAGAAGGGGGGGGAGTCTTTTATTTGAAAGATCCTAAGACAGGAAAAAATATTCCATTGGAATTTGTTGATATTCATAATCCAGTGAGAAGAATCCCCGGAAAAGAATATTTTGCCTGTACAGATTTTCGAGAAAAAGGCGATCCAGAAAAATTTTATGATATAGACTTTTGGTTCGATGAAAAAAGTGGCAAACTGATTGTTAAAGATGTAAAGATCCATAAAGAGCCTATCAAAGAAGGGGACCGCTGGATTCAGGTCGAACGATATTCTTTTGAAAAGGATAAGCCGGTAGCGGTCCCATAAAATCTTACTTTTTGTTTATAGAAATTCTTTTTTTTCAGAGCTAAGTCAATTATGTATTCTCAACTCATAAATGAAAAAATTATTAAACTCGCTAAGATAGGAAACAGCTGGGTGGACACATTGGATAGTTTTGAGCTGATCAGTCCTATCGATGGGAGGGTTATAGGGCTGATTGCTGATTGTGGTCCAAAGGAAGCTCTTCAAGCAATTGATGCCTCTGAGGAAGCTTTTGAACTGTGGAAAGCTACTTCAGTGGATAGCCGATATCAAATTTTATCGCATTGGGCTCGATTGATTGTGGAAGAAAAAAATCAGTTGGCTGAAATCATGGCTTTGGAAATGGGAAAGCCTATTAAAGAAGGAAAAAAGGAAGTCGATTATGCTGCTAGTTTTGTCTGGTGGTATGCTGAAGAAGCCAAACGTATCTATGGGTTAACTATTCCTGCTCCTGTGTCTTCCAAGCGAATCGTGGTGCTTTATGAACCTGTTGGGCCTGTGTTAGCCATTACCCCATGGAATTTCCCAGCGGCAATGGTTACTAGAAAAGCAGCTGCAGCCATTGCGGCTGGGTGTACCATAATCATTAAACCCGCTGAACGGAGTCCATTGACTGCAACCTTTCTTGCCTCTCTTTGGGATAAGGCTGGAGGGCCTCCTGGGGTTTTACAAGTGTTACCAACGGCTAATCCTGAAAGGCTTTGTAAGGTATTTTTTGATGATTTTAGAATTAGAAAAATTTCCTTTACTGGCAGCCTATCCGTAGGGAAGGCTATCTATAAGGAAGCAGCTAAAACTTTAAAAGGCGTTATTTTAGAGTTGGGAGGGAATGCTCCCATGATTGTCTTTGCTGATGCCGACATAGACACAGCTATTAGAGAAGCCATTCAGGCAAAATTTAGGAATGCTGGACAAGCGTGCGTTGCCGTAAATAGGCTTTATGTCGAAAAAAAGATTAGCGAGTCCTTTTGCAGTAAACTAGTTGAAGAGACAAAAAAGCTTGTCCTCGGAGATCCATTCCTCCCAAGTACCGATATTGGTCCGCTGGTTGGAGAACCCTCTCTTCAAAAAATTCATTCCTTGCTTGCGGATGTCTTGGAAAAAGGCGGAAAAATTCTCTGTGGAGGGGAATCCCTAGGATTGTATTTTGCTCCAACTATTGTTTGGGTCTCTGATCCCTCTGCAAGAATACTTAGCGAAGAAATTTTTGGTCCAGTTTTGCCAGTCATTCCTTTCGAAACGGAAAGGGAAGTTATTCGTTGGTCCAATGCCACCAATTATGGCTTAGCTTCTTATGTCATGACTTCTGATCTCAAAAGAGCTTTTCGTCTATCCGAAGCTCTCCGTTTTGGGATCGTTGGAATAAACGATGGGAGGCCTTCCTGTTGTCAAGCCCCTTTTGGTGGAATAAAAGAGTCTGGAATAGGAAGGGAAGGAGGGCAGTGGGGTATAAAAGAGTTTTTAGAAACGAAGTATTTGTCGTTTAATCTCGATTAAGACCTAGAGAATTAAACAGTAAGAGATTAAGTTTTCTGCCGCTTTCTTAGGAGGGAGTCTCCTGGCTTTTTTTTGCAGCCTTAAACTATTTGTTTTTTTAGCCTCTTCTTTTTAGGAAGAGCATTTTTATAATCCTTCTTTTACTATTCTTCTGGGAGATTTTCTAGAGCTTTGATTCTTTCCTCCAACGGTGGATGGGTGGCCAGAAGAGCAAGGATTCCTCCAGGCCGACCATTGATTTTGAAAGCGTTTAAGGCGGGCGATCGTTCATCAATAAAAGCCGATTCTCCCTCCATAATCTGTTTTAGTTTTTTGAGAGCTGAAAGCATAGCCTCTTTACCTGCCAGATGCGCACCACCCGCATCGGCACGAAATTCCCTCATTCGAGAATACCAGGCAACAATAAAAGAAGCTAAAAGACCTAGTACAATTTCAGAGATAAACATTCCCATATAAAAACCGATGCCGATCGATTCTCTTTCATCATTCCGGCTGAAAAGACGGTCTATAAAGAAGCCTATAATCCTAGAAAGAAACACTACAAAAGTGTTCACCACCCCTTGTAATAAGGTCATCGTGACCATGTCTCCATTACTAATATGAGTAATCTCATGGCCAAGCACCCCAGCAATCTGCTTTTTATTCATTTGCGCTAGGATTCCCGTGCTGACGGCTACCAGTGCATTAGACCGAGAGGGCCCAGTCGCGAAGGCGTTGACTTCAGGACTTTCATAGATGCCAACCTCGGGCATAGGTATATTGGCCCTGTTGGCTAGTTCACTGACTGTTTCCAACAACCATCTTTCAGCTTCATTGGATGGCTGTTGAATAACCTGAATGTTGTAGGCCATTTTAGCCATCCATTTCGAGATGGCCAGTGAAATAAAACTGCCTGTAAAACCTACCACTAAGGAAAAAAGGAATAACGCCCTATAATCTATTCCATAGGCGTTTAACCAACGATCCAGATGGAAAATTGATATAAAGAATGTCAACAAAACAATGACGGCAATGTTGGTCAGAATGAGCAGAAATACACGTTTGAACATGCTATATATATAATGAGAGTATTAAAAAGATGCAAGTGGATCCCAAATGTCCGAGAAAAACTAATTAGAATTTTTTCATCCTTTGCTAAAGCTGCTTTAAAAGGAATGAAGGAATACGCAGTTGGCCAATATCCTTCCTGTAGAACATACCCTCAAAATGGATTGTATCGATTCGACGATACGCCATTTTTTTCGCTTCTTCCAGGGATTGAGCATAGCCTACCGAACACAACACCCTTCCACTTGAGGAGACAAGTCTGCCGTCTATTTTTTTTGTTCCCGAATGAAACAACAAGCTTTGCTTCCGTTCCTCCTCCATAAGATCCTTTTCGTTGAGGATAATTTCTTTGCCTATTTCATATTTTTCAGGATATCCTTTGGAGGCTATGACAACGCCAACAAAATGAAGATCTTCTTTGAACTGGATATTGAGTTTTTCAAGTTTTGTGTCTATGAGAGCCTGAGCGATTTCCATAAAAGAGGTTTGTAATGCTGGCATCAAAACCTGAGCCTCTGGATCTCCGAGTCGGATATTAAACTCCAAAACAGCTGGACCAAAGCGAGTAATCATTAAACCAGCATAGAGAATGCCTTTGTAAATAATCTGCTCTTTTTGAAACGCTTCCAGAAGAGGCAAAATGATTTTTTTCTCTACAGAACTTTGTAGGGAGGCATCAAAGATTGGGCTTGGGAAAAAGGCACCCATTCCTCCTGTATTCAAACCTTTATCAAAGTCAAAAGCCTTTTTATAGTCATGAATTGCTGCTAAAACCCGATAGTTTCGACCATCCAGAAGGACAAAAAGAGAAAGCTCTATCCCTTCGAGAAATTCTTCAATAAGAATCTTTTTGCAAGCGGCTCCGAAGATTTTTTGATCCATTAACTTGCGAATAGAGTTCTCAGCCTCAGTAGGATCATGAACAATCAAAACTCCTTTCCCTGAAGCAAGCCCATCGGCTTTTATAACTTGGGGAAAATGAAAACTTTTGCTAAAATGGATGGCATCGATAGGGTTTTCAAAGATTCTAGCTTCAGCAGTTGGGATTTTGTAATGGACCATAAGTTCTTTGGTCCATGCTTTACTTCCTTCTAGTCTAGCTGCCCTTTTCTTTGGGCCAATGATTTTCAGCCCGATCGATTCAAATTTATCGGCAATCCCATCGCAAAGAGGCATTTCTGGACCTACCACTGTGAGATCTGGTCGATTTTCCCTGGCCCAATGAAAAAGATTATCCATGTCATAGATCCCAATAGGGAGATTAGTACAGAATTCTTCAGTTCCAGCATTGCCGGGTGCAACAAAAATCTTTTTTACAGACGTATCTTTTTTTAATGACCAACAGAGCGCATGCTCTCTGCCTCCGCCACCAACTACAAGAACCTTCACAATACCCTCTCTCCTTTCTTTTTACATTACTGACTATTGTTTTAGGAATATTCAGTTGTTATCTTCAACTATAGCCCTTAAAAAATGATATCGGTTCCATATCATTAGGCCCTTCTGAACCTTATGGACCACAATACCCCATGGACATTGCTTCTAGCTGCTTGCTGCTTCTTCCACTGGCAGTATCTCTACAAGAAACAAGGCTTACGACCTCCTAGGGCTACGGTGATCAGTTCCTACTATCCTTTTTATTTTGTCTGTCTTTTTTAAGAAAGTAAAATTTCAACTTTTGCTTACATAATAGTTTAACAAAAATACGATTGGCATGTAGCAGAATTATGGCTCTTTGAGTACATAAATCCAAGGTTCTGAAGGAAGGTCTGATTGGCTGACCATTATTTCAGAACTATCGATAAAACGCACATTTTTTTTCCCCTCCAAGTAATTGGCTAGCGGACGGAGGTCAAGATCGCCACTGAGAGTTGTTTTAAAAGCAATGGGTATGATGATACGGGCTCCAAGATCCAAGGCTATTTTGTCTAATTCTTCGTTAGAGAGCGTTTCGTTACCAATTGGGAGAAAGAGAACATCAACTCTGCCAAATTCGGCTAACTGGTCTTGGTTGAGGGGGTGGGCTAAATCGCCTAGATGAGCAAAATTGACTCTGTCAAGCTTGAAGACGAAGGCTGTATTTTTGCCATGTAAGGATCCTTGAGATTTATCACGAAAGGTTTGTATGCCTTTGAAAATATGACCTCTTGCATTGTTGGGACCTACGGCCGTGATACTCCGAAAAATTTGTGGGGTGCCGAATAGTTTTTCTCCAGCCGATCTATCTTCAGATTCAGAACTAATTAAAACAACATCAGCTTGCAATCGATCGGGAAACTTATATTTAACAGTATCTTCTCCGTAAGGATCAATGGCGACTCGAACACCTGTCGAAGAAATCAAATAGACAAAAGCATGACCGTACCAACGAACAAGTACTTGCCCTTCATTTTGAGCGAAGCATTCTATAGAGAAATAAATTGGAGAAAGAAGGCAAAAGGATCCAATTAAAAATTCAATATAACAAGTTATGGATCTGGAAAAAAGGAGATAATAAGCGCTTTGTAGGCTTCCTTTCACTATGTGCCAAATGCCAAAAATTTCTCGGAGCCAACGGGGCTCGAACCCGCAACCCCTGCCGTGACAGGGCAGTGCTCTAACCAATTGAGCTATGGCTCCACTTTCAAAATTTAAATTATTCGTAGTTCTCTTAATAACCATTTGCCTTTTGGAAACGGCACCAATTGTCCAAAGGCGATTATGTGCGTGTTTAAGTTCAAATACTAGCTCCATGAGCGATAGCTTGCAAGCCAAAAAACCGGAGGAAGGCATAAAGCTTTACTTGCATTCCATTACTTGAGAGAAACGAGGATTTCGGTCCGCTTCCCTCTAGAAAAATTACAATATGATAGGAATTCCCTCATTAAGAAAACAAACTTGTGAGAGGATACCTTTTTTTTTCGCAGCCATGATCAGCCGATAGGCTGGTTCGTGGAGGGGTTCATAACTCATTCGATAAGTTCCAAAATGCATCGGGATCATTATCTTGCCTCTTAGTTCTTGAAAGGCTTGAAGAGCTTTTTCTGGATTAATATGCACGTCACGTCCTGAAGGTGGATCATAGGAACCAATAGGCATCAAAACAACTTCTGGGTGAAGTCGCTCACCAATTTCTGAAAATTTTTCAAAGTAAGCAGTATCTCCACAATGATAGACGGATCTTCCATCAAATTTGAGGCAATAGCCTCCATAGCCACGGTGGAAATCGGCCAAAACTCTTGCTCCCCAATGCTTTGCAGGGGTAAAAGTAATTTCGGTTCCATCTATTACTGTTTTTTCCCACCAATTCATTTCTAAAATTTTTTCAAATCCAATGCCTCTTACTAAGTTCTTTACTCCCTTGGGAACAATGATAGGCTGATTTTTAGCGATCATTTTCAAAGTCTTTTTATTTAAATGGTCAAAGTGCGCATGAGTAATAAGGACAAGGTCGATTGATGGAAGAGCATCCAAAGCAATTCCTGCCCTTTTGAGTCGCCTAATGATAAGCATCCAATTCGACCAATTTGGATCAATTAAAATGTTATGTTTATGGGTTTGCAAAAGAAAAGAGGCGTGTCCAACCCATGTCAAACAGATTTGTCCGGAATTTACTTTTGGGAATTGGGGTCTATGTTCGATTCCTTCTCGCTTTTTAAAAAAAGAAGACATGAGAACATTTAAAAAGAATCTTCTTTTTGTTTTACTAGGAATCGGTTCCATATTTTTCCCCATGACCCGCTTTACCAAAAACAGAAAAACGAGCCTTTAAATAATCAAAAAACCTTTTCTCTATACTTGTTTCTGACGAGGCTTTTTCTGTGAGGCAGGAGGGGGTGGGAGATGAATCCTATCAATGCGATATAAAATTCTTGCTTTTGTCAAATCATGAGGAGACATTTCTAACTTCACTCTATCCCCATAGGTGAGCCGGACAAAATTTTTCCTCATTTTTCCAGAAATGTGGGCTAAAACTTGATGTTTGTTGTCGAGTTCGACACGAAACATCGTCCCAGGGAGGATAGCGACAATCGTTCCTTCTAGCTCAATAGAATTTGTCGATGACATAGAGATAAGCTATCTACCATTTGCCTTTTTTTTTCCTGTAAGACTATTTTGTAAGAATAAATAAGATCTAGGCATCATGCCACTAAGCTTCTTAAGTATATCATTTTATTGGTTTTTTTGACATCGGCTAAACGTAGGCCTTGTCTTGAAACCAAATTACTAAAACAAGAAAATACTGTCAAGGAAATTACAAGGCAAAGCTATTAAGAGTTCTCATTTTTTAGCACAAGAATGTTCTTTGGTTCTTGTAAAGCAAAAATGTAATCTTTCAGAACATTAAGGGTTTCAAGCATCACAAAATCATTCTTGGGGGAGGTATTCAAACTATCATCGAATTTTTCATCCAAAATTTTTGTGTCCTCAAGAGAATTATCCGTGGCAGGATTTGTCTTCTCTATGGTATTTGTGATGATTTTTGGTTCTTTATGATTCTTTACTGACTCAATATCAAATTCGTATATTTTATCGTAGGAAGACTTCTGTTCAGCTCTTGCAGTTTCATAATTCTTTTTGAGCAAAGCAAATTCTTCTTTTTCTTTTCTCCTTTGAGCTTCGTTTAAGGAAACAAGCTTTTCAGACATTTTCTTCTTTAATACTTCAATTTCTGAATTCAAATGGATGAAATCAATACTAGAAGCAATTCGTTGTGCCGATCGGCGTTGAAGGACAGGTACAATGGTGGACAGACCGGTGTTTACTTTTTGAAAATTCATCGGATTGATCTGATCGGCTGGTAAGTAGTTTGGCAAAGAAGATTCACCGATTTCTAAATAATCTTCGAGGGAGGGGAAGACAATGTCTGAGGCCACACCATGCTGTTGAGTTGTCAATCCAGTGATTCGATAAAACTTTTGAACAGTCACTTTCAGTCTACCTGGATCCCCATGAAAATCCCATGGCATGAAATCAGACAACGAAATTAAAGTTTGAACGGTTCCTTTCCCATGAGATACTTGATCCCCAACGATGATCGCTCTCCCGTAGTCTTGTAAGGCAGCAGCAACAATCTCTGAAGCCGAAGCGCTAAACCGGCTAATAAGAACCACAAGTGGCCCTCCATAGCAATACCTATTTGAAGAAATAAGGAAAGGTTGGACTCGACCCCGGAAGTCTTTGACTTGCACAACAGGACCATCTTTGATAAACAGTGCCGTCATATTGACAGCTTCTTCCAGCATTCCTCCTCCATTTTTTCTAAGATCGAGCACAAGGCCAGAAATTTTCTCTTTCTCTAGTCTTTTTATTAAAAGGGCAACGTCATCGCTTGCATGTTCATAAAAACCGGGAAGCTGTATCACTCCCAGTCGCTCCATTTTACCATCCTTTTCGGTTTTTTCATACACAAATGCTTTGGCTCGCTGTTCATTCAGCTTCACTTCGTCTCGAACGAGGGTCACCGATTTTCTGACGGAATCATCTGGGCTATCTGCAGGGATCACGATCAGCGTAACCTTGGTCCCCTTTTCTCCTCTAATCATTTCAACAACTTTGTTAAGCTTCATGTCTACTACATCGACAGGCTCTCCTTTTTCCTGCTGCACGGCTACGATTCGATCGTTTGGTTTGAGTCTTTTATCCAGGTCTGCAGGACCTCCAGGAACGAGGCTAACGATTTTAGGATAACCCTCTTCGGATTTTAAAACGGCGCCAATTCCTGTTAAAGAAAGTTTGATGCTATTGATTTCAAAATTTTTTGCTTCGCTTGGGGATTGGTAATCTGAATGCGGGTCATAGGCATGGGTTAGGGCATTAAGATAGTAATCAAGAATTTCTTCGGAGTCGGCTTCACGCATTTCTTTGAGAAGCCTGGCGTATCTTTTTGATATGGTCTTTTTTGTTTGTTCGGGTTTTTCATTGGCCAGTTTGCCTTGTAGAAGCTCAAATTTTATTCTTTTTCTCCATAAATCCTTGGCTTCCTCTTCTGTTTTTGGCCAGGGCATTTTAGATCTATCTGTTTGATAATATTCATCTTTAGTAAAGTCATGAGGCATAGCCAAGAGCCCTTCGATTAAACTTTCTCTTTCAGTCAGTCTATGAATGTATTTAGAATAAATATCAAAGGCAGGGGTAAGATCCTCTTGGTAAAGGTAGTCGAAAAGTTTTTTCCCATATTTTTCATTGAATTCATCGATGTCAGATTGCAGAAAAACCATATGACTAAAATCGAGTGCATCCAAATAGTCTTTTAAAAAGACTTGTGATAATTTCTCATCAGCTGGCTTTTGCGAGAAATGCGCTTGTTGGAGAAGAGAAGCTACCGTTTTTGCCACCTTAGCACATTGGGACTCTGTAAGATCCCCATAGGCAGGAAGCTTATCGAATAGTCCCCAGAAAAGACAGGTTCCAAGAAAAAGAACTAAAAATTTAACTTTTGACTTCATAAATACTCTTCTCCAAAATAAGCCCTAATTTTTTCTGGAATCAACACCCGGCCGTCTTCTTTTTGATTGTTTTCTAAAATAGCCGCTACAAGCCTTGGAAGCGCTGTTCCAGATCCATTTAAAGTATGGCACAATATATTTTTGCCACTGGAGGATTTGTATCTTAAGTTCATTCTCCTAGCTTGAAAATTTTCCAAATTGCTCACCGAAGATATTTCAAGCCAGCTTTGAATACCAGCAGCCCAAACCTCTATATCATAGCATTTGGCTGCTCCAAAGCCCATGTCTTCAGAAGCCAGTAATACAACCCGATAACAAAGGTTCAAAGCTTGCAGCACCTTTTCAGCATGCTGGACCATTTCTTCTAAAGCACCATAGGAATCCTCCGGTTTGGTAATCTGCACCAGCTCGACTTTGTCGAATTGATGGAGCCGTAGTATCCCTCTTGTGTCTTTGCCTGCACTCCCCGCTTCTAACCGAAAACAAGGGGTATAGGCCACATAGCGTAAAGGCAGAGAGGATTCAGACAAAATTTCTTCTCTATGTAAGTTGGTTAAAGGGACTTCGCCAGTAGGAATTAGGTATAGGCCATCATTATTGATCGAATACATATCATTGGCAAATTTTGGCAGATGGCCTGTTCCCATCATACAGGCTTCTCTTACCAAATAAGGAGGCCACACTTCTTTATACCCGTGGTTTTGAGTATGCATTTCAAGCATGAAATCGATAAGAGCCCTTTGTAACTTGGCCCCTTTGCCTAAAAAAAGAGAAAAACCGCTCCCAGAGAGTTTTGCACTTCTTTCTAAGTCCAGTATTCCAAGTGCCTTGCCTAATTCCCAGTGCGTTTTCAAGGGGAAATTAGGTTGAGGTGGTTCTCCCCAAGTTCTTACGACTTGGTTGGCTTCAGTGCCACCGCATGGGACAGATTCATGGGGAAGGTTAGGTAGAGAAAGAAGCAGGGAATTGAGCTGGATTTCTAGATTGGCAAGCTCTTTTTCCTTCTCTTCAATTGTAGACCCAATTTCTTTTAGGGCTCCAAATTCCTCTTCGACTTTTTCTCCCTGCAGTTTTTTCAAGCCTATTGCTTTGCTTTGTTTGTTTCTTAAAGCGCGCCACTTTTCGATTTCAGTCTGTAAATTTCTTTTCTTAGAGTCGAGGGCATAAACCTCATCTAGGAGTGGCGCCAAGCCCTTGGCACGAGAGGAAAGCTTACGTTTAGTTTCTAATAGATTATGCCTAATGAGATTGATATCCAGCATGGGAATTTCTTACAAATCGTGCTAATGTCCCTATTTTATAAAATAAAACTAAAATATTATAATGGTTTCTTAGGATAAAATCGACTGTGAAAAAACAAATTTTTTAGTGCCTGAATAGTCCTTGCTTTTTAAAAATACTCTCAGAACTGTGGGGAAAAGCCAATTTTTTCCCTAACTCTGCAGATAGTAAATTACCAAATGCGGCCGCCGCCTGCCCCTTGCTTCAGCCATGGGGATAAGGCGGAATAGGATTTTTCCCGTTAGGGGTTACATTATACATCCATGTGTCTCATAACGGCTGAGTGGAGTACCAATCGAACAACAAGGACCAAAAGAATGTCTGAGAAGAATCGGAAAACAGGCGCCGCCGTTCGTCTGCGAGCTGCTGCTGCGGACAACTCTGGCGGACAAGCGCTAGCTTTCTATACGGCTCGAAATGGCAAGACAGATTGCAGGCGCCTTCTTGGAAGAGTCGCTCCGGGTGCTGGCTCTCAGACGCGAGAGTCGGGATAGGCAGCTGGTCAACCCCGAGCCACAAGCGGGGAAGCGCGCCCCGCTCAGCCGCGTGATCATCGACCGATTTGACTTCAAGCAGTCAGCTCTCGAGCGGTTTGCGATCGCCTGCCGACGCGGCTGTGCGACTGGCGATCACATCGGTCCACATGAGGCGCAGACTGTGGACAAGCAAGCCTTTCGCGCCGTCCAGAAGCACGCCGCCGGTCTGCGCCACATTTCCACTACAAGAACTCCATGTCCAAAAGCTGTAGGCTTCTCTCCCTTAAAAAGCCACCATTTGTTTAGGCCTATCTTTTTTGCTGCTTCAGGTAATATCTTCTCCAGTGATAGCGTTTAGAATTTTAAACTCTTCATAATTGATCCGGGGATCTGTTCTAAAATAGAGTTTTCCTTGCATTCTTCTTTCTAAGTCTACAAGCAGTTCTTCATCTTCAGATTTCAATCTATCCAGCACATCACTGTTTAAAATCACCCGTAGCTCTTTTACTTCAGGATGCAGCCTGATAACCCTATTAATGGCCCTTTGGATTTCAATGCTCATCGTTTCAGGTGATTTCACCATTCCTCTGCCATGACAATGCGGGCAGGGAATATAAAGGGAATGCCAAATGCTTTCTTGAACCCTTTGCCTTGTCATTTCCACAAGGCCAAAAGCGGAAATCGGCAGAAGGTTTATTTTTGCTCTATCCTTCCTAATACATTCTTTAAGCTGTTCAAAGACTAGATGCTGTTCTTTTCGAGATTTCATGTCGATGAAATCGATGACAACTAATCCTCCAATATTTCGGAGGCGAAGTTGCCTGGATATTTCTTTTGCAGCTTCGATGTTGGTCTTAAGAATAGTATTATCTTGATCTTTCCCCATTTTTGCTTTCCCTGTGTTCACATCTATGGCCACAAGAGCTTCGGTCTCATCAATGATGATATATCCCCCACTGGGCAGTTCTACCTTGCGCATAAAAGCAGTGTCGATTTGTCTTTCGATGTTTAATTTTTCAAAGAGCGGTATAGGTTCATTGTAATAGATGATTTTCCTTTGGGATCTCTTGGAAATAGCTGCGACAAGGTCTTTTATCCGCTTGACCTCCTGCTCATTGTCGACATAAATCTTTTCCACGTCATCTGTCAGGAAATCCCTAACCGTTCGTTCAATGAGATCTGGTTCCATATAAAGTAAGACGGGGGCAGGATATTCCTTCATTTTTCTTTCTATCTCATGCCATTTTTGGAGAAGAATAGCCAAATCCCTGATAAAATACCGTGTCTTTTGACCTTCTCCGACTGTTCTTATGATTAATCCCATGCCTTCTGGAATACGCAGTTCGTTTAAAATTTTTCTGAGTCGTACTCGCTCCTTGGGGTCTTCGATCTTCCTCGAAATGCCGAACTGTTCATTAAAAGGCATCAACACAAGGTATCTGCCTGCAAGGGTGATGTTCGTTGTGACTCGCGGTCCTTTTGTGCCGATGGGGCCTTTTGTGACTTGTACGACAACTTCAGAGCCTGGTGGATAAATATTGGGAATATCTTCAGCACGGATAGGACGGACTTTTGACTTTGTGCCTTTTCTTTCGAAAAGTTCTATGCCCACATCAAGAGCTGCAGGAATAGCATCCCAAAAATGCAAAAAGGCATTTTTCCCAATCCCAATATCAACAAAAAGGGCTTTAAGCCCTAGATCCACATTGTTTACTCTGCCTTTATAGATATTTGAAGCGATTTCCTTTTGGCTTCCTCTCTCAATGGCGAACTCTTCAAGAAGGCCATCTTCCAGTAAGGCCACACGCCTTTCAAGGGGCTCACAACTTATGGCAATTTCTTTGTTGGATCTTTTGCTTGAATGGCGTACTAGACGGCGAATGCGATCGAAAATCATGTTGAAACTCTCCATTTGTCTGACTCGATAGGCAAGATGAGTCAGGACAAGCTAAAGGTTGATAAAAAAAGGATTTGAGTGAACTAGGACTAAAGAATAGCAAAAAGAGAGAATAAAAAATAATTACTTTAAGTTGCGTCGAATCCATATACTTTCTACAAGACCAAGTCCTATTAAACAAATAATTAAAAAAGTTCCTCCATAACTGATAAAAGGCAAGGGGATTCCTGTAATGGGGACAACTTTTATTGTCATACCAATGTTAACAAAAATATGGGTAAAGAGCATAGCGGCTACCCCTCCGGCTACCAGCGATCCTACTAAATCTTTGGCATAAAAAGCGGCTCGCAAGCATAACAAAAGCATGATGCCTTCTCCTATTATAACAGCACTTCCTCCAACAAATCCCCATTCTTCCCCAATGACTGAAAATATAAAATCAGTATGAGCAATATTTTTAGGAAGGAAACCGAGCATGTTTTGTGTGCCTTTAAGGAACCCTTTGCCCGAAAAACTTCCCGATCCTATGGCAATCAAGGATTGATTGATTGTCCAACCAGAGCCTAGGGGATCTAGATTCGGATCAAAAAAAGTTCTGATCCGGTTCATTTGATACGGTTTTAACCCTGGAATATCCCATCCAAGATGCGAAACACCTATATAGGCGTATAAGAGAACGGCCAGGATCAATATTAAAGGAATGGCAAAATATCTTTTTTTTAGCCCACCTATAAATAGCTGGGCAAAAAGAATGGGAATGAAAACAGCTGCCGAACCAAGGGCAGGTTGTTTTAAAATGAGCACAAAAGGAATAACAACTACAAAACATAAAGTAAGAAAGGAAATTGTAGGCCTATGCTTGAATCTATCGAGCCAGAAGCTTCCAAAAAGGATAAAAGCCAGTTTGCACAATTCGGCAGGTTCTATGCCTATAGGCCCAAATCTAAGCCAGCTTTTGGCTCCATTGACTGTTTGGCCAATCAATAGCACAAGAACCAACAGAGGAATAGTTAACAAAAGAAGAATCCAACTCCATTTGACTAAAAAATGATAATCGGTAAACGCAACGATAAAAAAAATCACCAAACCTAACATAAGCCAGAGAAATTGAGAAAAGGGGGCATTGCGAAATTCAGCGCTAGAACTTGAATAGGTAGCACTATAGATGACGGCTATGCCGAAAAAAGACAGAGCCAGGACAATGAGAAACAAAAACCAATCGAATTTGAAAAACTTGTCAAAAAAGCCAAATTCTTTTTCTTTCTTCTTTGGAGAGTTTTCGTTACTGTAGGCAGCGTTTTCCATTGTCAATCATCATCATCGTTTTGTCCTGACTGATTGTCAGGCGGGGGTTTTGGCTGAGAAGAACCAGATTGCTCTTTGGTAAACTCGGTGAGCCCATTGAAATTGCCAATAGCTGGTTTCAAATAAGTTAACGTAGGATTATGTCCTTTTTCAATTTCAAATATGCCTTCAAGAATTTTTTTTGCAATAGGAGCGGCGGTAGCTCCCCCGCTGACCCCTCCTTCTACAAGAATACAGAAAGCATAACGTGGTGATTCATAAGGAGCAAAGCCTACAAACCAAGCTCGAGTGTCTTTGTAAAGTTTGCCGTTTAATTTTTTAGTCGCTTGGGCAGAACCGGTTTTTCCAGCTACTTTGATGGCTTCAATCTTCGCGTTGGCACCTGTGCCTTCTTCCACCACCCCAAGCATCGCCGATTTAATCGCTTCTAAATCTTGTGGATTGACGTCAAGCTGGGAGTGAACCCGTGAAGGCACTGCAATCTTAATTTCTCCTTTGTTATTAGAAACGCCTTGAACAATTCTTGGATAGAAAAGGGTTCCACCGTTGGCAATAGCGGCCACAAAAAGGGCCATCTGGAGTGGAGTCACTTGCAAGAAGCCTTGGCCAATAGAAACATTGGCGGTATGCGCGGTAGACCATCTTTCCATAGGATATTTCTGTTTCATCCACTCTGGACCAGGAACGATTCCTGGGGATTCCCCTGGCAAAGGAATGCCTGTAAGCTGTCCAAAGCCCGCTACATTAGCCATTTGTTCTATGTTTTGAATCCCTGTTCTTATACCCACTTGATAAAAAAAGGTATTACAGGAATAACGGATACCATCATAAAGAGTGATATTCCCCCGGCCGGTTTTCGTCCAGTCATGAAACAAATGCCCGCCGATATCTATTGCCGCGGGGGAATTGATAACCGTTTTAGGGGTAATAGCTCCAGATTTCAACGCAGCGAGGGCAATGAGAAGTTTGAAAGTAGAACCGGGAGGATAAGAAGAAATAGCTCTATTCACAAGAGGATTGGTAGGGTCGGTTGTTAGCTTTTGCCAGTTTTCTTGGGATATTTTTGGAATGAAGTCATTGGGATCAAAATTTGGGACAGAGCACATCGCTAGAATATCCCCAGTGTTGGGATCCACCACCACCGCAGCCCCTCTGCCGACAGAACGAAGTGCGGTCTCAACGATATACTGGATCCTCGTGTCTAGGCTTAAATACACGCAATCTCCTAATTGGGGGGGGATATAACTTTCTTCATTAACGATATAGCCGCGGTAATTAACTTTGAGGATCCTTCCTCCTGGTTTGCCCTGAAGCTGGCCATCCATATACCGTTCAATGCCCCATTTCCCCACCATATCCAGAGCGATCCCATCAGGGGATACCTTTTCTTTATCATCCGGAGCAGCGACATAGCCAATGACATGCGATGCTAAGGCCCCATAATTATAATACCTAATAGGTTTGACAGCGATATCTATGCCCGGAACTCCTAAGTTTTGTTCTTCAAATCGAGCGACTGTTGCATAATCTAAGTCTGTTCTTAATGAATATGGAACTGAAGGACTAGTAAAATAATGCCTTTGAAGTTCTTTGGGATCCAATTTTACGGCTAGACGCAGAGCTTTGAGAATGGGAGCTAAGTCTGTCATGACGATTTTGTAAATGTCTGGTTCTTTTCTAAGGACAACATTTCCTCCCATCATTCTTTGTACTTCAATCCTTGGCGTTTTCCCCTTGTGTCTTCTGGGAAAATCTCGGACAAGTTCGTCTAGATAAAGATCGATTTCAAACATCGCTCTATTTTCAGCCAGTCCTACGCCATTTTTATCCAAAATAGGTCCTCTGGCTCCTGCAAGACGTAGGGAGATAGTCGTTTGATTCCTTAGTTTAGAAGCATAGGCTTTGCCTTCGTAGATCTGTAAAATCCATAATCTGCTTAGAAGGATTCCCATAGCGACAATGACAACAAGAGCAAGCAAGGAAATCCGCAGTCGAACGGAATGGCGTATACCTGGAGGAGTACTTGTCATGGTAAGAGGCTAGTCAAAATTCTTTTCTAATTTTCTAAGTTAAATTACTATTTTTTTTAAAAAAAGAGGGAAAAAATTCTTCTTCTGGAAGGGGAATTTTAAGGAGAGCAAAGAGAAGGTCCATAAGTAAAAAGAGAGGAATCGATACCAAAGTGCTAAGAAAGGAAATCGAAACACATTTTGTCCAAGGTTCTAAAGACCAGTACCATTGATGGTTTTCCAATTCAAAAAGCAAGTAGCTTACCAGAGAATAAAAAAAGATCCCTACAGAGACATAGAGAGGAAACATCCAATAGTTTCCTATTTTTGCAAAAAGTGGCTTAAGGATACTCATAAATAGAAAAAGCAGAATAAGGCTAAGGGTAGTGGTCCCAAAAATACCAGGTATGAGGAGATCGGATAGCATTCCTGTATAGAGAGAAAAGCCAAAAGCATAAAAAAAGGGCATTCTAAGAGTAAAATAAATGACAAACAGAGCGCTTAGTTCAGCTTTAGCATAAAAGAAAGGGAGATCTGGCATAATCATTTGTCCGAAAATAGAAAGAAAACCGATGAAAAGAAAGAGAAGAAAGATTACAAGCATGCGAGTTTAAAATGACTGATTCAGTTTTTGCTATTCCCTTTTCCCAACGAGTATAACAAACATCTCGTTAAGTTGTGTGAGATCCACCCCGGTATCGAGGATGACCTCCCGGTAGAGTCCAAAATTATGAGAGGCATCGAGGGGTTCCAGCTGAATGACGCTTCCAATGTATAGGCCTGGAGGGAAAACACCGCCTAAGCCACTGGTTAAAACCCTTTCTCCAACTCCTACCTGACTATTCCTTGGGAGATAGATCATCCGAGAATATGGTTTATTTTCTCCGTTTGTCCCAGCCCCTACCACAAGCCCCTGATCTTTTGATACTTCTGTCATCGCCGAAATTTTACAATTCTCATTGGTCAGCAGGATGACTTCGGTGGTGTGCCTTGCCACAATACCAGTTTTCCCAACTACACCACGAGGAGTGACCACTGGCAAATCAGAATAAAGCTCGTTGTCGTCAGCCCAACCGACATCTATCAAAAGATCATTCCACCAATTGGTTGGATCCCGACTGATGACTCGACAGGCAAGAAGTCTATATCTAGAAGCATGGCGAAAGGAAAGCATTTCTTTCAATCTTTCGTTTTCCTGGCGTAAATGGGTCAGGTAGCTGTTTTCCATGGCTAGTTGCGCATTTTTGGCTTTCAGCTCTTTGAGTTCTAACTGGACTTGATCGAGTGTCTTGAGACTGGATGTATAGTCATCGATAGTCTTGACCGTTTTATCCCATATCCAAATCACAGGAGAAAATAGTTCCAATCCATATTTATGGATAGTTTGTTGCCATGGTTTGGGCAGAACCAATCCAATAAATACAAGAAAAAGAGCCCCTAAAAATATGAAGATCCCCGCCCGATGATAGGCTATTTTAGAAAAAGCATTTTGTTCTTTTTCCTCAAACAGGGAGGTGTCGTCTTTTTCTACGGTAGTTTTTCGCATTCGAAAAAAAGGAAGTTTCAAGGAGCCATTAGTAGTTAAATCATTGCCGATTTGGCAATTCTATGAAGATATTGATACTCTTCAAGTATTTTACCAGTCCCTTCTGCAACAGCGCTCAGCGGGTCTTCAGCGATATATACAGGCAGAGCGGTTTCTTCAGCTAAAAGCCTATCAATCCCTCGTAAAAGAGCCCCTCCTCCAGCAAGAACTATGCCGCGCTCCACCAGATCCGCAGATAGCTCAGGAGGACATCTTTCTAGAGTCACCCGTACCGATTCCACAATAACCGATATTGGATCCATCATAGCCTCTCTTACCTCTTGAGAAGTTATCGTTAATGTCTTTGGGAGACCTGCTACTAAATCCCTTCCTCTTACCTCCATTATTGTTTCTTTCTCTAAAGGATAAGCTGAACCGATTTTAATTTTGATTTCTTCAGCAGTTCTTTCTCCAATCATAAGATTGTAAGCTCTTCGCAAATAGTTGACAATGGCCTCATCCATTTCATCTCCGGCTACCCGAACACTTCGGCTATAAACAATTCCAGAAAGGGAGATGATCGCAACTTCTGTGGTTCCCCCTCCAATATCGATGATCATGTTGCCTGAAGCTTCATGTACGGGGAGTCCAACCCCAATGGCGGCAGCCATTGGCTCTTCAACCAAAAACACTTCCCGAGCCCCGGCATGCTTGGCAGACTCTTGAACAGCCCTTCTTTCTACTTCTGTAATACCGCTTGGAACAGCCACTACGACTCTTGGTCTGCGAAGATGAAAATGCGATTGTACTTTATGAATGAAGGCCTTGAGCATCGACTCAGTCAGATGGAAATCAGTAATGACTCCATCTTTTAGTGGCCGTACCGCCGTTATGTTCCCAGGCGTTCTGCCAAGCATTCTTTTGGCTTCTTCTCCAACCGCGAGGACATTTTTTGTCCCTTGATAGACCGCCACGACCGTTGGTTCCCTCATGACGATCCCTTTGCCACGGATATACACAAGGGTATTAGCGGTGCCTAAATCGATGCCAATGTCGTTACTGAAAAGAGAAGAAAAGGATCGAATAATTGAAAAAGTCTTTTGTTGGAAGCGTTTCCCTCCTTCCAATAAAAGAGGAGGATTTTTAGAAACCACTTCGGGAGATGGATGAATAGAATTCTGATTTAGATTCATTCAAAAAAAAGTTAGGTTAGTAAGATTTGCTATTAATAAGTGCGGGAATCCCTCTTAAAAAAAAGATATTTTGCTTACATACTATGTTCTTCATAACACCCTTAAAAAGAAAATTTACATTAATTTTCTCTGCATTTATTCTTACATTATTTTTTAGATGAATCAACCTTTCTTTCCAATTCAAAAACCTCTGATTGTTGTCGGAACCATATCTACCCACTATGGCGTGAAAGCTGCCTATTCGAATCATCTTCCCATTGATCTTATTGAGTACCGACTGGACTCCATTCTTCTAGAATTGGATTTCGCAGAAGGAATCATTGCATTGCAAAGATCCCTCCAAGAGCGTTCCCTACCTGTTTTGCTTACGATTAGATCTAAAAAAGAAGGGGGAATGCTTGAACTCTCTGATTGTGAAAGGAGCGAACTGTTTGAAAAATTTTTTCCTTATGTCGATTGTGTCGATTTGGAGTGGCAAGAATACTCAAAGCTCTCTACCATTTATTCGCTTTATAAAAATGGAGGGAAAAAAATTATCCTCTCCATTCATTCTTTGTCTGAGTTTATAGATTTGAACAAGCTCATTGCTTCTCTTCCAGACATAAAATTACTCGATCCTGATTTTGTAAAGGTTGCTGTAAGAATAGAGAACCTCAGGCAACTCAAGCAGTTGACTGAACTTTTCTTTTCTTTTCCTAAAATTCCGTGGTCTTTAATGGGTATTGGAGAATTTTCCCATCTTTCAAGAATTGTTTTATCAGCCTTAGGATCCCGACTTGTCTACGGCTATATTGATAAGCCTGCTGCCCTTGGGCAACCTTCCGTTTTAGATTTAAAAGAGAATTTTCAAAGATTAGGAATCATTGCTAAAAATCAATCCCTTCCTCAAGCCCTTTAGGCTGGTCTGCTTCGAGCAAGCAGAGCCCCTAGAAAATATCCTTCATTTTAAAAGGGAATCAATAGGAATGAAGCTTTCAGGAAGGACAACAATTTCTGTAAGAGAAAAAGCATTGACTGGAAAAGAAAAGAGAGACCACCATACTTTTCCTTCCTTTTGGATGGCTATCCATAGAAAATAGCGGCCTGGAGGAATTTTTGGATTTTGATCTAATCTTCTCCATTCAAAGTGGCCATCCTTACTGAGCGGAATTTTTTCTCTGATGCTATTGTTTGGTATTTTTTCTAGATCCTTCAAGAAACGCTCTTTTATTTTTCTTTCCGTCTCTTCGGCCTCTAAAAGTTCCCTCTCATTGTTAGCATATTCTTGTTCTAGGGGAGCAATCTCCAACTCGCTGTCCTTAATTCTGGATTGGAGACGGAGTATCTGTTCCCGCAATGCTTGAATCTTTGGTCCCACTTCAGATTGAATTTCTTTGGTCAATCTTTTTAGTTCTTCTCGTTTAGCCTCGTTTTCTTTTTCAAAATTATGCCATTTTTTAAGTTCCTCTTCGGCCCATAGGCGTTCTTTGGCAGGGTCTATTTCAGGGGGAGGATTATATAAGGCAAGGTTATAGGCATTCACCCAAGCTTCCGGAGAGCGTGCCTCCGCAGAGGAAATAGTAAAATTGATTCCCAATTGCTGAGCTCTTTGTTTGAAACGGTCCTCTAATTCGGCCAGTTTTTTATCATATTCTTGGTCGAGCAGTACCCCTTCGTTCTTCCAAAGATGATCGGCTTTTTCTTGGTACTCTTTAGCGACAATTTGAATTTCTGTTTCGGCTACATGCTCCTGCTGCTTTAATAGCCTAAGTCTTTCATTCAGTGCAGTGATGTCCGTTCTTGCTTTTTTTAGATTTTCCTTTTTGTTCTGGATGTCTTCCTGGCATGGGCCAATAGAGGTGAGGTAATTGTCTCGTAATGCTTTGATGTCTGCAGAAAAGTCATAAACAAGATAGATTTCATTGGGTAAGGTGATGTCTTTGACTGCTACCCATCCTTCGATCCGGGTTTCTCTCAAGGAATAATACGCCCCTATGCCAGCAGCCAAAATCCCAATATAGAGAAAGATCCGCAAAAGATAGCCAATCCACTTTCTTCGCGATGAAAAAGTGGATGGGGTGGTTATTTCCTTATTAGATTTGTCTGGGCTTAGAGGTTTTGAAGCGGCATATTTAGGAGGAGGATGAACTTTTCTTGTTTCCCGATCTAAGAGAAAATCAGGGGGGCTTTGTCTTTTATTGTCTGTTTCTTTGGGAAATTTAGGGAACGTCGAAGAAAAGCTAGAATGGTTAGTATGGGAAGGAAAAGAGATTTTTCCTCTTACAGAAGCCATTGAGGAAGCTGTAGTGGAAGCTTCAGTAGGAGGATGATTGCTAGGAGCAAAGCCTAGTTTTCTGGGAGGAGGATGTTTTTTATTTTGGATAGAGAGATGGGGAGGGAAAAGATTTCTCGGACCTACTTTTCTTGGAGAAAGGCCTTTAGATTGACTGCTAGCATCATTGAGTTTCCCCTTAGCTGGAGAACTGAAATAGTACCTATCCGCATTTTTAGGTAACTCTTCAAAATCCATAATATTTTGATGCTTCTTTTGAACAATTACACAGGATAGCTGCCTATCAAAATTATCCAGCCTTTATTGTCTGTAAATTTTTTCCATAAATATTCGATGCTTTCCTTGTCTGGTTCTTTTGCCGTTTTTTCACAAAGATAAAAAGAATTCTTCGGATTTTTAGCATCCACACTGCAGTAAAGAACTTTCCCTTTTTGACTCTCTACCCACAGAAAAGTTTCATGGGCTAACATGCCTCCAAGAAGAAAGACCGTATTTAGCGAATCGGCATTTTCTTTTGGAATCGCATGTTTTTGGAAAAAGAAATATAGGTTATCCACCGACTGAGAAGAGACAATAGGGGAAAGGTCGATTTCTCCCCCTAGCGAAAAAGAGGGAAAGAAGGAAACAAGAAAGGACCGATCTTCTTGGAGCTTTTTTAGTAGGAGATGGATCGAAATGACGATTATGTCTACCTCTGGTTCTTTCCCGTCCCTTGCTTGTGAATGGTGCATCGAAATGGGGACAAAAACACTACTCGAACCAAATCTAAATAGGGAAGCAAGGAGACAAGAAAGAAAATGGCTTTCTGGACAGCCAATTTTTAATCCTCCTTGCTGACTGCGTGAAGAAGAAAAGATTTCTCGGTAGATTCCTTCCAGATTATTATCCCGTAATGGCCCTCGGTTGATGGCTTTCAGATTTTTTAGATACCTATCTTCTCTATAGGTATCAAGAATAGGATATCCGCAGGACTTTTTTTTTTCTCCAATCTCCTGGGCAAGTTTCATCCGTAGATTCAGAAACTTCAGAATCCTATTGTCGATCTTTTCTAATTGAGTTCGGAAAATGTCTATGCCCATTGTATTCAATTAATTAATCGAGCAGTCCGACCGCACGTCTTGCTTTTGTTAATGTTTCTTGAGCAATCATCCTTGCTTTATAGGCCCCATCAGCAAGCACTTCCTCAACATAAGCTGGTTTTTCTTCTAGCTCTTTGTACCTTTCTCGAATCGGTTGAAAATAGGCAAGGAGTTTTTCAAGGAGCAACTTTTTATAATAGGCATATCCATACCCACCTTTTTCCATGCTTGCAATAAACTCCTGGTATTCTGATTCAGTGGCCACAAGCTTATAAAGAGCTACAAGGATGGATCCTTTGGTTGGCTTGGGAGATTCGATGGGGGTGGAATCTGTTTTGATGCTCATGACCCTTCGTTTAAATTCTTCAAGATCTCCAAAAATTTCAAGCGTGTTATTGTAAGACTTGGACATTTTCTGGCCGTCTATCCCAGGGATAGTAGCAACTTCTTCCTGTATGTCTGGCTCAGGGATGCGGAAGACCTCGCCAAAGGTATTGTTGAATTTTTTGGCTATGTCCCGGGCGATTTCGAGGTGCTGTTTTTGATCTTGTCCCACCGGAATGATTTCGGATTGATACAGTAGGATATCCGCTGTCATCAGCACCGGATAAGAAAAAAGAGCCACGGTGGGGGAAAGACCCTTGGCGACTTTATCTTTGAAACTGTGCGATCTTTCCAATAATCCAAAAGGGGTGATGGAAGAAAGGATCCAGGCAAGCTCGTGGACTTCTGGTATGGCGCTTTGCTTAAAAATTATAGACTTTGCCGGATCAATCCCACATGCTAAAAAGGCCATGGCTATTTTTCTAACATATTGGGAGAGGTGTTGGGGATCTTTGATCGACGTTAACGCATGATAGTCAGCTATAAAATAAAGAGTTTCGGCTTTGTCTTGCCATTCTATTGCCCTCTTAATCATTCCAAAATAATTTCCAATATGCAGAAAACCCGAGGGTTGAATTCCAGAAAGTACCCGTCTCATCATTGTTTCTTTGTTCTATTTAATTAGAAAAAAATTTAACTAGAAAATGAGATAAACCCTTTCCAAAAAATAAAAGCCATTTGCTTTTAGAGCCGACTATTATGATGGACCTTTTCTAAGAGCATTTTGAAATCTTCTTGACGATAAGCTAATTCCTGTTGAAGCCATTCTGGACTCATACAGAAAGCTCCCATAGATTCGACTTGCCGTTTTTCTTCAAGATCACTAGTCACGACCGTTACTTGCCTACGAGCCACCGATTCATTCACGTATTTTTCAATAAGCCCATCTGCACTCATGCCTTTGGGAGAAAAAACAACGATAAAATCATCTGAAAGGGGAGGAATAGCTACCGGTTCGGGACTTTTTCCATCAAAAACAAGGACAACTTGATAAATCTCTAAATAATGCAGTATAGAAAGCCTTTCGATCAGGAGCTCTCTAGCTTTTCTTAAGCTTTGCCTTTGAGCAACCTTAAGATCATTCCATGCATGAATCACATTGTACCCATCGATTACCAATAGGGGAAGAGAATTCCGTGAAGTGTTAGCCATTCAAATTTTCCCAGAAAGTTGAGGATTTAATAACCTCATTTTCTCCTTTTTTCGCTTATAATACCGTTTCCTTCTTTTCCTTTTTTCTATCTTATTCCATTGCTTGCTCATAGTGGTAGACAAAAAAAGTTTTTTCTTTTCTTTTTAGTCAATTGTAGACTATTCTATGCTTTCAAGTTTTCTTTGACAAGAAATCTTTAAAATTTGATTTATTAATTATTTTTATAAATATATATTCATAGTAAAAGTATTAGCAATAAAAAGAGAATCACGTCTTCTTTTGCCTCTTTTTTTTGTTAATGCAAAATTGAAAAAAGAACGATATCTAGTAAAAGTGTATTTTCAATAATCATCCTACCGCATTATGAATCAGTCCAAGAAATTTCATCCTTTTTTTATTTTCCTTTTTGGCTTTATGTTTGTTTTCTTTCTGAACGATTCGGCTAAATCCTTGAATTGGTTTTCTCAGAATAAGGAAACAAAACCAATCCCTTTTCAATTCCAGACGGATAACACACCCATTCAAAGGCAAAATACGGGTTTAATTTCAAGCTTTGCTCCCATTGTGAAAAAAGTGGCGCCGAGTGTAGTGGAGATTTTCACCACGCAAAAAGTCAAAGCTCCTGAGGGATGGATATTCCCTTTTTTTAATGACCCTTTTTTTAGAAGGTTTTTTGGTCCTCCTGATGGCGGAGAAGATCAAAATAATCCAAGAATTTTCCCTATGCCAAAGCCTAGGAAACAAACGGGCCTTGGTTCTGGGGTTATTGTTTCCCCTGAGGGCTATATCCTTACTAATAACCATGTGGTGGATGTGGCTGAAGAAATAAAGGTTTTAGTCGGGGAACAGAAAAAAGAATTTGCTGGCAAGATCATTGGGAAGGATCCTTTGACTGATATTGCTCTGGTGAAAATAGAAGCTTCTGGTTTGCCCTCCATTGTGTTTACCGACAGTGATTTAGTGGAAGTGGGGGATATTGTCCTGGCAATTGGCAATCCTTTTGCGCTGACTCAAACGGTTACTATGGGCATTGTGAGCGGTAAAGGCAGGAAAGATATTGGGATTGAAGAATATGAAGATTTTATTCAAACTGATGCTGCCATCAACCCAGGGAATTCTGGCGGAGCTTTGGTAGATATTCAGGGAAGGCTTGTGGGGATCAATACGGCCATTGTTAGTCCAGGTCGCGTTGGGAACTTGGGGATTGGTTTTGCTGTACCCTCGAACATGGCCCGATACGTAATGGATCAGATTGTAAAGAATGGTCGAGTGATTCGAGGATTTCTTGGGGTGACGATATCGGAAGTAACTCCTGATCTTGCACAAGCTTTTAAATTACCAGAAGCAACGGGAGCATTGGTAGAGCAGGTCAGTCCGGGGACTCCTGCGGATCAAGCTGGAATGAAGGCTGGGGACGTGATTCTAGAATATAATGGCCAAAAAGTCACCGACCCAAGATCCTTGAGATTGGCTGTATCCCAAACCCCTCCAGGATCTAAGGCTACCTTGAAAATTTGGCGTGATGGCAAAGAGAAGATTATACAAGCCGTACTCAAAGAAAGAACTCCAGAAGATGTTTCTGCAAATGTTCCCAAACAACAAGAAGAAAATTCAACGTTTTTACCAGGGGTAGAGATCGCTGATTTAAATAGAATGGTTAGACAGCAATTTGAAATTCCGCCTGATGTTCAGGGAGTCGTTATTGTATCGGTAGATCCAGAATCCCCGGCTGCCAAACCTGGGAGAAATTCGCTGCAGCCTGGAGATGTAATCTTAGAAGTACAGCATCGGCCGGTGCGGACAGTGCAAGAAGCATTGCAGGCCGTCAAAGGAACTTCTGGAAATGTGCTCCTGCGAGTTTGGTCAAAGGGAATTACTCATTTTGTAGTAGTCCCTAGGTCAAATAAATAGGCTAAAAGAGGCTATTTTTTATTGAAAAGCTCCTGTTTATGATCCTTGCAGATGTCGGCAATAGTGTCACCAAAATTGCATGGTGCCAAAACACTGAAATTAGCCTGCTGAGAAAAGTTCCCACTGCTCAACTGAGTTATAGTCTCCTTAGAGAAATTATTCAAAATTTCCCAAAGCAAGATTGCATTTTGTGTAGCGTAGTCCCCAAATGCAATGTGTATTTTGAAAATGTCTTTTTGGATAGAATCTATACCATCGATCCATCTCTGCCTTTAGGCATTGCAATCGATTATCCAAATCCCAAAGAAATTGGAGCGGACAGACTGGCTAATGCCATTGCCCTCGCTTCATTCTACGGCTATCCAGCAGTAGCCATCGATTTTGGAACGGCAACGACTTTCGATATTGTCAATCACAATGGGGCTTATTGTGGAGGGGTGATAGCTCCTGGCTTAAATTTGATGCGATCCTATCTTCATGAAAAGACAGCTCTATTGCCGGTTGTAGAATTGAAAGAGCCCTTAAGAGCTATTGCCCAATCGACAGAGGAGGCGATGCGGGTGGGTGCTGTCTTAGGCTATAGAGGCATGGTGCTGTATCTTATTGAAAAAATCAAAGAGGAGCTGGGATGCCCACTAAAAATTCCTGTGATCGCTACCGGTGGACAAGCGCATCTTATTTGTGGTCGGTTGAACATGGTTGATCAGATTGATAATTTCCTGACTCTTAAAGGAATTCGGATAATTGGAGAAAATTTGATAAAAAGACGCATGATCTCCGTAGATTTGGCATAAATATTCCTGCTTAAGGGTAATAAGGATGCTGCTATTTTTTCTCCCTGCTTTTTAAATACCACTGGCACCTCATGAGAAAACTCATCGGAGTGATTGATCAAGGGACCTCAGGGACTAAATTTTTTCTTTTTGATCAGCAAGGCCATGTTGTCCATTCTTCTTTTAAAGAACATCGCTGGTATTGTCCAAAGGAAGGATGGGTCGAACAGGATGCCCTTGAGATCTATCATAATACGCTGAGCTTGGTGGAAGAAGCATTTGCAGCAAAATCGCTTTGCCAGTCTGATCTTGTGGCCCTGGGCATTACCAATCAAAGAGAAACAACGGTTCTTTGGGAAAAAAAACTGGGATTCCCCTTGCCAATGCCATTAGTTGGCAAGACAGCCGGACAGCAGATCTTGTGAATGAATTTTCTAAAACCCCCGCGGGCCTCTACCGCTACCATAGGAAAACGGGCCTTCCACTGGCAACTTATTTTAGTGGAATGAAACTTTTATGGCTTCTTGAGCATGTCCCAGAAGCAAGAAAAAAAGCTTCCTCTGGCGATCTTCTCTTTGGTACCATCGATTCATTTTTACTTTGGAAATTCTCCGGTGGTCCTCATGGCGGTAAGCACCTGACCGATGTTACTAATGCCTCCCGAACCTTGCTTTTTAATATCCATACAATGCAATGGGATCAAGAAATCCTTGAAGAATTAACTATTCCTTCTGTATTGATGCCTGAAGTCGTTCCCAACGATGCTATCTTAGCTGAGGGGAAAATAGGTTGTTTGAAGGGAATTACCCTGGCGGGGCTTATTGGAGATCAGCAAGCAGCCCTGATCGGACAAAATTGTCTTCGGCTTGGAGAGGGAAAGTGCACGTATGGTACAGGAGCATTTTTGCTAGTGAATACAGCTTATCGCCCTATTTTCTCTGATGCTGGGTTAATCACAACCATCGGCTACAAGTTACGCAATGGAATCATAAGCTATGCGTTGGAGGGCAGCAGCGCCTCTGCTGGTTCAGCTGTGCATTGGTTGAAGCAGTTGTTGAAGTTGAAAGATGACCAAGAACTAGAAACTTTGGCTTTGGAAGCCTCTGATAATGGGGGCATTTACTTTGTTCCTGCTTTTTGTGGACTGTTTGCTCCATATTGGGATCCGTTTGCTAGAGCCGCATTCTTCGGTTTGACTTTAAAGACTCAAGCCTGTCATTTAGCCCGTGCAGTCTTAGAGGCAACTGCTTTTCAAGTTAGAGACCTTTTTGAGGGAATACAAAAGGCATGCGGCATGAAGATGCAAGAACTGAAAGTAGATGGGGGTATGGTAAAAAATGAACGGTTTATGCAGTTCCAAGCGGATATATTGAATAGAAAAATTTTGGCTCCTGAAAATAGTGAAACAACGGCAATGGGAGCGGCATTTATCACCGGCTTAGCAGGAGGCCTGTTTAATGATTTTGAGGAACTAGGTCAATGGTGGAAAAAAAAGAAAGAATGGCTACCGACACTATCTTCTTTGGAAAGACAAAAGGAGCTTCGTTATTGGAAAAAAGCCCTTCGTAAAGCCGCTAAATGGATTCAAAAGACTATAGGCTGATCTCTGCCATATATTTTTAAAGTAATAGGTGAAAATATCTTGTCTTCTCTAAGAGATATTTTTTTTGGCTACAGACTGGATTTATTCGATAGTGGTCCCCTCTTTGGGAATGGGGGAAGGGGGAGTGGCGGATTGGAGCGGTTTTGTTTCTTTTTTGGGAATGAACAATTTTTTTCCAACTTCAAGCGGAGAGTGAGAAGAGAGATTATTGGATTTGCGGATATCCTCCACTGTTACATTCACCCCGCTTTTCCGGTAGGCATCGGCAATGCTTTCAAGCGTGTCATTTTTTTTCACCACGTAGTAGTATCCTTTTTCGACCAATTGGGTTGTTGCCTCTTTATGGGCCTTTTCTGATACTGAGGCATTGCCTTTTTTAGGATTTGAAGGGGATAAACGCTCTTTTGATGTGGCAATTTTTATTTTTTCAATATCCCTTTCCAAAGAGTTGACTTGCTCTTTTAATTTCCGTATTTCCTCTTTAATAGCTTGAATATTGAAGGAATTTGCTTCAACATTTTGCTCTAATTGATCTAGGATGTCGACTGCTCTTAGGAGCTTTTTCTTTTCTTCTTCCCCTTCCAGTTTTTTTGCAATCGTTGGAGTTTCTGCATTCTGATCGTCTTGAGAGAAAAGAGGAGCCGAAGAAGAGAAAAAAAGAAAGGAAAAAAATATAAAGAAAAGAAGAGGGGCAATCCTCCCTCTTCGGTCGAATTTTTTGGTCCAATCAAAATAAAAATCAAAGAATATCATTGTCATCCATTCAGTTGGCTATTCAATTTTCTTTTAGGAGATTGAATAGTTCCTGTTCACTTATAATAGGAATGCCTAATTTTTTTGCCTCGTGCAATTTGGACCCAGGATTTGCTCCTACAACCAGATAATTGGTTTTTCTTGAAACCGTATTGTTGACCCTCCCACCTTTTGAGTTTATTTTTTCTATAATTGATTCTCTAGGTTCAGAAAGCGTTCCAGTGATGACAAATGTTTTCCCATTGAGAGGACCAGGTGAAGATCCGGAGTCTAAGGAATGGAAATTGAAGCCTATTTTTCGGAATTTTTCCAAACGCTCTCTATTTTTGGGTTTACGGAAATAGGAGATTATCGATTTAGCCATGATCTCTCCGATAAAAGGAACGGTCAGCAGTTCTTCTTCAGAAGCATTAGCAAGCCGGTCCATGGACCCAAAATACCGCGCAAGTTCTTCAGAAGCTTTTTGGCCAATGTGAGTTATTCCTAGTCCGAATATCAATCTGGAAAGATCCCTTTTCTTGCTTGCTTCTAGTGACCGCAGTAAGTTTTGTGCCGATTTCTTTCCCATTCTCTCCAAACTGACTAAAGTCTTTTCATCGAGATCGTAGAGATCAGCAATGTCTTTGACTAAGCCTTTATCGACCAGTTGATCGACAAGAGATTCTCCAAGTCCCTGAATATCGAGGGCATTGCGCTGGGCAAAATGGAGAATTCTTTCCTTTAGCTGAGCCGGACAATTTTCGTTACCACAACGCAAAAAGATGCCTTCCCAGAAAAGTTTTTCGCCACAACTAGGACAATATTCCGGAGGGACAATCTCCTTTTCTTTGCCAGTCCTTTGAGTCGTGTCTACGCCAACGACTTCTGGTATGACTTCTCCGGCCTTTTCCACAAAAACATAGTCTCCAATCTTTACATCGAGTCTTTTTATCTGGTCGAAATTGTGAAGTGTGGCACGGCTGACTGTTGTTCCTGAAAGAAAAACGGGGTCCATTTCAGCCACTGGGGTAATAATGCCACTTCTGCCCACTTGAAAAATAACCTGATTCAATCGGGTTCTTGCCCTTTCTGCTCCATACTTATAAGCGAAGGCCCATCGAGGGGCTTTTGCTGTGTATCCAAGAATAGGATAGTACTCCCATTCGTTTACTTTAATGGCGGCTCCATCGGTTGGATAAGGAAGATCGCTGCGGATTTCCTGTAGTGTACATGTGGCTTCGTAGACTTCGTTTTGGTCTTTACAGTGCCAAAAGCGAACAGGAATAGGAATGCCAATTTCTTTTAGGAACTGAAGCCATTCGACTTGTGTTTTGCATTCAAAACCCTTTAGTTGACCTGCTCCATAGAAGACCACAGCAAGTGGTCTCTGGGCCACAATCCTTGGATCAAGTTGTTTGAGAGATCCAGCGGTAGCATTTCTAGGATTGGCAAAAAGGGGCTTGCCTTCTTTCTCTCTTTCTGCATTGAGTCTTTCAAAATCCTTTGGAGACATGTAAGCTTCTCCTCGAATTTCTAAAAGTTCTGGAGGATTCTCCATGTCAAGCCTTAAGGGAAGGCTACGGATGGTCTTTAGGTTTTGGGTAATATCATCCCCCACTGTCCCATTCCCGCGGGTCGCTCCAAGGCTAAATAATCCATTTTTATAGATAACGCTAATGGATATACCATCGATTTTAGGTTCTACAGTAAAGCTGATTTTTTTCCCAGGAAGACCTCGGCGTATCCTTTCTAAAAATCCAAAAAGCTCTTCTTTTGAGTAGGTGTTTTCAAGGCTGAGCATAGGAACTTGATGGGAGACTTGGGAGAAGCCACTTAAGGGGCTTTCTCCTATTCTTTGTGTGGGGGAATCAGGGGTTATTAGTTCTGGATGAAGTTTTTCTATGGTTTCTAGTTCGTGATAGAGATTGTCGTACTCTTGATCAGAAATCAGGGGACGTGCTTCCACATAGTAGGCATGATCGTATTTTTGGATGAGCTTGACCAGTTCATCATGCCTTCGCTTGATTTCACTTAACGACAGAGAAGGGTCTAAAGTAGAAGGCTTGTTTTTGTTCACTTCAATCGAAAAATTAAACGGTAAAGTCTGTCCGATCAACTTTTCTCTCTCTTTTTTTATTGAAGATATTTTTTAGAGAGCGGGAATGCTTGTCGAGCCTTTCTTTGGGCTTTTCTATTCTATAAAAGATTGTCAGAAGAGAAGACATTCAATATAAAATAGAAAGAATGGGCAGATTGTTAGGCATAGAGGCTGGAGGCACGCATACTCGATGGATAGTTCTGGAGGAGAAAGGAGGGGTTGTAGCCAAGGGAAACGAGGGAGTGGGCAATGTACATCTATTAACGACAAAAGAGTTAGTTTCTCTATTCCAATCAATAAAAGAAAAAGTCCGAGTCGAGATTAAACAAATTGGCGCTGGATTTGCTGGTTGCCATTCGGAAAAAGAAGTAAAAATCCTCGAAGAAATTATTAGGTCTGTTTGGCCTGAGGCCACAAAAGTCATTATCGCTGAAGATACCCGTACAGCCTATGCGAGAGCTTTTGAACCGAATCAAGAAGGAATATTGGTGATCGCTGGAACGGGCTCCAATGTTATTGGCTATAAGGCTGGTATATGGGAAAAGGCTGGAGGATGGGGACAGCTTGGGGATCCGGGAAGTGGTTATAGAATAGGAAGGGAAGGACTAGAAAGAATATATTTAGACTTTGATCTTACTAAGAACGTTTCCGCTCTGGCGCAGGCTTTTCTTAGGCATAGTTGTCGCAATGATATGGATGATTTCCTTTCCTATGTTTTGCCTTCTTTTGGAAAAAAGGATTTTATTGCCTCTTTTGCTCCCATTGTGTTGAGCATGGCAGAAAAAGGAGAGAAAAGCTCCTTTGAAATAGTAAATAGAGAAGCTTCCATGCTTGGCTTAAGGGTGCAGATAGTTGCCAGAAGATTGGGCTTAACCAATCCACGGATTGCTCTGGTAGGAGGGCTTTTTGAAAATTCTTCTTTTTATACCACGCTTTTCCAAAACCAGCTAAAAAAATTGCTTTCTTTTTCGGAGTGTTTCGTATGCACGACTCCTGGACCTTTAGGAGCCATACGCCTCCTGGGTTATGGTTCTTTTGTTTACCAAAGGAGCATGGAAAATGTGCTTCCAGATAAAACCCAGCGAGAAGCCTTAGATCGGTCTATGACCGAAGAAAGAAATCCTCGGTCTGCTTCTTTGGAGAAAAAAACGGTTCAGGAACTTGTTGATCTGTTTATATCTGAAGAGAGCTTTGTCCAGCAGGCTTTGGAAAAATGCCGCCGTGAGATTGCAGAGGCTGTAGCCGTCACCAGCTCGATACTGGAAAAAGGAGGCCGGCTCTTTTATGTGGGTGCAGGAACAAGCGGAAGACTGGGCGCATTGGATGCTAGCGAAATGCCACCGACATTCAACGTCTCCCCTGAGATGGTCCAAGCAATAATGGCTGGTGGGGCCGATGCCCTTTGGCGCAGTATGGAAGGCATAGAAGATAGCACTGCGGAGGGGTTTAAGAGCATTTTTAACCGTGGGGTTACCAGTAAGGATATGGTTTGTGGAATAACGGCAAGTGGAAGAACTCCTTTTGTCATTTCTGCACTAGAAGCTGCCAAAACAATTGGGGCTAAGACCTTACTGGTAAGCTGCAACCCCTCTCGGCCGCCTTGTCCTTATGCTGACTTGGCGATCGATCTACCAACGGGACCAGAGATTATTGCAGGATCCACCAGACTGAAGGCGGGGACAGCCACGAAAATTCTCTTGAATATGTTGAGCACGATTTCCATGATCCGTACAGGCAAGGTCAAAGATAATTTGATGATCAATCTGCAACCTAAAAGCATGAAATTGCGGTATCGTTCGCTACGGATACTGATGTATCTTTATGGATTGGACGAACCGGCGGCTATTGCCTTATTAGAAAAAAAAAGGATGGTTACTTGCCGCCGTCATCTCTGAATTAGAATCAGAAAAGGGACGGTTAGGCCAAAGGCCTCCTTCTTAATCTTTTTTGAAAAACCAAATCTTGATCAAAGCAATCAGCCTAATTCATGTAATTTCTTTTCCAAAAGTTCATGGACAATTTTCGGATTGGCTTGTCCTTTTGTCTTTTTCATGACGTAGCCTTTGATGGCATTAATGGCTGCGGTTTTCCCTGAGCGGTAATCAGCAACACTTTTAGGATTTGCTTCGATGGCCTCTTTGCAGATCGCATCAAGGGTATCCAGACTGGTAATTTGAGCTAAACCTTTCTCCTGAACGATAAGGGTTGGGCTTTTCTTTTCTGTAACCATTAGTTTAACAATTTCTTTGGCTTGCTTCATGTGAAGCTTGCCTTGATCGACGAGGTTGGATAGCTCCGAAAAATATTCCGGTGGAATGGGAATGGCTGTTTCAGATTCTGAAGCTACAGCAAGATAATCGTTAATTAAAAAATTAGCCACTGATACTTTATTTGCTGATTGAGCCGCTGCTTTTTCGAAAAAATCAGCTAGCTGAGGATCCGAAGCCAACACACTGGCTTGATACTCTGTGAGGCCATAGTGTTGAGAAAGCCTTTGTTTTTTTTCTTCCGGTAATTCAGGGATTCGTTTCTGGGCTTCCTCGATGAGTTCTCCTTCAGTCAGTATGGTCAAAAGGTCAGGATCTGGAAAATATCTATAATCATGGGCGTATTCTTTGGTTCGCATAGGGAATGTTTGCCCTTTAAGATCATCCCAACGCAAAGTTTCTTGTGATATTTCGCCTCCGAGTTCTAAAATATGGATTTGTCTTTGGATTTCATACTTTAAAGCCTTTCGAACCGCGCTGATGCTATTGAGATTTTTTATCTCGCATTTTGTTCCCCATTTTTCCTCACCGATTGGCTTGACGCTGACATTCACATCACAGCGAAGCTGGCCTTTTTCCATATCACAGTCGCTCACGTTGCCGTATCGCAATATTTGGCGAAGGGCTGTCAGATAGGCAAAGGCTTCTTCAGGGCTTCTTATATCCGCTTCTGATACGATTTCCATCAATGGGGTTCCTGCCCGGTTAAAATCAATTCCGCTGTAGTCCCCAAAATGGAAAGATTTTCCAACGTCTTCTTCAAGATGAATCCTCACAAGCCTGATCTTTTTCCGGGACTGAGCTTGTGGATCTTTTTGTGCGTCTTTAGGAAAAGCCAAGGGGTATAACTGGACAGCTCCTCCTTTGCATAAAGGCTGATCATATTGCGATATCTGATAATTTTTAGGCATGTCAGGATAAAAGTAATTTTTTCTGTCGAATTTCCCCCTTGGAGCTATTTCTGATCCAAGCATGAGCCCTGTTTGAATCGTAAGAATGATGGCCTGCTTATTGGGAGAAGGGAGGGCACCGGGCAGTCCCAAGCAGATAGGACAAACTCGGCTGTTGGGTAAGGCTCCATATTCTATGGGGCAGCCACAAAAAAGTTTTGTCTGCGTTTTTAACTGGACATGGACTTCAAGTCCTATGATTGCTTCGTATTCCATAAGGTAATAGTTTTTTCGATTCGTTTGAAAGTAAAATGCCTTCTAGAGAGTATTCATTCAATTACGTTTTTTCTAAGGGCGGTATGGGTGGCTTCCATCCGGTAGATTTTTGATACAGATGCCCAAGGGCAAGAATAACTTCCTCTTTCCAAGCTGGGCCAATGATTTGCAATCCAATAGGTAGCCCTTCTGTGGATTGACCGCAGGGAATAGAAAGTCCACATATCCCGGCCAGATTCACAGCAATAGTAAATATATCAGCCAGATACATTTGCAAAGGATCGTTGGATTTTTCTCCAATTCGAAAAGCGCAAAAGGGCGAGGTAGGCGTTAAAAGGGCCTGACATTTTTTGAAAACAGAAGAAAAGTCTTGCTTGATCTTTTCTTTGACTTTCAGGGCACGCAGATAATAAGCATCGTAATAGCCAGAGCTTAGTACGTAGGTTCCAAGCAAAATTCTTCTTTTGACTTCCGAGCCAAACCCTTCATCTCGTGTTTTCCCATAGTAATCTAGAAGGTCTTCATAATGTTTTGATCGTCTCCCGTAGCGGATGCCATCGAATCTAGCAAGATTAGCGGAGGCTTCGGCAGTAGCCAGAATATAATAAGTGGCTACTGCATAGGGAGTGTGTGGCAGGGAAACTTCTTCGATTTTTGCCCCAAGAGATTCAAAATGAGCAATGGCTTTATTGATTGCCTCTCGAACCTCCCCATCTATGCCTTCAATAAAGTATTCTTTAGGGACTCCAAGAACCATATTTTTAAGAGAGAGTGTCTCTAGGAGCTCAGAAAAACGAGGTACTGGCATTTTTTCCGAAGTGTTATCATTAGGATCAAAGCCTGAGATTACTTCTAGTAAAAGCGCTGCGTCTTCGACCGTTTTGGTTAAGGGACCTATCTGGTCTAGACTAGAAGCAAAGGCGGTCAGGCCATAGCGTGAGACTCGGCCATAGGTGGGTTTTAGTCCCACGCAGCCGCAAAAAGAGGCGGGTTGGCGTATCGATCCACCCGTATCAGATCCTAGGGCACAAAAGGCTTCGTGAGAAGCAACGGCTGCCGCAGAACCGCCACTACTACCTCCAGGGACCCTTTGCAAATCCCAAGGATTTTTGGTTAGCCCCGTAGCAGAATTTTCAGTGGAAGAGCCCATGGCAAATTCGTCCATGTTCGTTCTCCCCACTAGGATAGCACCCGCTTTTATTAGTTTCTCAATGACGGTTGCATTATAAGGGGAGAGGTAGCCTTCCAAAATTTTAGAAGCACACCGGCATGGTTCAGCTCTTACGTTGATATTATCTTTAATGGCAATAGGAATGCCACCTAATGGGAGATCGACGTTGACGGTTTTTGCTCTTTCAATGGCTCTTTCATGGTTAATATAATTGTAGGCATTGATCTTAGGTTCCACCTCAGCTATTCTTGAGAACAGCGCTTCGGTGAGTTCAGTGGGACTAAGTTCTTTTCGAACAAGAAGCCTGCGGAGTTCTGAGATGGTGTATTCGAATAAGTTCACTCGATTATCTTTGGTACAATAAAAAGGTTATTGGCATGATGAGGAGCATTGCGTAAAACATCCTCTGTGGCTAGGCCATCTTGAGGCAGATCTTCTCGAAGATTATTTTTAAAACCTTCTTCTTCTCCTTTCAATACCACATCGTCAATTTTTACCTCTTTGAGCTTTTCAATGTAGCCAAGAATGGAGGCAAATTGCTCGCCAAACATTTTCTTTTCTTCCTCATTAAGAGATATTCTTGCTAGGTCGGCAACATACTGAATATCTATCGATGGCTTTTCCATTTTCTATGAAGTAAAGAATAAAGAGCGCTGATGCAAGTAGGAAAAATTTACTATCCAATTCTTGATCCTTCTATTGCTTTCGCATAAGTTTCCTTCATGTTTTGGCTCTATCTTTCCCTTTACTAAAGGATGCTGGGCTGGATAATAGAAAGCTATTGATAAACAACTAACATAGAGCAACGATGAATTTAAGAAAAGAGTTTGCCATTTCTCCTACTCGAAACGAGGATTTTCCTGAGTGGTATCAACAGGTTGTTTTGGCGGCTGAGCTTGCAGAAAATTCTGAAGTGCGCGGGTGCATGATTATAAAACCATGGGGTTATGCCCTATGGGAAAGAATTCAAAAAGAGTTAGATCAGCGGATCAAAGCGACGGGTCATAAAAATGTGTATTTTCCCCTTTTTATTCCACTGGAATACATTCAAAGAGAAGCTGAACATGTGGAAGGCTTTGCAAAAGAATGTGCTGTAGTGACTCATCACCGGTTGGAGAAAGGCCCAGATGGCAAACTTCATCCTGCTTCCCCCCTGACAGAGCCATTGGTCATTAGGCCGACTTCAGAGACTATTATAGGGGCTGCCTTTTCAAGATGGATCCAATCCTACCGGGATCTTCCTTTACTCATCAACCAATGGGCTAATGTGGTTCGGTGGGAAATGCGGCCGAGGATTTTTTTAAGAACCACTGAATTTCTTTGGCAAGAAGGACATACGGCGCATGCGACTAGAGAAGAAGCAAAAGAAGAAGCCCTTTTTATTCTGAAGCTCTATGAAGAGTTTATGCGAGCTTATTTAGCTTTACCTGTGATTACAGGAGAGAAACCAGAAAGTGAAAGATTTCCTGGGGCTGACAATACCTTTACTCTGGAAGCTTTAGTACAAGACAGAAAGGCGGTACAAGTCGGCACTTCCCATTTTCTTGGGCAAAACTTTTCGAAAGCCAACAACATTCGGTTTCTTGATAGTCAGGGGAAAATGGAGTTTGCGTGGACATCGAGCTGGGGAGTAAGCACCAGGCTTATTGGGACATTGATTATGGCGCATGGAGACGATAATGGGTTGGTGCTCCCACCAACTGTTTCTCCCATTCAAGTGGTTATTCTGCCGCTGTTTAAAAAGGAAGAGGAAAAGACAAAGGTGTTGGATATTGTCAGCTTCCTTGCAGAGGAAATAAAAAAATTGAGTTTTGCTGCTGAACCCATAAGAGTCGAAATAGACAAAAGAGAGATTGGCGGAGGGGTAAAATCCTGGGAGTGGATTAAGAAAGGAGTGCCCCTACGGATAGAAATAGGTTCCCAGGAAGTCTCCTCTGGGTTAATTACCGTAAAGAGAAGGGATAAAGGGGTAAAAGAAAAGGAGCAGCTACCCGCTCATGTGTTTCTGGAAAAGCTGCCTCAACTGCTTTCTGAAATTCAAGAGGCAATTTATGCTAGAGCTGAGAATTTTCTAAAGCAAAATACTAGGCTAATAGACACCAAAGAAGAATTTTATGAATTTTTTGCTTCCAAAGATTCCAAGGGGAACGAGCTATCCGGAGGATTTGCTTATGCGCATTGGGATGGATCAAGGGAAACAGAAGAAAAGCTCAAGGAAGATCTTAAAATCACCATTAGATGCATTCCTTGGGATCCCCAGAACACTCCAGGAATCTGCCCTTTTTCTGGGCGTCCAAGCAAGGGACGAGTCCTTTTTGCAAAAGCCTATTAGGAGTTTTGCTTTCTAAAAAACAAGCATCATTGCTTGTAGATGCCCCCTTTTTCTTAATAAGATGAAAAAGACCCAACTCCTCCCCTTTTCTTATTTATTCAACTTCTCTCCTACCGATTAGAATTAAATACATGACACTTTCCCTTCGAAAAGGGAAAATGCCATGGCTTTTCTCTTTAAGAATGGGCTTCTTTATGAGAAGTGGTAGCCTTCTTTTCTTCTAGCTTCTTCAAGACCATTTCTGCGGGGCAAAATCCGCTAAAAGCTGATTGAAACAAATTCAAGCCAACAAAAGCAGTAAGCAGAAGCCACCACTTGCTCACTAAAGAAAGCAATAAACTGATAATCACAAGACTTCCAGCTAAGGCTCTAACTTTTCTTTCGACACTCATTGTAGCCTCCTTTAATAAAAACAATAGCGAGAATCAAAAGAAAATGCAACTGGATATTACATGAACTGACAGATTTACAGATTTGATTGTGCTTTGGCTAGGCTTTAGCTTCGGCCGGTCTGGACAAAGGCTGTTCTTTTTCTCCACCATTGTGCTTTTTCATAATGAGGTAATAGAATACCGGGACAGCTGTTCTAGAGAGAAGGGTGGAAGCAATTTCTCCAGCCATCAAGGATAAGGCCATTCCTTGGAATATGGGATCAAACAGAATGACCGAGCTGCCAACGATCACGGAGGAGGCGGTTAAAAGCATGGGTCTAAAACGCACTGCTCCAGCTTCGATGACCGCCTCTTCTAGCTTATCACCATGAGCCAGCCGCAGATCTATAAAGTCAACAAGGATAATGGCGTTTCTAACGACGATTCCAGCCCCCGCAATCATACCAATCATCGAGGTAGCAGTAAAAAACATGCCGGTAAGCCAATGAGCAGGCAGGATGCCAACAAGCGAGAGGGGAATGGGCAGCATAACAGCCCAAGGTGTTTTAAAAGACTGAAACCAACCCACAACAAGAATGAAAATGAGGACTAAAACAATAGCGAAAGCAGTGCCAAGGTCTCTAAATACTTCATAGGTCACCTGCCATTCCCCGTCCCATTTTACTCCCCAAGCAAGGGGATTGATAGGTTGATGGGTAAAAAGAATTTCCAAAGGTTTGCCATCCGGTCCTGTAATTTTTTCTAGCTTCCTTTGAAAGTCGATGATTGCATAAACCGGGCTGCCTACTTCGTTGGTGACATCAGCAAGGACATAAGAAACAGGCATCAGGTTTTTGTGGTAGATGGAAAGATTTTGATAGCCCATCACTTTGGTGACTAAATGGTCGATTGGGATCAATCGCATGAACCTGGAAAGCAGGGAAATGGAAAGGAAAGGATGGTCTGTGGATCGGTCTTCTTTCGGCAGCCGGACAATGATATCGACTGGCTCGGGTTCGTCCTGTAAGTGAGCTAATCCGGGACTGGAGCCATGCAAGGCGGTCGTGATGGACTGAGCAATTAATTCTGAAGAAATACCGTTGAGCGAAGATTTCACAATGTCTATATCTAGCTTTTCTAAAGGACGATCGGCTTCTTCATAAGTGGCAATATCAGTAATGCCGGTTGTATCTCTAAAGAGCTGTTCTAGCTTGAGTGCTAAAGCTCTTCGTTCTTTAAAGTCTGGACCGTATACTTCTAATACCAGAGTCGACAGAACAGGAGGACCAGGAGGCACTTCAGCAACCTGAGCGTGCGCCTTCTCTTTCCAGGCAATGGCGTTAATTTCTTTGCGGATGCTTTCTGCTATCTCATGACTTTGCCTTTTTCTTTTATGTTTATCGACAAGGTTGACCTGGAGGTCGCCTTGATAAGGATTTTCTCGCAGAAAATAATGTCGGACAAGACCGTTGAAATTATACGGGGAATGGGTTCCAGCCTGGATCTCCACATTTTTGACTTCTTTAATATTCATGGCAACTTTCGCCATCTGTTCGAGTACTTCCTTTGTCTTCTCTACAGGAGTTCCTTCGGGCATGTTGAGAATAATCTGAAATTCGTTTTTATTGTCGAAAGGAAGCATTTTAGCCCGAACGACTTTTAAAGGAATAAGAGCGATAGAGCCAAGAAGGAGAGCAAGAAGTAAAAGAAGGAAAAGAAAGCGAATAAAGCCGTTGTAGATAAGGGGGCTCATGATAGTACGGTAGATTCGCGTCAACAGATCTTCTCCTTTATCTTTAGCTTCTTTTATGTTTTTGAGCAAAAGGTGTGCTGCCCATGGCGTCACAGAGAGAGAGACCAGCATAGAGAAGATCATTGCGGCACTTGCTCCTATTGGGATTGGTCGCATATAAGGCCCCATTAGTCCTCCAACAAAGGCCATAGGCAAAATGGCTGCGATCACTGCCATGGTGGCTAAAATAAGAGGGCTGACAATTTCTTCCATAGCACCCACAACAATATCGAGTAGTTCTTTGCCTCTGTTAGTAGCTAAGTGGATATGACGAACGATATTTTCGATACCGACAATAGGATCATCGACGAGGATTCCGATAGTAAAAATAAGGGCAAAGAGGGTGACCCGGTTGATTGTAAAACCGAATAAATGGAAAGTTAATAAGGTTAAAGCCAGCGTTGTTGGAATAGCAATGATGACGACCAGTGCAGCTCTAAACCCAAGGGCAAACCAAATGAGGATACTAACTCCAACAATGGCTATGCCCATGTGCTTGAGAAGTTCGTTGGATTTATCGGCTGCCGTTTCTCCGTAATTCCTTGTTATGACATAATGGACATCCTCAGGAAGAATTTTGCCTTGTAGTTCTTTGATCGTGCTTAGGATTTTATTAGCCAAAAAGGTAGCATTGGATCCCTTTCTTTTTGCTAGAGAAAGGGTGACGGCGGGAACTTCTCCAGAAAGCTTCTCTTTTTCATCCCAAGCAGGACCAGGGAGGAGACTGACCTCTTTTTCTTCTTGATCAGGCCCATCCACGATGTTCGCGACATCTTTTAAATAAACGACTTGTCCTTGGCTAACGCCCACGACAAGATTTTCTAAATCTTCTTTAGAGAGAATAAAGGAATTTGGTTCCACATCGATGAGCTTCGGTTCGGTTTCGATGTGCCCTGAAGGCATTCGGACATTGGTTTGAAGGACGAGATTGAAAATTTCCTGAGGAGAAAGCAGTCTTTTAGCAATTTTAGCAGGATCAAAAAAGATTTGGAATTGTCTTTTCCTTCCTCCAATTATTGTTGTTTCGGAGACATCGGCTAGATGATTGATGCTGTCTCTGAGATTGGCTACGATTTTTCTTAATTCAATAGGAGAACGCTTGAGGCTATAGAAGGTTAAGGCAAGGATAGGCACGTCGTCTATAGACCTTGTTTTAATCAATGGAGTGGAAGCCCCCGGAGGCAGGTAGTCAAGGTTAGAATAAATTTTGGTATAGAGCTTGATTAAACTCTTTTCCATATCTTCGCCTACCTTGAACCTAACGATGAAGAGAGCACCATTAGGAGCCGCTGTAGAATAGACGTATTCGACTCCAGAAATTTGCCAAAATATCCTTTCTCCATTGGTAACAATTCTTTTTTCCACTTCCTGAGGGCTGGCTCCAGGCATTGAGACGAAAACGTCGAAAATAGGCACGATGATTTGCGGTTCTTCTTCCCTAGGCAGTTGATAGAGCGCAAAACTTCCTAAAAGAATAGATGCTAATATTAATAGGGGAGTTATTTTCGAATGGGCAAAAAATTTAATGAATCGGCCCGCCCAATTCCCTGAGTGGTGAACGATTTCAGTTTCTGCCATTTTATTCTTCTCCTCCCAATTCGTTCGCTAAGTTTTGGACTTGGTAATCATCCAGTTGGCCAGAAAGAAAAAAGAGCTTGGCTTTTGAGGACTCGTAGCGGGCAACGCTTTCAAGATAACTGATTTCTACTTGTAAACCATAGGTGCGGGCTTGGATAAGATCGGCAATTGTTTTCCTTCCCTCCCGGTATAAGTCTCTTGTCATAACAATAGCCTGCATGGCGTCATTCATCGAATGATAAAGGATTTCAGAATCCCTATAAGCTGTTTCTAAATCGGTTATGGCTTGAGCTAATTTGGTTTGAATGTTGTCTTTTAACAGGCTTTCTTCATGGATCAGCTGCTCTTCTTCAGCTTTGGCTCTTTTTATTTTTGGATCTCTAGAGGGATCGAAGAGGGCCATGGTCCCTAACACCCCTACCGTGTAGCTTCGGCCACCGGTTGTAAAATTATCACTATCAAGCATGCCCGAAGCAAAGCCGTTGACGTTGGGCATAATAGAATCTTTCTCACGTTTTACTTCCGTGCGTTGAACCTGAATTTGATGCCGTAAGGCAGCAAGATCACCTCTATAGAGGATGGCTTCCTGTACCCAACTACTCAAGGACTTTGAAATTTTTTTGGGTCGAGGCAGATTTTTAGGAATCGCTATTTCTGCTTCAGCTGGGGTGCCCGCCAAGGTGTTCAGGGTAACGAGCGCCACTTTTTTTCTGGCCAAATAGCCATTTTTGGACTGCTCAATGGAGGCTGCAAGGGATCTTCCCATGAAAAAGTCTGCTCCAAGCACTAGTCCCTGTTCCATCAGTTGCAACGCTTCATTGAGATCTGTTTTAGAGGCTTCCAGCTGCGACATTGCTTTGAATAGTTCGGCATCGGCAAATAAAAGACCAATCCAGGCATCGATGGACAGTAGAGAGGCTTCCATCCGGGTGTATCTTTCTTCTTCTTCTCTGGCTTTTATAGCATCCTTCGCTGCCTTCACTGAATCAATAGTTTGCATGGCATCGAATATCGGAAAAATCGCCAGCAAGCCTGCATTTTGGTTAGAAACAGTGCCTGGATGATTCAAATTGTGGATGTTGAAATCTTGAGCTGTGAAATTTCTTTCGGTTAAATGCATCATAAAACCAAGGATTGGATTATCAGAAGTAAGCGAATCAGCCCACCCATAGAGCCGTGGATAATAGCCTGATTCGGCAAGAGCCTTTTGGGCAATAGCTTCAGAGAGTTTGGCATGCTTTTTCTTCAGTTCTGGATAATGGGCAAGGATCTTCTTCCATACGGCAATGAACACCGCTTTGCCCCCTTTGCCATGAAAGGTATGGGAAGAGAGGATTGGGGGGCTTTTCTTATAAGCCATCTCCATCTGCTCTTCTAGAGGAGCAACAGAACTGTTAGGTGCAGGAGGTTGGATGGTTGACTCTTGACTAGAAGAGTGAGTCGACTGCGCAATTGGTGAGTTAGATGGGATAGGAGATAAAACGGGGAGAGCGGGAGTGCTTTTTTCGGTCTCTTTCAAATTATGAGCCGATTCTCCTTGGCCAATCCCCCGGTCCGTTAACCATAAGAAGAAAAGAAAAGCAAAAATTAAAACAAATTTTTTGGCCATGTTCTGGTCCTAGCCCAATGATTTTTTATTGCATTATCTCTATATAAAGAGCTCTTTGAAGCGAATTTTACAGCTAAAAAATATCGGTTTTTATCTTTTTGCCTTTCTGATCCAAGAAAGATTTTATTCTTTTGGGTACGATCATAAAAGATACCAATATGTAATGACAAGAGATAATAAGAAGAATTTGTTGCTCTTCAATTTTTTTCTAGCCAGATCGTTTTAAAGAGAGAAAATTAATAAAAAAGGAGTCTTCTTTTTTATTGAAAGAAGGGGTATTTCTTTGTAAGCATAAGTGCAAATTATTTAAATAGAAGCAAATTGGCTATGAGTTATCACAGAGTCACGTTGAGTAAATTTTTGTTAGAACAGCGGAAAGAAGGTGCCATTGATCCAGAACTAGCTTCGTTGATCAATGATATTGAAAGTGCTTGCAAATATGTGGCTGCGGCTGTCTCTAGAGGCAGGCTCAACACCATGGAAGTCAATGTATCGGTCAATGTCCAGGGTGAAGAGCAGAAACCTTTGGATGTCATTGCCAACGACATTTTCTTAAAAATATGTCAGGAGGGAGATCAGCTACAAGGTATGGTTTCTGAAGAAATGGAACAGCCCTACATTATTCCTCCTGAACATAAAAAAGGAAAATATCTTCTTATTTTCGACCCACTAGATGGTTCTTCCAATTTGGATTTGAATTTAACCGTTGGGTCTATTTTCTCTATTTTAAAAGGGCCAGCTGATAAGGAGCCGTTGAAAGAGCATCATTTCCTAAGACCTGGCAGAGAGCAGGTGGCAGCTGGGTTTACCCTCTATGGCCCAACGGTCATGCTTATTTTGACGGTTGGCAACGGAGTCCATGGATTTACCCTTGATCGAGAGGTGGGCATTTTCACTTTAACCCATCCGAATATGCGTATTGTTCAATCGACAAAGGAATTTGCTATCAATGCTTCGAATGAAAGATTTTGGGAGCCTCCCGTTAAAAGATATGTCGAGGAGTGTATTAAAGGAAAGACTGGCCCAAGAGGAAAGGATTTTAACATGCGTTGGATTGCTTCTATGGTGGCCGAAGTCTATAGAATCCTTATCCGCGGCGGTCTTTTTATGTATCCAAGGGATACAAAAGACCTTTCTAAGCCAGGCAGACTCCGTCTTCTCTATGAGGCTAATCCAATGGGTTTCATTGTCGAACAAGCCGGTGGAATGATCTCTACAGGGAGAGAGTGTATTCTAGACATTGTACCTCAAAGCCTACATCAAAGGATCCCTGTCATTCTTGGATCAAAAGAAGAGGTCGAGCGGCTCAACCAGTATCACTATGATTATGATAGCGGCAAACTAACCGAATTTGATTCTCCACTTTTTTCTACCAGATCCCTTTTTCGAACTGATTAACCAGAATGGATAGTAATTAGCTCTATGTCTTCTAAACATCCTATCATCTCCATTACAGGCTCTTCTGGAGCTGGTACTTCTACCGTAAAAGTTGCTTTTCAGCATATTTTCCGGAGGGAAAAGATTAATGCTTTTATCATTGAAGGCGATGCTTTTCACAGGTATGACCGGCAGGAAATGCGCGCCAAAATGGAAGAAATGGAAAAGAAGGGAAATCCCCATTTCAGCCATTTTGGACCGGAGGCCAATCTTTTTGAAGAGCTAGAAGCTCTTTTTAGAGAGTATGGCCAAACAGGTAGAGGCAAATACCGAAAATACTTACATAATGAAGAAGAAGCGGCCCCATATGGCCAAAAACCAGGTACTTTTACTCCATGGGAAGAGATTCCAGAGGGAACTGACTTGCTGTTCTATGAAGGACTGCATGGCGCACTGGTTACCGATAAAGTCAACATCGTCCAATACACGGATCTTCCCATTGGGATTGTGCCCATTATCAATCTAGAGTGGATACAGAAAATGCATCGGGATAAGAAAGAAAGAGGCTATGCGCATGAAGATATCGTACATACGATATTGCGGAGAATGCCTGATTATGTGAACTATATCTGTCCACAGTTTTCCCATACGGCTGTGAATTTTCAAAGGGTGCCGATTGTGGATACTTCGAATCCTTTTATAGCTCGTGACATTCCTTCTCCGGATGAGAGCATGCTTGTCATTCGTTTTCGAAACCCCAAAGGAATTGATTTTCCCTACCTATTATCCATGCTGAAGGATTCCTTTATGTCGAGGCCTAATACCATCGTATGCCCAGGATCGAAAATGCCTCTGGCTATTGAGTTGATATTTACCCCGATGATCTGGCAGCTGATGCATAGGAAAAAGCTTAGTTCATAAACTTTATTCCCTAGAGCTTGTGGCAGGGCCTAAGCGTGGTACTTTTAAGGAAGCGGCTTGAGACTTGCTTATTAAGCTGTGCCCTTACTCTTGGCAAGCTGAGCAATCAGGCAAGCTAAACTGGTGGCCTTCGGTGAGAATTAAGCTCAGAGGCTACTATATGTTACAGGAACAAAAACTGGCTCTTAGCCCAGAAGACATTCCCCATTGGTTTAGGAAGAAAAGAAAGCAGAGTTAGCGAAGCGATCTATAAAAGAGCATAGCACCAATGAAAATGAGCCAAATAAGGAGAAAGATGCGTGCTGGTTTTTTAGGGAAAATCATGCAGGCATAAGCCCCGCCGATAGCACCAAAAATGCCTCCCATAACCATTTTGAAGATGATACTCGAGTCGCTTAGTCCTTGAAATAGATGGATACCACCTCCGATCAAGGAAAGAATAAGTCCAAAGGCGATGTCTGTCCCCACAACATCACTGGGGCTTAAGGTCGTCAAGCTTAAGAGCAGGAGTGTTCCAAGCGCACCGGCTCCAGAAGAAAAAGTGCCTACTTCAAAACCAATTAAAAAAGCACAGAAAGGCAGTAATAGCGTATACTTGTTTGTCGTTGGTCTGTAATCCTTTATCGTATGCCACAAGTTAACGAGGGAAGAGATTACAATGATAACTCCAATGAGCAGAAGCATAATCGATTTAAGATGATCCTGCTGATAAATTTTCCGTAAAATCAAAGATCCAAGCACAACGCCGGGAATTCCACCAAGGGAAAGATAAAATAATGTTTTCTTATCGATATGCCCCTTAAAAAAGTAAATCATGGAGCTTGGGATCTTAATCAACGCAGAAAATCCAAGAGAAATTCCAATAGCTATGGTAGGCTCTATCCCCAGAAGGATAAGCAGAGGCACGGTTATCGTTCCCCCTCCGACCCCAGTCAATCCAATTAAAAAGGCAACAAAAAAACCTATAAGATAAAATTTCATTCTCTATTATCTCTATAGTGAATGTGATATAATATTCTTTTTCTCTTCTGGCAATTCTTTAATGGAGGTTCTTTAAATAGCTTATTCTACAGCAAAGGTTTTTTAGTTAGATCAAAGGAGGAGCATTCCGTTCAAAACAATAAAACGAAAAAACATCAATCAATCTATAAAAATCTGGCTATAAGTTCTGTTCCCGCTGAAGCTTCCTGCAACCGCATCTCTAAGAGCAGCTCCCTCATTGTCTTTTTGTTGTCTATTCTTTCTTTATCAGTTCCATGGAATATGTCAGAATATCTTAGCTAGGAGACAATAGGGGATAAAATAGTACAGAATATAGTGAGAGGAGGTGCTTTCTGGTACTGAAAAGCCGCTTCTTCTTCTGAAACCCTACTGCTGACAGAGCAAAAGGGCATGAGGATAATTTTGGTGGGTGATGTCATGCTTGGAAGGCTCGTTGATGAGCTATTAGAAGTAGTGGATTCTTCTTACCCATGGGGTGATCTTCTTTCTCTTTTCCGATGCGCGGATTGGAAAGGCTGCAATCTAGAATGTGTGTTTACTGACCAAACGGAGTTTTATGAGCTGCCGCCAAAAGTTTTTCGTTTTAAATCAGCAGTTAAAAACATTGAAGTGCTCAAAGATGCCGGCATTCGGGTAGTCTCTCTTGCTAATAACCATGTGCTTGACTTTGGCAAAAAGGCTTTGTGCGAAATGCTGGATTATCTTGATGCTGCTGGTATTCTGCATAGTGGGGCGGGAGTAAACCTAGAAGAAAGTCGGCTCCCAGCAATTGATCAGATTCAACGTTTAAAAATAGGCTTTCTTGCTTTTACTGATAATGAACCTTCCTGGGAAGCTTCAGAAGAAGCGGGCATTCATTATGTTCCTGTACAACTCGATGATCCAAGAGCTCAGACGCTTTTCGAGCTTGTCAAAGAAACAAAAACAAAAGTAGATTTCCTCATCGTTTCGGCACATTGGGGCCCTAATTGGGGCTTTGAAGTGCCAACGGAGCATATCGATTTTGCGCATAAATTAATAGAAGAAGGGGCCGATGTTGTCTTTGGTCATTCCCCGCATGTTTTTCGTGCCATAGAGATTTTTCATCATTCCTTAATTCTCTATTCCTGTGGCGATTTTATTGATGATTACATGGTAGATCCATATTTTAGAAACGATTGGAGCTTTGTTTTTCTTTTAATATTGGAAGGGAAAAAACTAGTTTCTCTTCGGCTTTTCCCTGTGGTTATAGCCAATTTCAAAGCCCAAAAAGCTAGGGGTAGAGAGGCAGAAGAAATTATCGAAAGAATGATATCTTTATGCAGGCCTTTTGGAACTAAAATCTACTGGGAAAAGGGAAAACCCTATTGTTGGGTCAAGCTCTAAAAGAAAATAAGGCAAAGCAAGGATGCTTTTGGGGGTTGTTCATACCACCCCTTCTGTACCATAGAAAAAAATAGGTGTCATTTTCCTAGATACTTATTGAGAAAAACTTCCACAGCTTCAAAGAATTGCAGTCTATTAGCTGGATTGAGAAAATCATGTCCTTGATCTTGAAAAATAAGATATTCAACAGTTTGTCCTTTCTTTCTTAAAGCCTCAACGATTTGGTCGCTTTCCATTTTTTTAACACGAACATCGTTTTCTCCTTGGCCTATAAGTAATGGGGCTTTGATGCGGTCTATTCAATTTTTAAGCAAAGTTAAAGGAATGTCTTTTTTTTCAAGACACATTACAAGAAGCTGTCAGTAGTGGATCATGTGATCGGTAAGACTACGAAGCGCTCTAGAAAGTTTTTCCTTTTTTGATTGCTTTCCTTGGAAAAGTACTTTATTGAGCTTCTTTGTAATTCTAAAAATTATTTTTCTTTTAAAGAATTGGAAGTGACTTCTATCCAAAAGTTTCTTTTTTTTTCTTTTTTTTATTTGTTGCTCCTCTTTTCTTCTGTGGCCCAATCCCAAAATCTAGCCAGTTTAGAAGCTTCAAATGCAGGCCAAAATTCCGACAGCTATCAATTTACAAGACACCGAAAAAGAGAGCATCGAAAAGTTTATATTTTGGTGGAGATTGCTCCTGATGGATTTGTCAAATCCGCTTCTATATATAAGTCTTCAGGGTATCCCGAGCTGGATGAAACAGCCCTCCTGTCTGCAAGAAAATGGAAATTCTCAAAAGAAGCGAATCATTCAAACCGGATCCGCCGGAAAATCATTTGCGTTAGATTCAATCCTCCTCTGCGGTCAGGATCCCATAAAGTCGATTCTCATCTCCAGAAGGAAGCAGTTGTTTGCTATATTCTTGCTGAAGTTTCGGCAACTGGGCATGTGAAATCCACGGCTCTCTATAAGTCCTCTGGTGATGCCGAGCTTGATCGATTGGCTCTCAACGCCGTTAAAAGATGGAAATTACATCCAGCAAAAAAGGGGAAACACTCCGTCGAATCAAAAGTTATTATTCCTGTTCAGTTTCACCTAAAGCATTATCAGAAAAAAGCGGCTGCTAACCCAACTGATATTTCCAGTTAGAGAAGGTGGTTAAGAATGTTTCCTTCTTATTTTCTACGCTTTCTCTGGGAGTTTCTGAAGCAGCCAATGGATCGTTTTTTTCACCCACTTTTCGAAAGCGACAACGGCCATTTCTAAATGTTCTATTGCTGAGTCTTCTTTAGGACTATGAGATATTCCCTCTTTACTCTGCACGAACATCATCGCAGTAGGAATCCCTGCTTTGGCAATTTCAGAAGCATCATGAAGGGGACCTGATCCTAGCAAATGTACTTTTGAACAAACCTCGCGAATCGATTCTTTGCAAAGCTCCACAAGTTGAGGATGAAACCTCACGGGTTCTATCCTAAGAAGCGGTTCTGCTTCAAGCTTTAGATTTTCTTCATTAGCAATCTTTTGGGCTTCTTTAACCGTCTCTTCCCACATTTTCTCTAAGTTCGTTTTATCTAGGTTGCGTTCCTCTATGGTCAGTCGGCAAACGCCTGGAATGGCCGTTGGAATCCCAGGTTCGAGTTCACAACAGCCAGCCGTTGCAACCCCTTGATAACGATTCGCAACGGAACGTAAAAAAGTGACCAGGCGAGCCGCCCCTACGAAAGCATCTTTTCTAAGCCTCATTGGGGTTGCGCCACTATGATTTGTCTGACCCCTAAAGACCAGTCTGTGTCGTTCTACCCCAGCGGTCCCAAGGACAGCTCCAAGTGGTACAGACAACTTTTCTAAGATGGGCCCCTGTTCGATATGCACTTCCAGATACGCTACGGCTTTGTTTTTAAGCTTAGCCGCTTCCCCCACTTTGTTGGCCGATAACCCGTAAGCCTCTAAGACCTCAGCAAGAGAAAGACCAGAGGCATCTTTTAATGAAAAGAGCTCTTCTTTTTTTAAACTGCCTGAGACCGCACTGGAACCAAAGAGGCTTCTGCCAAATCGACTCCCTTCTTCGTCTGCCCAATCTACTAAACAAAGTGTCACCGGAGGCTTGACCGAAGTATAGGTTCTTAGGACTTCTAGCCCGGCCAGCAAATCAAACACTCCATCGAGCCATCCTCCAGAGGGAACAGAATCCAAATGTCCACCAATCCAAAGTTCTTCTGGCCTTTGTCCCTGAATTTTTACCCATAGATTTCCGGCGGCGTCCATTTCAGTTGTAAAAGGAAACTGTTGGACTTTGTTGAGAAACCATTTTCTAGCCTTTTGCCAACCGGGACTAAAAGCCACCCTTTGAGCCCCCAATCCATTGTCGGTCAGTGCTTTTAATTCCAACAGTTCAGCAATGGTTCTTTTAGGATTTAGCATCATGGTTTAAAGAATGCTTATAGGAAGATCGGAAAAGATATTTGCCATTTCCTTGTTCGACAGAAAATTGGCCGTTTGCATAAATAATATTGCCTCTGAGCATGACCATTTCTGCTCCACCTTTAATTGTAAAGCCTTCATAGAGGTTATAATCTAGCTGAATGTGATGGGAACCCACAGACAGGATTCGTCTTTTGTTTGGATCCCATAAGACAATGTCAGCATCGTATCCTTCAGCTAGCCTTCCTTTTTTTCCCTCTAAACCAAAAAGGAAGGCAGGCATCTCAGCCGTAAGGCTTACAAATTTTTCCATTGGGAGGTTTCTTTGATTACAGCCATAATGAAATAATAAGGCCATTCTTTCTTCTATGCCCGGAACGCCATTGGGGATTTTTGAAAAATCGGATAGGCCTCGTGTCTTCTGGGATAAGAAATGAAACGAACAGTGATCAGTCGAAACCACATCGATTAGGCCCAGAAGAAGTCCCTCCCATAGAGCTATTTGATCCTCTTGTTTTCTTAATGGAGGAGAGCATATCCATTTAGCTCCTTCGAAATGTTCTAAGCCGGGTGTGTGACCCTTTCTTTCTAAATCTGCCTCGGTAAAGAAGAGGTATTGAGGGCAAGTTTCAGCCCATAGATTGGTCCCTCTTTCTTTGGCCCTTCGGATTTCCTCGAGTCCCTTTGTCGAGCTTACATGAACAATGTATAAGGGTGCATGAAGCATAGAAGCAACTGAAGCGGCAAAGTGGATGGATTGGGATTCTAATTCAGGAGGTCTGGTCCGAGCATGAAATATAGGAGAGATTAACTCTTTGGCAAGGGCCTTCTTAACAAGATAATCAATGATGTTTCCATTTTCAGCATGCACCATGGTCAAAAGACCATGCTCCTTCGCTTTTTCAACCGTTTTAAAAAAAAGCTCTTCATCGATTTGCACGGTATCTTTGTAGGCAAGAAAGCATTTGATGCTGCTTACTCCTTTTTCAAGAAGCATTGGTAATTCTTCTAAATGGCTTTCTTCACGAATCACCAAATGAAACCCATAATCAATAAGGGATTTCGACCGGACTTTCTGTTGCCAATTGGCTAGAGTGGCAAGGAGACTTTGGCCAGGATCTGGAAAACAAAAATTAATGTGGGAGGTTGTTCCTCCAGCAATTGCCCCAAGATGACCAGAGAAGAAATCATCTGCAGTTTGGCTTCCCCCAAATACTGTTTCAAGATGGGTGTGAACGTCTATTCCTCCAGGAATCAGATACTTTCCGCTCGCATCAATGGTTTTTCGTCCAGAAAGATTTTTCCCTAACGCAACGATTTTCCCCGCTTCTACCCCTATGTCCATTTCCGTTTTCCCAGCTGCATTAACCAAAATGCCGTTTTTAATCACTACATCCATAAAGAACTTCTCCGGTCGCCCTCTTTCCTATTGCCTCCCATGATTTCATTTGGATGCCTGGGCGCAGTTCTAGTTTTTGTGCTTCCATTGTTATCATTTCTATACAGGAATCGACAGGGCAAACATGTTGGCAGAGTGAACAGCCCACACAGTCCTCTGGTCTAACCTTTGGGAACATCCACTCATGCTTCCCAGAGGAAGGAATCACAGGGTAAAGTGCTTTGCCATCGGTTAGATCAATGCAGTGATGGGCTGCATCCCGGCAAACTATATAGCAAAGAAAACAATGAATGCATTTTTGTGGATCGATTTGAGCGATCTGTTTAAATGTCGGCTCCAGTTGGTGAAAGGGAACTATATGAGAAAGGGATTTGCCCCTAAAATCAGCAATGGAACTAAAACCTTTTGCTTCCATCCAATGTTTAAGCCCAGAAAGCAGATCCTCAATAATCCTAAATCCATTCAGCATCACGGCTGAACAAAGTTGAACAGAAGAAGCTCCAAGCAATAGAAATTCAACGCTGTCTCTCCAGGTGGATATACCGCCCATAGCAGAAATTGGAACTTGTTTCTCTTGGACCATTTCCATGGAGGCTACCTTAGCGGTTAGGCTCAAAGCAATAGGTTTGATGGCTTCTCCTGAATAGCCCCCATAGCTGCTTTTTCCTCCAATACTTGGCAGGACTTCAAAGGTATCAAGGTCTACGCCGCTGATGGACTGTATTGTATTGATGAGGCTTAAGGCTGTAGCCCCACCTTCAATAGCGGCTTTGGCTGTCTGCGTAATATCTGTAACATTGGGAGTAAGCTTAACAATCAGGGGCAAGCGCGTCACTCTTTTTACCCAAGAGGTCACTTCCCTACAAAGGATTGGATCTTGTCCAATTTTACTGCCTGTGCCTCTTTCTGGCATTCCATGAGGGCAGCCGAAATTCAGTTCGATCCCATCGGCTCCGCTCGCTTCGACTTTTTTCACTAGTTCTTCCCACTTTTCTCGATCGTATTCCTCCATTATCGATACGATCACTGCTCGATCGGGCCATCTTTTTTTAATTTCCTGAATTTCTTTGAGATTCAGCTCGAGGGGACGGTCAGAAATAAGTTCAAGATTATTCAAACCTAAAATGCGGTCCCATTTTTTATAGGAACTATAGCGATTCGATACATTTTCTACGGCTGTGCCGATGGTTTTCCAGACGGCTCCTCCAAAACCCGCTTCAAAAGCAGCGTTTAGTTGAGCTGCCGAGTTGGTTGGGGGACCAGATGCAAGCCAAAACGGATTTATGGAACGGATTCCAGCAAATTCTATAGATAATTCAATCATAAGTAACCCAATCGATCGGTTCTTTAGGAAAAAGAGGCGGCAAGAGAGAAAGCAGCTTTTTTCCCATCTTCAACAGCATGGACGGTCGAAAACATTCCTTTTTTCCGTATGCAATCCCCTCCAGCATATACCTTAGGAAGGGAAGTTTCATATTTTTCATTGACTTTGATAAAACCATTGTCAAGTTCAATAGCCATTGTCGTGATCCATAAGGGCTTTTGTTGACCGCTTGCTCGAATGACCAATTCAGCGGGTAAAAAAAACTCTATTCCAGTTTGTTCCTTTTTTCCTACTGAATCCAAGATGCTGTGGGGATTGAGACGCTGGCATTTTAGTCCAACCAATTTGTTTTCTTTTACAACTGCCTCTTTCACCATGGTCAAAAATTGAATAGGAACAGCTTCTTTGAGCACTTTTTCTATTTCTTTTGGATAAGCTCGAGACTCTTCAAGCCTTTTTCGATAAAGAATGCTGACCTTTTCCCTAGCTATCTTCTTTGCTACTAGCGCGCAATCAATAGCAGTATTGCCAAGGCCAATGATCACAATATTGTTGGCATTAGGTAAAGACCAAGGCTCCAATTTTGCTCTAGAGAGAAACTCTAGACTGTCCAGAAAGTATGCTTCTCCAGGGATCTGGAGCTGTGGACTCTTGCCTAATCCAATGGCCAAGAAGACGGCATCGTAAGCAGTTCTAAGCTCTTCTAAGGAAAAGTCTTTTCCAAGCTCCTTTTCTGTATGGATTGGCACTCCAAGTTTTTTTACTTCTTCGACCTCTTTGAGCGAAACCTCGATTGGCTCGCGAAAAGAAGGAATAACGTAGGTGGAAAGTCCTCCGGGGAGTCGATTTTTTTCAAAGATGACTGCTTCTATCCCCAATTGAGCTAAAGTAGCTGCACAGCTTAGCCCCGCAGGCCCAGATCCTACGATAGCAACCTTTTTCTTTTTCTGAATCTGAATATGCCATTGTGAAGGAAGCTTCTGCTTAGCCCAGAAATGGTCAATGGCAAAACGTTGAAGCCTGCCAATAGAAACAGAGGGTTTTTTTAATTTGGTTAATACACAAGCACCTTCACAGAGCTCTTCTACTGGACAGACTCTGCCACAGGTTCCACCAAGAAAATTGGCTTTTAAAATAACTTCGGCAGCACCCCTAAAATCTCCCGTTTCAATGCGCTTGACAAACTTAGGAATTTCAATGCCGGTTGGACAGGCAGTTACGCAAGGAGGATTCCAGCAATAAAGGCAGCGGCTGGCTTCTCCTATAGCTTCGCTTAGGGATAGAGGAGGGAGGGATTCTTTTAAAAATTCCATTTTTTTCTCTTTTTCTAGCTCTCTTCGTTTTTCTTAATGGAGGAGCTTCTTCAATGAAGCAAGTCCTATGCCGTTCCGTCAGACTTACTCATTTCTACTAACACAGGTTCGAAGCTGCAACGATCATAGCTGAGATTCCTCCAGGGTTTTTTTGACGACAGCAAGCAGTTTCTGGGTCTTGCCTGAGCGGCTACCCTGCAGCCAAGCGCTGAACATGGGGATGCTCCCCAGCACCTCCTTGGCCAAATCTTCCTCGAAGGCCGTCTCCTCACCCTGGTTGAGGATCAGAACCTCGACCCCCTTGGTCTGGCAAATGGCGAACTCCAGTTCCGCGCCAAAGCCCGTCAGCTGGTCTTTGTGGGTGATGTCCAAGCGTCCGACCTGCCCGTCGATGATCGCATCCAGCAGCCGCTTTAAGCCTTTCTTGTGGTAGTTCAACCCAGAACCCAGGTGGGTAATGTCTGCGAACGTCCAACCTTGCCGGGCGCAGTAGCGTTCGAGTAGCTGCTTTTGCCGCTCCAGCTCATCTTTCTGCTCGATGCTGAACACACAGGCGTAGGCTATAGTGCGAGATGCCGCCTCCGGCGCATAGAATTGATCTGGACGAAGCAGAGCAGGGTCGTAGCGACGCTGCCTGCCAGCAGTGCGTTCATCGAAAAGAAGCTTGCCCTCGCGCTCCCAGCGCCGCAGCGTTTGCGGCGCGACCCCCAGGAACTCGTTGGCCTCTTGAATGCTGACTAGCTTGCGAGACATGCTCAAAATATTATCTTTGCGAAAGAAAGTGCTACTTAAATTGAAACTGTTCAAGCCCTTTCTATTGACTATTTTTAGTGTAAAGTCCTTCCTGTTGTTTTTGGAAGAATGAAATCCTGCAATTAGAATAAAGAATAAAAAGGGTTGTGGTGGATTTTTAAAAGGCTGTTTTTTCAAACACCAGAGGCTCATGGCCTTACGGGAAGTTGGCTATAGGGGTAGAGAGCAAAGTCTTTAAACTATTTTCCTAGTAAGCTCCATTCTGTCCATTCTACAGATTGGCATGCGCGATGCTAGGCATGCCACAAAAGCTATTGGTTTTTCCAAAAGAAAACTTGTGCCATTCCCCTTGTCATATCCCTTAGCAACTCAATCCCTATGGTTTGTCTTTCTCTAGGTTTCTACCAAAGATTCTCTAGCAATAGAACTAGCAAGCCAAAAAAAACTGCCTGTTCTTCAATCACTTTCCTTCTATTAAGGAATATTTATGGCTATTTTTATAAAGATGATTATTAAAAGTATTGGGCATGGAACAAAATCTTTAAAGGAATTGATCTCCATGCTCAAAGAAGCGAATGTAGAGGCTTTGATTGATGTCCAATCAATTCCACGGTCTAGTCATAATCCCCAATTTAATAAAGAAACAATTGCGGAGGCACTTACTAAAGAAGGCATTCTATATATTCATCTCCCGGAGGCTGGGGGACTGAGGCATCCGAAAAAAGATTCTCCTAATAAAGGTTGGAAAAACGAGAGTTTCAGAGGATTTGCTGATTACATGGCAACTGCAAATTTTTTAGCCTCTCTTGATCAGATTATTGAAATAGGAAAAGAAAAAAGCGCAGCTCTAATGTGTGCAGAAACCCTCCCATGGCGCTGCCACCGTTTTCTCATTGCAGATGCTCTCATGCTTCGTGGAATAGAAGTTGTTCATATCTTATCAAAAGGAAAGGAAAAAAAAATCTACTGACTCCCTGGTGTCAGATAAAAAATGGAATAGTGACTTATCCTGCTTCTAATGAAACGGAAGCTTTCCAATGAGCGATTAAACACTCATTCCCTCCTAAGAATGGCACTCAATCGGGACGATAGCCCTAGTCGATAGCCACTACCCAAAAACAGGACCTTTACTCCCTATCTGATGCTAAGCGCCTCTTGCTTGCAGCCTTCCAGTCAGAGATTATTCGTTAATACAGTCTACAAATTTTAGAAAAATGGTACGATTAAAAAAATTGGATCTATTATTTATGATGTTAATCACTATATTTTATAGATAAGTGAACTACAAAGTGTTCTTTTTAATTTTTTTTCTACTGATCCTTATTCCTAGCGCTGCTTTAGCGCTACTTGTAAAGACACCAAAAGGGTATCGACTGACGATCTTGCCGGCTCATGGTGGGCAAGAACTAGTTGAAGGCCAACAGATGCCTGTTGGTAAAGTCACTATTGGAGAAATCAAAGAAGTCGTTTATGGAACAGAAAAAAAAGAGAAAAATATTCAGAAGACTAAACATCGTTCTAGGAAAACAAAAAAATAATTGTAGCTAGTCTTCTCACTCATTCTTGTTCAAAGATTAAAAAGGTTTTTTGTTATTTTGGCTTTTGATGCGCTATTTCTTTGATTTTCTGTTCAGCTTTCATTTTTTCTACCACGTTCTTAGTTTTTTCATAAATTTTTGCTAAGTTCCACCAGGCTTCCATATAATCGGGTCTAAGCTCAATAGCTTTGCGCAAAGATTCAATGGCTTTCTGATAATCTTTCCTTTCCCCATAGGCCGTTCCAAGATTACACCAGGATTCAGCAAGATCTGGTTTAAGGCGGATTGCTTTTTTTAAAGCTTTGATTGCCTGGGAATACTGGCCTAGTTCAATATAGCAAGCACCTAAATTGGACCATGCCTTCGCAAAATTTGGTTGGCCTGCTAAGGCATGCTTGAAAGCTTCGGTTGCCTCTGCATACGCTCCTACATAAGCATAGCAAGTTCCAAGATTACACCATGCCTTTGCAAAGTCTTTTTTAAAATCGATCGCTTTTTTATACGCTTCGATCGCCTGAGAATAATGACCGAGATTTTCATAGGCAATGCCAAGGAAAAAATAGGCTGCCGCTTCGGAAGGAAAAGTCGCAATCCATCTTTTTGAAAACACAACGAGACCTTTCCAGTCTTTGCTCTGCTCTAATTGCATTGCTTTTGTAAAGAACTGAAGCTGATCTTTTTGGAAAGCCTTGTCTTTAATGATGAAGGGTCTATCGGATTGTCTCAATTTGCTTTGGGAAAAGGAAATGGATGTAGTGTTATCGCTGGCCTGCTGAGAATAGCTTTTTTGTCGTGCCTTTTGGTTTTTGGCATAGCTTTCTTCTAGAATAGGAAAGAAGAATAAAAGCCATAAATAATAACTTTTCAGAAAAATTTTCATGAATTTATTGGATTTTTCAGATTTCATTTTTCCGAAATTAGTTGGTTCCCATTGGCTTCTGTGACATTGAGGAGGGGATACGAGCGGCGATTTCTCTACATACTTCTTCATCTTCTGCTCTTCGAAAGGTAACATCCCTGATTAATAGGGCTGTGGTAAGAGAAGAAATAGCAATGTCTAGAGGATCAAATGCTGGAGCAAAAGAGGATTCCGTACGGCTTCCGGATACCTCCACTAAGGTTTTGGAAGATTTCGTAGAGACAAATTTGACTGAAATCCCAACCCTACAGGCAGCATACATTAAAGAATAAATCGACATCATTGAGGAAACCTTACCATAAATGACACAATCTACTCCAAGCCAGTCTCCAATCGTGGTGGGATCGGTTACTAGCATATCAGAAAGCTTTTTCCATCCATGAGCCTTTAAAATAGAATCTGTCAGTTCAATACTTTGAATGTCTAAGTCTCTCTGAGCAAGATAACAGGCTACTGCCCTGCGTAATCGATTCCCGATTGTCCAGCGGAACTGTTCCCTTTTTTCTTTGGATCTAAAAGAGAGGGGGATACCATTAAGAATGAATTTGCCTTTTGTTGCCTCTTCAATGAAAGGAAGCAGCGCAAATGTTTTAGGTTGTTCTATTGCAAGAAAGGGTGAGGCGATACGTTGGAAACGAGAAGGATCCATTTCAAGGACATAATCCATGGTTTTTTTCTTGCTATGAGCAACAAATTGTTTTTCCTCCATGAAAAATCGTTGGGGCTCTAGCTTTTTTCCATTAGCTGCCCAGGCTCTAGGTGGCTTAATAAAATCTCCTTCAGAAGGGTGTTTTAAAAGATAGGCCTCGGTAGAAGCATCAGTTTCTTTTGAGGGTAAAGCTTTAGGGGCAAACTGAGTAGTATCTCCAAAGACAGGATAGGCCTTTCTTGGAGAGAGGGGAATTCTTAAGACGAGCTCCCGACAAGCTTCATCTTCAGCCCTTTTTAGGTTGATGTCCCTTAGGTTTGTCAAGGTCAAAACAGAAGAAATGCCTATGTCAACGGGATCAAATCTAGGGTTAATATCTAAGAGGTTTCTATTGACACTGCCGCTAAAAAGTACTTTCCCTGTTTTTGAAGAAATGATCTTTATGGAAAGTAAAACCCTGATGCCGCTGCCCATGATCATATAAAATCTCTGATATGGAAAGACTTCTCCATAGACTAGCGCATCGGCCCCTAGCCATTTACCAAGGACTTCAGGCTTGATGGATTGAAGAGAGATTTCAGTCCTAATATTTTTTGCCTGAAGCACTTGGTCTATTTTAGATAAGGGAACGACCTCAAATTCCCTTGACGCAAGAAAGCCAAAAAATACTCTTCTTACCCTTTGGGCAATAGTCCATCTCCAGCTTTCTACATTGTCCTTATCCCTATTATCTATTTTAATCCCATTAATGGAAAATTTTCCGCTTCCTTTTTCAAGGAAAGGTAAGACGGCTATTCTCTGAGGGGCATTCTGCTCATAGTCTGGAGAAATTTGGATTTTGCAGGCACCAGGATCAGCTTCAATAAGATAGTCATACCAGTGTTTTTTGCCATGCGACGTTAAGCCTTCTTCTTGTAAAAAAAGCGGCTGATCCTCAGCCTCGGTTATCGCTAATGTGGTGGGTTGATTGGAGGATAGAGCTGATTTTGGTTGGATGCTTGTTGAAAGAAAAAGACTACTATTGTAGCCAAATAAGGAAGATTCATGCCCTGCGCTACAAAAAGCAGAAAAAACTAATAGAAGGTGTGCAAGAGTAAGTCGACCAAACAATTGCAAAATCAATTTTTCTTCCTTTTTTTTAACTTAAATTAGAGAAAAATAGTAAAAAAAAATAGAAAAGAGCTAGCTCCTTCCTTCTGATGGATTGGTTTTTACTGGCATACCACTGCCTCTTTGGGTTTTATTCTGCTGAGTCAGAGCTAATCCTTAAAGTTTAAAATCTTTTGTCGCTACCTTCTCTTCAGCAATCATCTTTTCTTTACCATCCATCGCCGTAATGCCCCTGCCTTCAGGCATGGGGATATAAGGCGATAAATTATAGCTATGTGTAGTATAATTATGTATGAACAGAA
>NZ_LXQB01000028.1 GCF_004421185.1 Methylacidiphilum sp. Yel | reverse complement strand
CCCCCGAAGAGGCCCTGACTCACTACGCACTGTCCAAAGACGCCCGAGGCAGACATCGCTGGCACCAAACACCGCGGAGTCACGGCGGGGAACCAACATGGGCGGCCGGATCCTTTCCGCCCTCCGAGTTGGCCGCTTAGTGCCTTGGAAACCCAAAAATAACTCCTAAAACCCTCACATAGTGACACATTGAAAAAAAGCTCATTGATAATCAGCACCTTACAAAAGTTTCACCAAACATGGGCTAGAAGAAGAGGAGTATAAAGAAGAGAAAGAGGAAACGGCTGCATGCTAGGCTACTATTTCTTTGCCATTACACCCATAAAGTAGACTGAGTCTAAAAACTCTGGGTAAAAGCCAAAACCAAAAGAATTTTCGGATTATAAAAAATTGCAACTGTTTTATGAAGGAGCAATCAGCTTGACAGCAATCAATTTCCGTATAAAACTCAGTATATCTTGTGGAGCCGTTTCCCAGATAATGTTAGGGTAGGAATATCCTGAACTTAATGTATAGATGGGATTTGCACTGCATTATGGAAGTAGGGAGCTCCATAACCATGGATGTAAGAAAATTGCGCGGTTAGCTCAGTGGCAGAGCATCACCTTGACACGGTGGGGGTCACAGGTTCAAGTCCTGTACCGCGCAAGAAAAGAAGGTATTATTACTTTATTACCTATTTCGCCACTTAGGTTTGACATTAAGCCCTTTAGCCGTTTCGGTGGGTTCCTCCTGCTAACAATCTGACTGCACGGTTTTCTTTACAGGCGAATTAGGCGTGTGCTGACCTTAGAACAAATATGGCGCCAAGCACTATTGGCGTTTTTCTAAAAAACCGCATGTCAGGCAGGCAGACAATTCTAACCCCCATGGACTAATCTCTCTGATGAAAGAATAGTTAGTCAGCGTTTGCAGAACGGTTGGAATGAAAAAAATAGAATAGAAAGGAACTATTTTTCATTCCTTTTGTTTTTTCTTTTTAAAAAGGTAAAAAGGAGCTTATAAGCCTGATCCTATGAAACCAACTCAAAAACTTCACGATTTAAGACAAAGCCTATGGCTAGACAATATCTCTAGAGAAATGTTAGATAAAGGAGTGTTAAAAAAATACATCGATGAATATTCTGTTACCGGGTTGACTTCCAATCCAACGATCTTTGACCACGCTATTGCTAGATCGCATTTCTATGATCGCAGTATCCTTGAGTATTCCCATAAGGGATTAGATGGAGAAGAGTTGTTCTTCCAACTGGCAATAGAAGATCTTAGAAGAGCAGCCGACCTGTTTCTTCCAATCTATGAACGCACTTTTGGCAAAGATGGATGGGTTTCTTTAGAAGTTTCTCCTTTGTTGGCCTATGATGCTCAAAATACATTTTTAGAAGCTCAAAGACTGCATCAGATGTTTCAAAGACCAAATCTTTTTATTAAAATTCCTGGTACAAAAGAAGGTTTGCCTGCAATTGAAAAGTCCATTTTCCAGGGTATTCCGATTAATGTGACCCTTCTTTTCACCCCTCAACATTACTTAGAGGCTGCTGAGGCATACATGAGAGGGCTTGAAAGAAGAATGGCTGAGGGACTTCCATTGGAAAATGCTTTTTCTGTAGCCTCCCTGTTTGTAAGTAGATGGGATAAGGCGACTATGAATAGGGTAGGGGATTCATTAAGAAATCAGTTGGGAATAGCCATTGCCAAAAAGACATATAAAGCTTACAGAGATGTTTTGGAATCGGAAAGGTGGAAGCGGCTTGCCCAGAAAAAAGCCAATACTCAATTACTCTTATGGGCTAGCACAGGGACCAAAGATCCCCAAGCTTCAGATATTCTTTATGTTAAAAATTTGGTAGCCTCAGACACAATTAATACAATGCCAGAAGAAACCCTTTTGGCTTTTGCTGACCATGGGCAGATTGGAGAAGTTTTGCCTAGAGATGGCGGGAATGCTGATGAAATTATTGCTCAATATCATCAGCAAGGAATTAGCGTTGATGAGTTAGGCCAGCAGCTACAAGAAGAAGGGGCTGAATCATTTGTCAATTCATGGAATGATCTTTTAAGTTCCCTCAAGAAAAAAGCCTCCTTGTTAAGAGCCTTTTAATGAATTTTCTTTAAATGAATTTTCCTTACATATTTATTGGAATTACTTTATCTCTGTTGCTATACTTTTATTCCTATGCATCCATCTATCCCTTCTCTTTTAAAGCTGCAGGAGATGGATAAAAAGATTATTGAAATACGTAAATTGCTAGCCAAAATTCCAGTAGAAATCGAAAAAATCCAAAAGCAACTTAAAATTGAAGAAGAGAAGGTTGCTCAAAATAAAAAGGAGCTTTTGCAGGTTGATTTATCTATAAAGGAGATAGAAGCCGAAATTGCTGAATTAAAATCAAAAATTAACCAATATAAAATCCAACAGCTTTCAACGCGAAAGAATGAAGAATATCAAGCATTGTCTCATCAGATTGATAATGCTATCCAAAAAATTTCGGATTTAGAAGACGAAGCATTAGACTTGTTGGAGAAAAAGGAGGGGATTTCAAAAACCTATAAGGAAGCAGACATACAATTGCATCATTTAGCTGTAGAAGTAAAAAAGAAAATTGAAACTCTTTCTGCACAAAAGGATAATTTGGAAAAGACTCTTAGCCAATTATTTGAAGAAAGAAAAGCTTATATAAGCCACCTAGAGCCTAATACCTTACAAATCTATCAGAGAATTGCTGCTTCAAAGCCTGGAAGCGCAATTACGCCTGTCATTGATGAAACTTGTGGAGGCTGTCATATGCGTATGACAAAACAAGCCTACTTGAAAGTGAAGGCATCCGACGCACTTGTTTTCTGTGAATATTGTGGTAGAATTTTATATTTTTCGGAATAACTTTTGAGAATTACGATGAACACATCTCCAGAAAATATCAATCAACTCTTATCTGCCGCTTTAGCAAAAGTAGAAATTCCTGAAGTTTTAGTCAACATGGTTTCAAGAAGAGTCAGATTGCTTGCCAAAGGAGCAAAGCCTCTCATTGAAACTTCGCCCCATTGGAACCTCATGCAAATTGCTCTAAAAGAAATTGCCGAAGGAAGGCTGAGTTGGGCACCCATCGAAGAAGCAACTGAGGAAAAGGCTCCAGGAGAATACCCAAAAGAAGAAAACACGCCAATTAGTTTATCATAAGTTTCCAGAATATGGACAGAGACCTTGTTATCAACAGGAAAGCAAGGCGAGATTATAACATCATAAAGACCTTGGAAGCAGGAATAGTTCTTTTAGGATCCGAAGTGAAATCATTAAAAGAGGGGAAAGGAAGCTTGGAAGGAGCTTTTGCTAGGATAGAAAACGGGGAAGCTTTTCTGTATCAGATGAATATTTCCCCATATGAAAAAGCCCCTACTTATGCGCTTAGAGATCCGAAAACACCCAGAAAACTACTGCTTCATAAAAAAGAAATAGGAGAGCTTGCGGGTGCTATTTCTAGACAAGGCAGAACCATCGTGCCTTTAAAACTCTATTATCGTAGGGGCAAGATCAAGGTTCTTCTAGGGATAGCTTCGGGCAAGAGTCAAGTGGATAAAAGAGAGAAAATAAAAGAACAGGAATCTCAAAGAGAAATTAACAGAATCCTAAAGAGAAGAAGAGAGTTTTAAATTTAATTATCTGCTTTTTTTGCGTGGAGTTGTATGCCTTCTAGGCATTCTGAAGTTGTGGGAAGTATAGGTCCTATTTTTTTCTATTTCTTATTTTGATGGAGCTATACAGCAGCTTTAGATTCAGAAAATTCTATTTCTGATATCACAAACCAAATTTTAGAAATTATTTTTTTAAGTTTGGTGTGTTATTTAAAATCCATGTATCCAACAATTAATTATATTCTTTTCAAAGATCTTTTTTGTCTTCCTAATCTTTATCAAGTACGGAGTACATTCCTTTAGAAAAAGAAGCAATCCTAACATATAAATTATTTTATAAGATAGCCAACTATTGAAGACAACTATTCAATTGTCTTCTTACTTTTTCTTCCTTTTTTTCTATCTCGTTCTAAAATTAATGATATTTGACAAAATTAAAAATATCATTAAAGTATATTTAAACTTCACACTCCTAGCTCTTTGTCATATTCATTTCCATTTCAATTAGAAATTGTTTGTCTTATTCGAGACTTAAAGTTGGAGGTATATTATGATAAAATATTTACATCTATCGATATTTCTTTTATGGAGTGCATCTTATATAGCATATGGGACACCTTACTTTCTGGAAGAACTTGAAAAAATGCTAACTTTAAAAAATACCAAAAGCAACAATTGTTATATTTTGTCTAATTGCAGTAATAATGAGAAGTATTTTCTATTATCAATCATTGATTCTAGATATAATTCTTTCCTCAGTGATTTTGAACGAAAATTTATAAATAGATATAAATGTATACGACTTCCCCAAGAGGTTGTTTCTTTAAATACAAGATATTATTATTTAGTGGACGGTGTTGGAAACTATTGGAAAGTGTGCATCACTGCATTTAGTAACCATACCACTAAAGTATCTGCTGAGCTTTTTCGAGATACTCCTACAATTCCTGGTAATGTTTTTGCGGCAAGGGACTTTTGCTTATCTTTGAATGATACGGAAAAAATAAAGTACAGAGATATCATAAGAAATTTCTTCAATTTATCTGAAAATCAAATTGCTAACGTTTATAGAGGAATATAATGATTGATAAATTATGCTTAAAATGTAATTCTGATTATATGAATATTTGTTTTCTTTAATTCAATAATATTGATAAGGTTAGAAGTAAAGACTTACAATGTATAAATCTAGAAGATTAGTGTAAGAAATGGCGGATATGGGTGAACAACATAGCCATATTATGATTATTAGCAGTTTCGATGACTTCTTTGTCTCTCACGCTTCCTCCTGGTTGAATCACTACGGATGCTCCAGCGGCTGCCGCTAGTTCCAATCCATCTGGAAAGGGGAAGAAGGCATCCGAAGCAATTGCGCTACCTTTCAAGGATATGCCTTCGCGCTTGGCTTTTTCAATAGCTATCCTTACCGCATCAACTCTTGAAGCCTGGCCTGATCCTATTGCTAATGTTCTATCGGAATCTGAAAAAACAATCGCGTTGGAGCGAGCATGTTTGACTACTTTAAGACCGAACATACACTTTTCGATTTCTTCTTGAGTAGGTTTCCTTAAACTAACAACTTCTATTTTATCTTGCTCTAGAAGGATAGTGTCAGGTTCCTGAAGAAGATAAGAATTGCCAAAAAGGGAACGGATAACAAAACGAGGGAAGGGTAATTTTTCTAAGCAAACTTGAATTAGCCTCAAATTTTTTTTCTTTTGTAAAAGCTTCAATCCTTCGTCTTCGTATTCTGGAGCAATAACGACTTCAACAAAAATTTCTGAAAGGAGCCGTGCCAAAGAATAATCAAGTGGTTTGTTTATGGCAATCACTCCACCAAAGGGTGATTCTCGGTCCGTTTCAAAGGCTTTAAGATAGGCATCAGTAACGGTATTTCCCATTCCCACCCCGCAGGGAGAAGTGTGCTTAAAAATCGCGGCAACGGCTTTCTCCGCAGGAAATTCAAGTAAGGTTCTTACTGCTGCATCAATATCAAGAATATTATTGTAAGAAAGATCCTTTCCTTGGAGTTGCTGAAAATAATTCCAAAAATCTCCATAAAGGGCAGCATGCTGATGAGGATTCTCCCCATATCTTAATGGAGAATAATCGTAAAGAGGGATGCTCGATTCCGGTGGGAACTGGCGGATATGAAACTTTTCTTGGAAAAAACGAGCTATCTGGCTGTCATAATAACTGGTTAAGTTAAAAGCCTTAAAGGCGAGTTTTTTGCGCAAGACTAACGAGGTCGAGCCCATAGTCTGCACTTGATGCATTACTTCAGAATAATCTGTGGGATCCACAACAACGGTAACATGCGGATAATTTTTTGCTGCACTTCTAGCCAGAGTACACCCTCCAATGTCGATAAAATCCAATATTTCTTCCGTCGACAGCTCTTTTTTTATTGCGGTAGTAAAGGGATAAAAATTGACAATAACATATTGGATTTGAGGAATTCCCAGTTCAGCAATTTCCTTTAAATGTTGGGCTTCGTCTCTTTTATAAAGAATGCCGGCATGAATTTTTGCATGTAACGTTTTGACCCTTCCCCCTAGAAGTTCAGGAAAGCCAATGACATCCGAAACTTCTTGAACAGGAATGTGAGCATTTTTTAGAAGTCGAGCTGTTCCACCTGTAGAAATAATGTCTATTCTAGCTTGGCTTAAAGCTCTAGCTAATTCGACGATTCCAGTTTTATCATACACTGAAATGAATGCCGTACTCATAAGGAGAAGAACTTTATAGAGTGAAAAATTATCTATTCTTTTTACATATCATTACCAATCGATTTGGTCATGAGATGTCTACTTCTAAACCGAAAAACATTATTCCATGTTTTCTTTAAAGCTTCCTTTGTAGAAATATATCGTTTTTCTAATAGGGTGCCATGCCGAATAGCCCGAAGAATGCCTTGGACAGAGAAATCTTCGGTTTCTACAATGGTTAATGCTGTGCCTATAACCTCCGCATCATGAGCATCACTGGCGGAAATCATTGGAAGTCTTCTTTCTTTTGCATAAGCCATAGCTTTTTGATTGCATCTTTTAAAAGTGACAGCCGCATTAAAAACTTCTATCCCATCTAAGGGAAGTTTGTCCAGAAACCGTTTACGGATTCCGGCACGAAAATAATCGAAGGGATGAGGAGCGATGGCGAGTCCTCCCATGGAATGAATAAGAGAGACGGCATCGATTGCAGGAATTCCTTTTAAGTCTGGTAGTTTTATCCCAAGGGCTAGAAGATGGCCTTCTTTGGTAGTAATTTCTTGTCCGGGAAGAATCAGAAAATTATCAACAGGTAACCCGTCTTTTCTTATCAATCCGATTTGTTCCAAATAATCAATTCCTGCAGAAGTATTATGATCGGTGAGAGCAAATCCGTTTAATCCCTTTTCTTTTGCAACGCGGACCAATGCTTCCGGTTCTGACACCCCATCTGCAGAAAATCTAGAGTGACAATGGAAATCAATTCGGTATTGCATATTTATATTACCATAACATATTTATTTTGTTCTGTTTACTTTTTTCTACTCAACTCTATCATCTATCCTATCTCTACGATTTTGAAAAAGCGGATAGACAAATGACCCAACAAAACCCCATAGGAAAACTGTTTGACAAGGTAGCCAGGAGATACGATTTTTTAAACCACTTTTTGAGTCTTGGGATCGATGTATTGTGGAGGAAAAGATTAGCCAGAAAAGTAGCAGACCTGAAACCTTCCTCTTTACTGGATTTGGCAACAGGTAGCGGAGATCTTCTTTTGGCTATCCTAAAAAATTCTCCAACTATCCTTCGATATTATGGGGTGGATATTTCTCAAGAAATGCTCGCTCTTGCTAAAGAGAAAGGGCTTGACAATCTTCTGATAGCTGATGCCTCTAGTCTGCCTTTTGTCGAATCGAGTTTTGATGTTGTTACTGTTGCCTTTGGACTTAGAAACTTCCAAGATCGAATGCTTGCTTTGAGAGAAATTTTAAGAGTATTACGACCTGGAGGTACCCTCTACGTGTTGGAGTTTTCTAAGCCTACGGCTATTCTGAGACCTTTCTATTTGTTTTATCTGCAGAAACTTATACCACTGCTTGCCTCTTTTGTAGGGGCTCCAAAAGATGCTTACATTTACCTGGCACAATCGATTGTAGACTTTCCTCAAGCCAAAGAGCTTGTAGGCCTTTTTCAGAACGCTGGATTCGAGGGCTGCGGCTTTGTACCAATGACTTTTGGAATTGTGATGATTCATTGGGGAAAAAAACCAGAGATTGTTCTTAATAAATCAGCTTTAAAAACTTGATCGGCTTAGCTGTAAGCGAAGCTATTTTTTCTATGATCTTTGGATTCTTGGTAATTTCATAGGATATCACACTAGAAACACAACGAAAAAAAGCGGTTTGTTTCTCTTCGTTAATCGACACCAGCTCGCTGTAGGTCGCCAGAGGAATTCCAACGGCTTCTTTCCATATAGCTTGGAGGGCCGCTGGATGATGCATCCTTTTTCTTTCTAGTCTTTTGAAAAGACTTTCAAAAAGACTTTCTCTATACCACTTCGCTAGCAATAGAGGATTGCTCGGAAGATCGGAAAGTCGTTCATTATTTCCATCTTTGCCATATGCCTCAAGAAACCTGTCATAAAGAAGAGTTGGAGCTTTTCTAGAAAAAAACGTTGTTAAGGTTTCTTTAGAAAAAGCATTGGTTTGCTGATGGGCTTTTAAAAATGAAGAAAGAGTATCAAACCAACAATCGTTATAGTTCTTTCTATCAATTCGTAACACTGGAAATCCAGCCTCTGCGCCAGAGAGAATCTTTTGTTTCATCTTGAGTATTTTTTGGACTGAACTTTAGATAAGCCTCTCTAATCCATTGTGTTAGGTTAGTGTACTTGGCCATTTTCAATCGTTTTTTTATTTATTAATTGCTTACAAGCACTCTTCATTCTACCCAATACATAATAAACAGTCTGACTCCTCACCCTGAAGAGCTCTCCGCCAACAATTTTGCTTATAAAAGTACTTGGTATATTGACGATTTGCTCTGGCAAGGAACCACTTAAGCCCTGACAAAGAATGGAAGTCATGGCTTTTGTCAGCGTTTGGACATGAGGGCCTAAATGTATCCGAAAATTGACCTTGCCTTCTTCATCGGAAATAAGATAGACACCCACCGTATCGGTGCATTCTTCATCTTTTCGAACATCAGTAAGAACATAGGACTCGCCTTCTTTTGGAGAAAATTGAGGAGCAGCTTCGCTATAAGCAATTAGCATTTCTCGTCTTTCTTCTTCTCCTAAAACTTCGAAAGTAGAAATAATGTCTTTTAAAGCTTTTGGTAACTCTTCCATTTTTGACGTAATTTAATCATAAGGTTTTATCTTTCAATGGGAGCTCCCACACGATTACCCCATTCTGTCCAGGAGCCATCGTAATTTTTTACGTTTTTATGGCCGAGAAGATAGGTTAAAACAAACCATGTGTGGCTCGATCGCTCCCCTATCCTACAATAGACAATTGTCTCCTTGTCATCTGAAATCCCACATTCTTGTTCGTAAATCCTCGATAGCTCTTCTGCCGATTTGAAAGTACCATCTTCATTGACTGCCGTTTTCCATGGTACGCTTTTAGCCCCAGGGATATGTCCACCTCTTAATGCCCCTTCCTGTGGATATTCAGGCATATGGAGAAGCTCTCCAGTGTATTCGCCTGGAGAACGGACATCAATAAGAGGTCCTTTCTTTTCTTTGCAAAAGCGCAAGACTTCATCATAAAAGGCCCTAATTTCCGAGTCATATCGCCTCAATGGAACAGGATATTCTGTTTTAGGAAATGTCGGCTTTTCTTTTGTGAGTGGTCTTCCTTCTTTTATCCATTTGTCTCTCCCTCCATTGAGAATCTTCACAGCGGTATGACCAAATAGTCGAAATACCCAAAGGGCGTAACACGCCCACCAATTAGACTTATCACCATAGAAAATACAGATGGTTTGGGGGCTTATCCCTTTGTCGCTGCAGAGTTTGGCAAATTTTTCAGCAGAGATATAATCTCTAATTAATGGATCGTTTAGATCCGCTCTCCAATCAATATTGACAGCATTAGGGATGTGACCTGTATCGTAGAGGAGAGGATCTTCATTACTTTCAATTATTCTAATTGTCGGATCGTTAAGATGATCCTGTAGCCAGCTAGTTTCCACTAAAACTTCAGGGTGAGCATAGGTTTTTTTCATAGTGTTTCTTTTAAATACAGAATAAAATACAAAAAGAGAGGGAAAAAGAAAAATAGAAAATCAGGAGTATAGTCTTGTGTAACCTTCCTTTTGTAAGTTCAGTCTTTTTAGCCAAGCCAGATCGGTTTCCAGTTGAACATTGTTTTGGGTAAGCAGTTTCTCTCCAATAAAAATAGAGTTGACTCCGGCTATATAACATAAAGTCTGTATGGACTCATCGAGCAATTTTCTACCGGCTGCCAGTCTAATCCAAGAGGTAGGAAAAAGAATCCTTGCCGTAGCAATTATTCTAACCAGATCGATATAGGAAAAATTGCTTTGATAAGCATATAGGGGCGTCCCTTTTATTGGCATATAGACATTGATAGGAACGCTTTCTGGAGGTTCTGGTAAAGTCTTCAGATAATAGAGCATCTCCAGCCGATCCTTTAAACTTTCTCCCATTCCTATAATCCCTCCAGAACAGAGTTTTAGCCCTACCTTTTGAACTATTTCTATAGTTTGGAGTCTTTCTTGAAAACTGTGTGTAGTAGCTATTTTGGGATAGTAATTAGGGCCAGTATTCAAATTATGGTTATAGACGGAGAGTCCTGATTCCTTCAACATTAAAGCAGCTTTTTCTGTCAAAAATCCCAGGGAAAGGCATAATTCTAAGCCTAAAGAACTTATTTTAGAAATAATTTTGCAGATTAGCTTTGTTTTTAATTCTTCATGAGATAAGCCTTTCCAAGCTGCTCCCAGACAAAATCGAGTCGCTCCATTTTCCTTAGCTTTCTTTCCAGCTTCAAAAATTGTCTCTTCATCAAGCAAGCTACTTTTTTCAATTGAGGTGCGATAATGGGCGCTCTGAGCACAATATTTGCAATCTTCACTGCAACCCCCACTCTTAATATTAAGAAGTTGGCAAAACTGCAGATCATTTTTCCCAAATGTTTTTTTGGCTAGCAATGCCTGCTGGATTAGATCCTCAAGAGGTTGAGAATATATTTGCTCAATCGTATGATAGTCGTTCATGGATCTCAACAATAGTCGATCTTCTTTTTAACAACAATGTTTTCCATTGGATTAGCAAAAAAAAGACAAAATATGAATCTATACAAAAAAATAAATTATTTTCTTCTTGTTGTGCCCTCATGCTGAGAAAACCCATTTCAAAATATCATTGGATTATGAATGGAGGGCTTGAACAGTTTCTATACAAGTTGCTTTTTCTTTCTCATAAATGTACATTCTAAACCTGTTGCCCAAGCTGGTCAGCATTCAAGAGGCCGCCGAATTCTTTGGGGTTGCGCCGCAAACACTGCGGCTCTGGAAGCGCGAGGACAATCTCCTACCCGATGAACCCACAGCAGGTGGGCGACGACGCTACGATCTTGTGCAGCTTCGGCTAGACCAATTTCATGCGCCGGAGAAGGTAGGCCGCACCATAGCCGCCTATGCCCGTGTGTCCAGTCACGACTAGAAAGACGATCTGGAAGGGCAAAAACAGGTTCATGAGCTGTTCTGTGCCCGGCAAGGCTGGACATTCGAG
>NZ_LXQB01000027.1 GCF_004421185.1 Methylacidiphilum sp. Yel | reverse complement strand
AGGCCGATGAGAGTGTCAGGGTCTATCAAAACCTCAACACCCTCATCGGAGAGCTTGCCCTGGCTAAATCTGGTCAGTTATCTCCAGGAATCCCCTGCCTTTAGGCATGGGGAGGATGTCAATAAACTTTAAGGGAATGGTTCTTCAAATGACAAGCAGGCGTAAAATTCGAGAACTTATTATTCAATTTCTTTATCAGTGGGAAATGAACAAAGAGAGTCCTTTTGAGCAGACACTTAGCCTTTTTTGGGATGTTGTAGAGATAAAGGAGGAGGATAAAAAAGTTGTAGAAGAATGGATTAGAGATATTATAAAAAAGAAAAAAACGATTGAAGAAAAGATCAACAGTTATATCAAAAACTGGAGTCTCGACCGGCTAGCTATTGTGGATAAGTGTATCCTCTTGCTAGGCATCTATGAGATTCTTTACAGAAAAGATATTCCTCCAGCAGTAACTATTAACGAATCGGTTGAAATTGCCAAAAAGTATAGTACTGAGGCATCTGGAAAATTTGTCAATGGTGTACTTGATGCTATCCGAAAGGAATCTGGTAGACAAGCTTGGGTAACAAGTAGCTAGAAGATATGGAGAATTGGTTGAAGTTATGTCATTTTGGAAAAACTTAGTAGGAAAATTTACAACACTTATTGGTCAAAAAGAACAGGTAGATTGGGAAGCTATACTGATCGAATCAGACTTGGGGATAAATCTATCTCAAAAGCTTTATAGCTTGCTTGAAAAAGAAAAATTATTGACTAGAACTGATCTAGCTGAAAAAAGAATCCGCAAGGAGCTTATCGCTATTCTTGGTAACGATAGGCTTTCTTTTCCTATTGGCCAGCCAGGAGTCATTCTTCTTGTAGGGGTTAATGGAGGGGGTAAAACGACTACAGCGGCAAAACTCGCCTATAAGTTCAAGAGCGAAGGGAAAAAAGTTTATTTGGCTGCCTGTGATACCTTTAGAGCTGCAGCCACCGAACAACTGAAAATTTGGGCTGACAAGCTTGAGCTACCAGTCATCTCAGCAAAAGAGGGAGCAGATGCTGCCAGTGTTGCTTTTAGAGCTTTTAGCCAAGCATCCCAATCTCAGGCTGATTATTTGATTGTTGATACGGCTGGCAGACAAGCGAACAAGAAAAACCTCATGTTGGAATTAGAGAAAATTAAAAAGACATTAGAAAAAGCATCAGGCCAGGTCCCACTTTTTGTTTTATTGGTAGTCGATGGGACTTCTGGATCTAATGTTTTAGTTCAAGCCAAAGAATTTCACCAGGCTTTAGGACTAAGCGCAATGGTTGTAACCAAACTCGATAGTTCCGCTAAAGGGGGAATGATCGCTGCTGTTAAATATGAACTAGGTATTCCAACCTTGTTTATTGGTCGTGGAGAAAATCTAGAGGCTTTGGAAGCATTTAGTCCGGAGGGTTTTATTGAAGAGTTTTTCTCTCGATGATCGTTACTGGATGCAAGAGGCCTTTAAACTGGCTCTTTTAGGGGAAGGTTTGACTAGCCCTAATCCCTCTGTGGGTGCTGTGATTGTAAAAAATGGGGTAATCATTGGCAAGGGTTATCATAAAAAAGCTGGAGCTCCCCATGCAGAAATTGAAGCTATAGAAGAAGCCAAAAGGCATGGTTACTCAGTCAGCGGCTCTACTTTGTATGTAACCCTGGAGCCTTGTACATGCTGGGGAAAAACCCCTCCCTGCAGTTTGCGAATTATTGAAGAGAAAATAAGTCGGGTGGTGGCTGGTTCTCCGGATCCTAATCCTAAAAATAAGCCGAGAGCCATGGAGCTTTTTCGTGCTCAGGGGATCGATTTTTCATGGGAGATCCTTCCAGAGGCAATTTTTCTTAATCGAGGATTTTATCATTGGATTGTAACTGGAAAACCCTGGGTGATAGGCAAGATGGCTATGGCTATTGATGGAAGCTTTTCTGCTGGGATTGGGGATGAGAAATGGATTTCTGGGCTTCCGGCACGAACTGTTGCTCATAAACTAAGGATGATTTCCGACGGCATTTTAATTGGAGCCCAGACAGCCAGACATGATAACCCTCTGTTGACTATCCGGCATGTAGATAAAAAATATAAAGTCCAACCTTGGAGAGCTATTGTGAGCCTTTCGGGAAGGCTGCCGAAAGAACTTTTTCTTTTTACTGACTCTTTTAAAGAAAGAACATTACTCTTTGTTAGAGTTCCTTTAGAGATGGTTTTAGAAGAATTGGGTTCAAGGGCCGTTGCCACTTTACTTGTGGAAGGAGGAAAAACGATTTTTCAGACTTTTCTTTCTAAAGGACTCATTCATGAGGTGGCGTTTTTCCTTTCTCCACTGATTATAGGCAAAGGCCATCACACCGAATGGGGCAATTCTTTGATTGAATCAAAGGCTTTGTCTAGTCCTATTCCTTTGATCTATCCATCTTGGGAAAATTTAAAAGGGGATATTTATTGTCATGGACTTTTATTAAAGGGCGCTCAGTTCCTTGAAGAGATTCGAAATCAAGTTATTAGTCTTGCTAATGTATGAATAGAGTTAATAAGCCAAACGCTAGGTTATCCTATAAAATTGGGCGGGTGTTACTTTCAGAGGAAAAAATTCAAAAGAGAATCCTCGAACTCTCCGCAGAAATTCGAGAAGCGTATCGAAAAAGGCCTTTTATGATTTTAGGGCTTTTGAATGGTTCACTCTTTTTTGTTACAGATCTCCTTAAAAATTTACCGTTGCGGACAGAAGTCGAGTTTGTACAGCTTAAAAGCTATGCTGGAACAGCTTCCACTGGATCTATTCAAGGACTAGAATGGATAGAGAAAAAAAAATTTGAAGCTAAAAATATTCTTGTCATAGACGATATCCTTGATTCAGGCCAGACATTAAGTGCGGTTAAAGAAATACTTTATGATTCAGGAGCATTGAATGTCGAGTTTTGTGTGCTTTTAAAAAAGCTAAAAAAAGAGCAAAAGCCGATTCAACCAAAATGGGTAGGATTCGAAATACCGGATGTTTTTGTCGTAGGATATGGCCTAGATTATGAGGGGATGTATAGGGGGCTCAAATCGATTCGGTCCTTTTCTCTAATTCAAAAATAGACATAGAATGAATGTTCTTGTTCTATGCGTGGCTCTAGAAATTCTATTCCTGTTTGAGGTGCCGACTACAAGGCCCCTAGGTAGGATAGGATAGCATCGAATCAATACAACACTGGAATGATTTAGGCTTAAGAGCTGGTTTGGTCTTCTTTTGGCTCTTTTTGTTCGGTGTTAGAAAGCATTCGCTTAGTTGAGGAGAAGAGCAAAGGGGGGAATAAAAGGGCGACGGTTCGTGCTAAGACAAGGATAAGAACCGCTAGACTCCATATCAAAATATGGATTCCCGAGATCTTTTCATCGAATAGTAGGAGCATAAGCTCCCGAAGTACAAAGGCCGCTCCCGCTTCCAAAAGCACATGAAGTCGAATACGGTCAAATTGGAAATATTCGACGAAAGCGCGCAATAGCTCGAGGATAACAACTAGAGAAAGAGTCCGTTCGACAAGATCGCGAAAATTTAAATTTGTCCTGTTTTTTACCAAACCTGGAGCTAATTCCCATACGCTGCGTACGATCTCAACAGCCAATCCAATAAGAAGCAAAAAAATGATGATATTAAAGGCAATTGCGACCGAAATCCTAAAAAAGTGGAGCAGGACTTTTTGCATTCCAGTAAGTTCCTGTTCTTAATTTGGGAAACAAACTATGGAAGATCTATAAGAAATTGTACTAATAAGCTGAGTAGGAATATCTGTCAAATAAAATACCAAAAGTTCAAAGGTTGTTTGGACTTAAAGAAACCTTTCTTCTTTTAGAAAAAGAAGAAAAACTCAAAGTTAAGAACGCCAAAGCGACGATCCAGTCTCCAAACTTTTTATATAGAGTTTCGTCGGGCTGATGCCAGTGAGCTTCTCCTACCATTATCCCTTTACATCCGACCAGTTTCCCATCTTTTTTAAGAATATTAATTATTCTTCCTCGTTGATCTATCCATACCGATACCCCGGTGTTTGTACATCGGAGCAAGGGAATATCCAGTTCTACTGTTCGAAATAGTGCGTTAATCATGTGGAGAAAGGCACCTGGGGAATCCTTAAACCATCCATCATTTGTGATATCAATCAATAGATCAGGTTTTTGAACGGCCATTTTTCGTACATAACTGGCGATTGTATCCTCAAAGCAGATAAGAGGAGCAATTTTGAGTTTAGGATTATCCAGGAAAAAGAGATTGGATGTTTTCCCTGGAGTAAGATCAACCTGGAAAGGAACGAGTTTACGCAGAAATGGAAAAATGTTAGCAAAGGGGATGAATTCCCCGAAAGGAACAAGACGATTTTTTGCGTAGAGTTCTAGCTCTTCTTGAGGATATTTGAGTAGGACCGCTACATTGAAAAGTTCTTCTCCTGTGGCTTTAAAGGATCCAGAGAGAAAAGAAAAGGGCTGTGCTTGCTGCAGCTTGCGAATTGGTTCTAGAAGTTTTGGAGATGAAAAAAAATCCAAGCCAAAGGGGCTTTCTGGCCAGCATATAAGATCTGGAAAATAGCCTAAAGATTGTCTACTTAAAGTGATTTCTTCCAAAAAACCCGCTTCGGGGTCGATCGTAATATTTAAATCCTGAGGAATGTTCGGTTGGATGGCTGCATAACGGAGCTTAAAAGCTGGCTGTCCTGAAGGAGTATGGAGGCGATGTTCGCCATAAAAAATACAAAGAGCTAAAAGTAGCAGTAGCAACAGTAACTCTAGTTTTGGAAAATAAAAAGAATGGGCAATAAGCTGTCGATACAGCGAACGGAACAAAAAAAAGATAAGTCCATTAATGGTAGCTAGAAGCCAGGAAAGGCTCAAGACGCCGCCCAAGCTACAAATTTGGAGAAGAAGGGGACTTTTATAAGCACTCACTCCTAGTTCATTCCATGAAAAACCGCTGAATATCCAGCTTCTGACCCATTCCAACAGAATCCATAGATTAGCACCGTTTATAGCATTGAGCAGATTGGTTTTTGAAGAGTAGGAAGAAAATTGAACAATCGGTCTTCCTAAGGCCAGCAGCCAGAGGGCTGGATATAAAGAGAGATAAGCAACCAAAGCAGCCGTTCCTAAAATGGTGACATAACCAATCCACCAGAAAGAGAGAGAAAAAAAGAGCATGCCACTAAGATAGCCACTCCAAAATCTTCTCCAGGGATTTTCCTTATAGTAATCAGCTGCGGCAAAAAGCGGAATAAGGCTAATCCAGCTGAAAAGAAAGGAAGCTAGAGGACTGAAAGAAAAGGCCATCCCAACCCCAGATAAAGAGGGAAGAATAAACAAGAAGAAAATTCTGGCAGAGAAGATCTGTTTTGTTTTTTTTTCTTTTATTTTAAGATTTTCCATGGATGGTTTTAAAACTTATGAAAATTAAAGGGAATGAAAAAAGGAATTTTCTTTTCTTCTCCTTTTTCTCTTTTATGCGTATTCCAAAGAAATATAGCTAATAAGGATAAGAACGAAATATGTTGAAAATATTGCGTACGCATTCGTGGTTGCTTGTAGTTGTGCTTGCCGTCATTGGCGTCTCCTTCCTGCTGTTTTTTAACATACCCGCTATGAGCGGATTAAAAAATCCCTCTGTTGCCAAAATTGCTGGCAAGAGCATTTCATTGGAAACGTTCAGATTAGCTAGACAAGCCAGCTCGATAGAGATTGCCTTGAGCTCTGGGAATCAACCTTATGGGGAGAATCTCCAGCAAATACTCGATCAAATGGCCTGGACGAGATTGCTTTTCCTACAAGCCGCAAAAGAGTTGCATTGCTTGGTTCCTGAAGAAGAAGTTGTTCAATTCATTCAGCAGCTTCCCTTTCTTCAGAAGGAGGGAAAATATGATCCTGCAATTTATCAACGTTTTGTTTCTTCCTTCTTAGTTCCACAAGGGATAACCGAAGAAAGATTTTTGCAGGTGATGCATGAAGAGCTTGTAATTGGGGAGGTTAAAAAAGTTTTGGTTGCTCCCGTAGAAGTTGTTTCAGGGGAATTAGATGAAATTTATAACATGACCTTTGGTGCTGTGCAGGTCGTTCTATTCAGGCTCAAGATCGATCCTTTTATGCAAGGTCTTCAAGTGAAACCCGAAGAAATTGAAAAAGAATATAAAAGCCATTCCAAGGATCCGGACTATTATACGGCCGAAAAAAGAAAAGCAGGCTATGTGTTTTTTTCTTTTCCTCCAGAATGGCAATCTCTAAAAGGAAAAGAACTTGAAGAGGCCAAAAGGAAGCTTTTAGAAAAAGCCGAAGATTTTTCAGTAGATACTCAAAGACTCATGGAATCTTCTCAAACTGCGGAGATTGAAAAGATCGCTAGAGAAAAAAATCTTTCTTACCGCCTTACCCCGTTTTTTTCTTTGGATCATCCTCCTACAGAGCTAGAGGAACCTGAAAAATTTGCCAAAGCCGTTTTTGAACTCTCTCAAGAAAAGCCTGTTAGTGATCCGATTGAAACTTCTAAAGGATATTATGTCATCGTTCTCCTTGGGGTAGAAAAAGGGGTGTTACGTCCTTTTGAGCAAGTAAAATCTATCATTGAAGAAAAACTCAAGCGAAAGAAGGCCTTTGAAGCTCTTTTCGAAAAATCGACTGCTATTGAAAAAGAGCTAAATAAGGCGCTGAAAGAAGGGAAGGACATCGAACAAGTAGCCAGGGCTCAAGGCCTTTTGATAGAAAAGCCTCCATCTTTTGTTCCTGTTGATCCTCCAAAAGACTTAAACGCGGCTGCTGAAATAGGTTTTGCTTGTCAGCTATTGGAACCATCGCGGTTAAGTCGTTTTCTGCCTACACCTGAAGGTGGAGTTTTTATTTATCTACAGAACCGCTTCGCTCCCGCATTGCCCAATGAGATGGAAATTAAAAACAAGCTTGAAAAAGATCTGCTTATGAGCAGAAGACAAGCATTCCTAGAGGAATGGGTACTGTGGAGAAGCAAACAGCCAGGTTATATGCCTCCTACTTCCTTGTTGCAAACTGCCGGTATACAAGATAAATAATTTGTTTTAGCTTTTCTCTAATAGCCCGATCCCAAAAAGAGGAGCAATTCTAAAAAGAGAGATGGTAGCAAAAACACATAAGGGGGTAAAAATTGCAATAGCTGGGGGAATTCTCATGCCTTGACCTAAAATCTGGAAAAAGTGGAAGATCAAATAAAAGGCGATAAGAATAAAAAGCGCATTAAAAACTCCTGCAGCCGGATGTCTGCTACTAAGTCTTCCTCCTTCTGCTAACCCAATAAGAAGAAGGACAAGGACAGATAGAGGTTCGGCAATGAGAGTATAGAATTGGACTTGATAGGGAGCAAGGAGCGTTTTTTGGATATTTCCTGGATTGTCGATCAGTTTCCATAATTCTGAGGCATTTAGATCGCGCGGTTTTTTTTCAAGCGCCACCATTTGTCTTGGAGGTGTTGTCCAAGAAATAAGGGAGAGAGACTCAAAATAGGTGCTTTGAAGAAAATTACTCGAACTGTCATAGTCGATGCGATTGACATCGTTAAGAATCCAATGGCCATCTTTCCAGATGGCTCTACGAGCGAAGTATTTTTTCAGGTCTTTTCCAGAATCTTCTTGAACAACGACTTCAACATCTTCTCCCTGATTTTTGACAAAATCGAGCTGGCGGAAATACCATATTCTTTTTTCTGCCTTTTCCCTGTAAATGATGCCGCCTACAGCATGAACCGATCCTTTGTTTCCTTTGATATCCTCCATGATTTGATCTCTTTTTGCCTGTGAATTGCCACCTGGACCAAGCTGTAGGGCAATAAGAAAGACCGTCATAATAAAACCTATGATCAAAAAAGGAGCAAAGATTTTTTGCAAGGGAACCCCGCAGGCTTGCATGGCGACAAATTCACCATGTCTATGAAGCTGCATGAGAAAATAAAGAGAAGCAAAAAGGGAAGCAGGAGGAGCAATCATGATCACCACGGCTGGAAGATAAGCTACATAATAGTTGAAAATCTGACGCGCTGTGGCTTTGTTTTGAATGAAATCTTCCAATGATCCGAAAAGATCAGCAATGATCACAAGCGAACAAAAGGCAAGGATCGTAAAGAGTAAGGGATAAAGGAAACCTTTAAAAAGATAGCGGAACAAAATTTTTTTCATTATTTAAACCACTTGAGCTAAGATGTACAAAGATGTACAAGCTAACCTTTTTTTTTACAAGAATATGGAAAAAATGTCGGTCAATTCAACCCAAATTATTGAAAGAGAGCTAGAGCAGTTACTCCACTTAGCTTCCAATATGCTAGATTCTGTGGATATTCTCTCTAGAATTGCTGATAAACTGCTCGATTGTTTCAAAAAAAATGGAAAGCTCCTTTGTGCTGGCAATGGAGGAAGTGCTGCTCAAGCCATGCATTTTGCAGAAGAACTCTTGGGAAAATTTAGAGCCAAAAGACCTCCTCTAGCGGCCATCTCTTTAGCATCCGATGGATCTACGCTTAGTTGTATTGCAAATGATTTTGGATTTGAAGAAATCTTTTCAAGGCAGATAGAAGCTCTTGGATATCCAGAAGATCTGCTGATCCTTTTTTCTACAAGCGGTAATTCTCGAAATCTCCTTAAGGCTGCGCAATCAGCCAAGCATAGGGGCATGTTTTCTATCGCTTTTCTGGGTAAAGGGGGAGGAGAGCTATGCAGAGAGGTCGATATGTCCTGGATTGTCCCGAGTGAAAATCCCTCAAGAATACAAGAAATGCATTGTTGGGCTGTGCATGCCCTTTTAGAGATCATTGAAGCCTGGAAAAACAGTGCCTAACAGCTAGATAAGCTTTATCATCGAGGAAGATTAAAGCAGTTTTACTTTGAACAAAGGCTTGTTAAAATCTACAGGCTTACCATTTTCCGCCAACACCTCTGTGATGATCCCGTGAACTTCTGCTTTAATTTCGTTCATGACTTTCATGGCTTCTATGATGCAGACTACGGTATCTTCTGTGATTTCTTGCCCAACTTCTACGTAGGGCGGGGCATTGGGAGAAGGGGATCTATAAAATATTCCTACCATAGGTGAGCGAATTTCTGTAAACTTGGGAGAAGCAAGTAAGGAAGGTTCTTTGTCTTTGACTTCGACAAGATGTCCGCTTGAAGGAGGAGCAGAGACCAATGGGGGATGGGAAGGAAAGTCTTTTCGAAGCCTCAGTTTGGTATTTTCTTCTTCGATCTCTATTTCACTTAGATTGTTTTTTACCATCAGTTCGATAAGTTCAGCAATTTTAGCTATATCCATATCATCCCTTTTTTCTAAAACTGATGTTTCTCATTTTGTGCAAAATCTCTTTTCAATCAATTCATTTCAATATTAGGGTTGCGTGGGGTTATTAGCTAGCTCAAAAAATGTTCGGTAACTAAATATTTCAACTGAAAGGTATTCCCTCCTCCCTCTTTTTCTCTTTTTTTATCGATTCTGTCAATTTCTTTCCTTCTTTTGAACTCTTGTTTCTTGTTTGAAAATAATAATATTCCTTCTGATTCGTTTGCTAGGCTTTGTTTGCTTTTTAGACTCTGTTTTTTTCTTTTCCTTTTAAAAAGTTTGAGGAAGGAATGCGGCTTCAATAGCAAGCGATTCATCTACCGCATGTCTAAGATCTTGGTGGAGCTGCTCTATGGTTCTTATCGCTTCCACATATCTCCAGAAACTTTTCTTGGGAGAGCCTTTCTTTAGTTCTTCTTGGATCTTTTGCCAGTACGCCTGTTCAAGAAGGCGCAAAAACCGTTCCCTTTTATCCATGAGCTTGATATGGATTAAGGTTTGGGTTTCTTCTAGTGATTCTTCTTCATTTTCCTTTTCCAATTCTGCTTTTGTTTTTTGGATAAACTCATTAAGCAATGCCATCTTTTTGAACCCTGCTATTGGTTCTCCATTGTCGATTTGCATCCATTTTTGCACTTCGGCCAAAAGCTCTTGGTCTTCGGTGGAAATTTCAAACGGAGAACTATAGACAGAAACCCGAATGCATCGGGAAAGAATGGTTGGAAATATAGACAAAGGCCTTGTTGAAGTTAAAAGAATGGTGGTATGCGAAGGAGGCTCTTCAAGGGTTTTTAAAAAGGCATTGGCCGCTTCTCCTCCTCCTAAACACATAGACTCGGCCTCTAAGATGAGGCAAACTTTTCTGGATTCTTTATAAGCCTTCAAGTAAAGCTGCTGACAGACTTCCTTTATTTGCTGAACGCTGATGCGCTTTAGTTTCGTTTGGGGGCGGACGAAGTAAAAATCAGGGTGCTTCAATGGATCTCCTTCGAGCAGCTCTCTGGAAAGAGCCATCCCTACGTTTAACAACAATGAAGCATCGGAACCGCTGAAGAGATAAGCTGAGGCGATCCTTTGGTTCAGAATCCCTTTTTTGAAGAGTTGAATACAACTTTCATAGCTCAAAGACATGGCTAATCTTCTCCCATACAAGAGTGGCAATTTCCTCAGGGCTTCCTGTGGCTTCCAAGACATAGAACCTTTCTGGCTCTCTGCTTGCAAGCTCTAAATAAGCTTTTCTTACTGTATCTAAGGAACTCTCAAAGTCAGCCTGCAGCTTGTCAATACCTGATTTTTTACCATCCCTTTTTTTAATCCTAAACTGAGAACTTTTCACTGGGATGTCCAGTAGAATCGTTAAAGTTGGCTTTATACCGGCCGTCGCTAGTTGGTTGAGCTCTTCAATGGTTTTTAGAGGAATGCCACGTACTACTCCCTGGTATACAAGAGTCGAATCGGTAAAACGATCAGCAAGAACCCATGTATTCTGTGCAATCTCAGGCCCAATGATTTTTTTTATTAACTCTGCTCTACTCGCTTCAAACAAAAAGAGTTCGGCCAGCGGGCAGAAGCCTATAGCCGAATGTTTTAAAAGCCTGCGTAATCGTTCTCCAAGTGGTGTGGATCCAGGTTCTCTAACCAGGATAACCTTCTGTCCCCGCTCTTCTAATCGTTTTTTTAGCAGGCGAATCTGGGTTGTTTTCCCACAGCCTTCACTTCCTTCAAAACTAATAAAGCGTCTTTTTATACTTTCCATGCTTTTTGTCCTTCTGGAGTATCTTGGACTATCCAACCCATTTCTTGGAGCTGCTGTCGGATCCTATCGCTTGTCGCCCAGTTCTTGTTCTTTCTGGCTTCAGCTCGCATCTGAAGCAAAGTTTGAATTTCAGGGGGAATTTCCACACTGAATTCTCCGATTCCTAAGATTGTATCAACAAGTTGCCAACTTCTTTGGAGTGGGGGTAAAGGCTCTCCTTTATCCATCATCCGATTGGTGTGTCTGATCCAATCGAAAAGATGACCGATTGCCTCTGTAATATTTAGATCATCCGCTAAAGCCTCAACAAAGCAGCGAAGAAATCGAGTCTCTTCTTCATATTCTTGTAGTTGGAACTGAGATTTAGGGAGGCTTTGGAAGCGGCTTAACCACTGATCGATTCTTTTGACAGCTTCACGTGAGGCTTCCATACCCTGCCATGTGAAATTGAGGGTCTGTCGATAATGGGAAGCCGTTAAAAGATGATACCGAAGCGTCCTTTCATTAAATCCTCTTTCTAAAATGTCTCGGATAGTATAGATATTGCCTAAAGACTTAGACATCTTTTCGCCCTCAACCAGTACATGTGCTACATGAAACCAGTGGCGAACGAAATTTTGTCCAGTCACAGACTCGCTCTGCGCTATCTCATTTTCATGATGAGGAAAAATAAGATCGACACCCCCGCAGTGAATGTCTATTTCATTGCCTAAATAACAGATACTCATGGTGGAGCATTCTATATGCCATCCCGGTCTTCCTATTTCCCATGGAGAAATCCAACCGACCTCTCCGTCTTCCGGTTTTTTGGCTTTCCATAAGGCAAAATCCCCATAATGTTCTTTGATGTATTCATCAGCCAATATGTGAGATCCAGGTTTTAATTTGTCTTTTTCTAAATGAGAAAGTTTCCCATAGTCAGGGAATGAAGCGATGCGGAAATAAACTGATCCATCCTCTCCAATATAGGCATGGTTTTTGTCTATCAGTTGGCGGATAAATTCAATCATCTTCTCAATGTGTTCAGTGGCCTTTGGTTGAAAATGCGGCTTAAGCAAATGAAGAGTTTGCATATCTTGTTCGAATGCATCGATATATTTTTGAGTATATTCGACTAGAGAAAGGCCAGCGGCACGAGAAGCTGCAATTGTCTTGTCATCTATATCGGTATAGTTCATGGTGTGAATCACCTTATATCCGAATAGTTCAAGAGCTCTTCGGAGAAGATCCACACAGAGAAAGGTTCTAAAATTGCCGATATGAGCAAGGTTATATACTGTTGGTCCGCAAGCATACATGGTAACATGCGGAGGATTGATCGGCTTAATGGGCTCAAGTTTGCGGGAGATTGTATTGTACAAACGAAAAGGAGGAAGAGGAAAAGAGAAGTTCATTTTTTTTGTTGTTGAAAAAGGTTATTTTTTCAATAGTGTTCCTCACTAAACAAAAGATTGGTTCATTTCTTTTTGCTTCTGGAGCACAGAAAAGATTTCTTCGGCTGGGTATCCCAAGATTTCGGAAAGGGTAGGGTGATAAAAAGGCATATGCAAAAGATCCTCAACTTTTCCTCTAAAATACATGCACGTACTCAACAGATGAATCAACTCTGAAGCATGAGGACCAATAATGGAACCGCAAAGAATTTCTCCAGTGGAAGGCTCAGCATAGATTTTTACAAACCCATGTTCTTTTCCTTCGATAATGGCTTTCCCATGATCTTGAAAAAAATACTTAGCGCTTATCATTCCACCATTTCGAGGCAAAATGCCTACCATTGCTATTTCTGGATCAGTAAAAACAACTTCCATTGTCAAACGCCTTGAAATGACGTGGCTAGGTTCTTTACCCGCTAGGAGTTCAAGAGCGTTTTTAGCAGCAATTTCTCCTTCTTCTCTGGCAATGTGCACGATTCCAAAGTTGCCTGTAGCATCTCCCGCGGCAAAAATATGGGGGATGGAAGTCTGCATTTTATCATTGACCTCTAGCGATTGAAAATCCGTATGAATCCCTATCTTTTCTAATCCAAGATGTTTTAGGTTCGGTTTTCTTCCCAGGGCATAGAAAATTTCTTTGGATAAAACGTCCTTCCTTTTTCCTTTAAAAAAGAAAGAAACTTTTTTCAACCCATTAACAATCGAGACGGATTCAATTTGAGTATCGCTAAAAACAGTTATGCCCTCGGCTGTAAAACAATCCTTGAGGCATTGGGAAACTTCCGGATCAAATTGTTTCAAAAGCCTAGGGCTTCTTTGAATGATTGTCGTTTTGCAACCGAGTCGAGAAAAAAATTGGGCAAATTCGCAAGCAACAGGTCCACCGCCCAGAATGGTAAGACTTTCTGGCAAATGCTCCAGTTCAAGTGCTGAATCGCTTGTAAGGAATCCAGACTCCATTAAGCCTGGAATGGGCAGTGGATCGATTATAGAGCCAGTCGTTATGAGGATAACATTTGCATAGAGGAGTTGCTTTTCCCCATCTCTTCTTCGTATTTCCAATTCGTTGGGGCTCTTGAAAGAAGCCTGGGCTTGAATGAAGTCTACTGGTAATGAAAAAATCTCTTCTTCTCTATATTTAGCAAACCTCTCAACGAGTTTTCTTTTTCTCCATTGAATCTGCTGCATATCCACTGAAATAGCCTCTACTTTCAATCCAAAAGTTTTGGCTTGTTGCAAATCCCAAAATCGGCGACTGGATTCAATTAATGTTTTTGAAGGCATACAGCCTTTGAGTATACAAAGCCCTCCAATCTTTTCTGCTCCTTCGATCAGGGCGACTTTGATTCCCTTTTTTGCGGCTAATGAAGCAGCAGCAAAACCCGCGGTTCCTGCTCCGATGATGGCCAACTGGTATGGTCCCTTCATTGAAAATCCTCAAAATTTTTTTTTGCAATCTTTCTTCAGGGCTAATCAGCAAAAAGAGAGAAGAAATCTTTTACGCAAGCAAGGTCTTCAAAAGAGTAATCGGGTTGGTATTGGTTAAGTTCTTCCTTGCTGAAGCCTCCAGTAGCCACAGCAATCGAAGTAAAACCTGCAAATTTAGCGCAAAGAACATCGTGAGGAGTATCTCCCACTACCCAAAAATTCTTTTTTTCAATACCCTGACCGAACATTGCCATAACAAGCTCAGCAGCCATACTGGCTAAAGAATTTCTTGATTCGTGTTGATCACCAAACAGCCCAAAAGAAAAATAGGTCCATAGCTTATAATAGGAAAGTTTGATCTGAGCAGCTTTTCTGAAATTACCGGTCAAAAGCCCCATTTTGACAGTAGAGATAGTACTTATTGTTTGCAAAATATCTAATATTCCTCGACAAAGCTTCCCTGTATCATGACTTGTAAGTTCTTCCCGAAGAACTTTCAAATAATGATTTCTGTAAATAGAAAGGTTTTCAGGGGTCCATGGCACCTGGCATCTATTCAAAATTTGTTTTGCGATCATGAGATCTGTTCTTCCCCGATAGTCTAATTCTTTGGGATGCATCTCTAGATTATAGAGTTCATTGATTGTCCGAAAAATAGCTCTTAGTCCGCTCCCAGTAGAATGGATAAGAGTGCCATCGATATCCCATAGAATGATATGTTTTATTGTTGACATGAAAGGATAATGTTACAATTGCAGCCTTTAGCTTTAGAATCCAAGGATAGAGTATCCACAGTCAACGTAAATCGTTTGTCCTGTAATGGCTCTGGATTCATCTGATGCGAGAAATAAAGCAACCGATGCTACTTCTTTGGCTTCTACATTTCTTTTCAATGGGGATTTTGCTTCACATTCTTTTAAAAACTTTGTAAATCCGCTGATTCCTCTTGCAGCTAATGTGTTTATTGGCCCAGGACTTAAAGCATTGACCCGTATCTGATCTTTGCCAAACTCATAGGCCAGATACCTTACGGAGGATTCAAGGGCTGATTTTGCGGGCCCCATAATTTTGTAATTTAATATAACTTTTTCTGAGCCATAATAAGATAACGTCAAAATACTGCCTCCATCTCTGAACAAGGCTTTGGCTTCCCTTGCTAAGGCTATAAAAGAATACACACTTATTTCAAAAGTTTTTATAAAATCTTCTCGAGTTGTCTCATAGAAGTTTTTTTCTAATGCTTCTTTTGGAGCAAAAGCAATGGAGTGGAGTAAAAGATCGATTTTGGGAAAATGTTTTACAGCCTGCGAAAAGAAAGATTTAATTTCTTGTTCATTACTGACATCACAAGGAAAAGCCAAAGAAGGAGGACTAGGAGGGAGTTCAGAAAGGAGAGCTTCCACAGGTTTCTTTAGTCTTTCTCCCTGGTATCCAACGATCAAGTTGGCTCCGGCCTCGTGCCAGGTTTTGGCAACGGCCCAAGCGATGCTCCATTTATTAGCAACACCAAAGACAAGGGCATTTTTTCCTAATAGTGGCTTATAATTCATAATAAAATCCTTAATGAAGAAAACAAAAGAAAATATAAAGAGCAAATTTTAAATCAGTAAGCACAAGCCTATCTTTTTTTTTAAAACGAGTTGTTCGATTTTTTTTCTGAGATGTAGATCTAGAACTAATTTCCGAACGAAGATCTTCCATTCTTTTCCCCCATCCTTTCAAATGGGGCGTTCATTTCTACTCATAGGCCATTTATTTCTACTGGAAATCTCTCCTAAAAGCAGCTCAACTGCCCAATTAATAGTCATAATTATCTGAATCTACTCCATGGCTGCGGATTTTCCTTGACAAATGTTTTATTGAGGAAGGTAAAGATTTTCTGAAATTTATCTTCTCAGGGATAGGAAAGGGAAGGGGAAGGGCTAATATTAGATTAGTTTAGAAATAGCCTGCAAGCCTACTACACTTATAATGAGAAAATACTTTAATTTTTTAATTCGCCAGGTTTGGTTTATTAATGTTCTTTAGCTTTTATCCTTATGCATTCCTTGCCTAGGCTAAGATAAAAAATGAGAAAAATGTTTGTTTAGTTGCTCTGGCTCGAATCGTCCAAAAGTTCTGAGAGTTTACCACTGGAAATGGATGGAGAGGAAAATCATTTTGTAACTAGCAGCAATGCAAGCCATGCTCTAACAACGTTAGCAAATGTCGTTCATAGCCTCACCCAGAAGCTAATTAATATGGTAAAACTGTTAATTTTTTTTAATACTTTATTTCCTAAAAAATCTTTCAATATATTTTCTATATTAGGAGATTATATAGATTTCTCATTGTCTTTTGATCGCATTTCATTTATTAGTAGTATGGCGCTTTTGGTGAATAACTAAAAAGTGATAGAGATTCAGGTCTATTGATCTGGATCGCAAAGGAATGAAACGAATACTTATTTTGACGGCCGGTTTTGGAGAAGGTCATAACACTGCGGCACGGAATATACAGGAAGCCATTGAACATCTGGAGCCGGACGAAGCGATTGTTGATCGGATTGATCTTTTTGATACCTGTTATGGCAAGTTCAGCGATCTGTTGCGGCAAGGCTATCTAACAGCCATTAATCGTGCACCATTAATTTGGCGAGGGATTTATTCCATTTTTGATCGTACGAGTTTTATAGAAGACGTACTGGTGGCTTTTGCCAAAATGAAGCAGGCCTTGGATTGGTTGCTGAGAGAAATGCAACCTGACATCGTTCTGTCGACTTATCCTTTCTATAATTTTCTGATAGAAGAGATCTTTAAAGATGGGAAGGAAAAGAACTTTGTTCAAATAACCGTCATCACTGATTCGATCACCGTCAATTCTTTTTGGTATAGGAGTTGGAGCGATTATTTTGTAGTGCCTAATAAAGATACGGCGACCATTTTAAAATCAGCAGGCATAGCTGAGGAAAGGATTCTTGAATTTGGTTTTCCTGTCCAACTTGAATTTTTGGAGTATGCTCAAAACTCCATGCCTTTGGAACCCATACGACAGCCCAAGATTTTATATATTATCAATTCGGGAAGAAAAAAAGCATCAAAAATTATTGATCAACTCTTATCCAGAAAGAATTGGGAAGCGACGATCGTCGTGGGGAAAGACGAAAAACTCTTTTACAATATTGCTGAACATGTGAAAGGCTTTGAAGAACGGGTTAAAGTTTTGGGATGGACAGATAAAATTCCCGAGCTTTTGCTCAATCATCATGTGATTATTAGCAAAGCAGGTGGTGCTACAGTACAGGAAGCTATTGCGGCTTGTTGTCCGATGATCATTCCACAAGTTGTTCCTGGTCAAGAAGAAGGAAATTATGAACTTTTACGAAGATACGAAGTGGCTTGTTTTGCTGAAAAGCCATCGGATATCGGATCCGCTCTGGACTTTTTATTTGAAAACGAGGCTAAGCATTGGAAAAAATTAAAGAACAATCTTAAAAAAATCAGTAAGCCAGACAGTTCCCTTAAAATAGCTCGGTTTGTTCTAGAACAATCTGTCCTGGAAATCATCCCTTCGAGGGTTTTCCCTTTTCCTGGGAAAAGGTTTGAGAATGTCAATTTTTCAGTGACCAAAACGAAAAGCTCTCAAGCATTACTGTGCGATTTTCATATTCATTCGACTTATTCTGATGGGAGGTTATCCGTAGGAGAGATCGTGGATTTTTATGGACAGCGCGGTTTTGATTGTATCTGTGTAACCGATCATCTTGTTGACAGAAAAAGATTGATCGGTAAGTTCTGCGAACTGACTGGCCTTGTATTAACACCGACTAAAGTCGGTGAGTATTTCGAAACGATAGAGAAAGAAAAAAAAAGAGCATGGAAAAAATATGAAATGATTCTCTTCTGTGGAATAGAATTTAACAAAGACGGATATAGCCCAAAAACCTCTGCGCATCTACTGGGGATCGATCTTAAAAGCCCAATTGATCCATGCCTTTCTTTAAAGGAGATTATTGCTGAGATCCATAAACAAAATGGCTTAGCTGTTGCCTCTCATCCACACATTTTCCAAAGTGTTTGGGGGCCGAACACCCTATTTTTATGGGAAAATCAGCAAGAATATGCTCCTCTGCTTGATGCTTGGGAGGTGGCAAATCGGTATGATCTATTTTCTCCCGTTGGCTTAAAAAAACTGCCTTTTATTGCTAACAGTGATTTTCATAAGCCAAAGCACATCTATTCCTGGAAAACAATCCTCCATTGTGCAAAAGAGGCGAATGAAATCAAAGAATGTATTCGTTCCAATAGGAATGTTGCCATAACCCTTTATCGGGATCATAAGTTTGGAACGTTATTTCAAAAGAAGGATTTTGAACTGGAAATTGCCTAAGGCTTTGATGCGTCGAATGATCTTGCCTTCTTGCGCTGCTTCTTTTACGGAATTCCAACTATTAAAACGGCTGCTTGCCAATAGGAATTGCAAGCTTGTGTTCCGTGATCTATTAGCAGCAGTTAAAGCAGATGAAAAGGAAGTGTGGGAAAGTCTTTGCAGATTGCAGGAACAAGGGTTTGTCATTAATTGCTCACCTCTAGTGGGGATATCTCTTGAGGATCCTTTACCAGATATCCTCCATCCGGGAGAACTCCAGATTCTGTTGGAAAGAGGGGACTTTCACATCCGTTGGAAATCAGAGATTTTTCAAGTAATTGGTTCGACAAATGATGAAGTAATCAAGCAGGCAAAGAGAGGGGCTAAGGAAGGGCTTGTGGTCGTCTCTGATAGGCAATTGCAGGGAAGAGGAAGGCAAGGTCGATCATGGGAATCCTTCCTTCCCTTAGGTCTTTATATGACAGTGCTATTGCGACCAAAATGGCTAGTAGCCAATCCTCAACAATTGGCTATCTTAAGCTCTCTTTCTACGGCGGAAGCCTTATTTCAAATGGGTTTGAAAACTGTGACTATTAAATGGCCTAATGATATCGTTGTTGCTACTAAAAAGCTTGGAGGAATACTGATAGAAATAGATCGGGACGAAGGTGGAGAGTGGTTTGCTGCAATAGGCATTGGCATTAACCTCAATCAACAAAGAATCCACTTTTCAGAATCCTTGCAAGGAAAAGCCACCTCCTTTTACTTGGAGACGGGGAAAAAGGTGCGAAGAGTGGAGCTGTTGATAGAAATCCTCGGTCGATTGGATCGGAATTTGCAGCGATCTTTTGGCGCGATCAAGTCATCGTGGGAAAAAAGGATAGTGCTGTTGAATGAGAAGGTTACTTTTGAAGTAAATGGTCAAAAAATTGTAGGACGAATGAAAGGTATAGATGAAACAGGTTGTTTGCTTATAGAGAGTGCAAATGGAAGCATCCAAAAAATTTTTTCCATTTGAGCTGGTTCATGGTGGTCAAGATATGTCTTGAAATAGGGGCGAATGATCCGGAACGAATAAAAAAAGGTAATCTAAAAGTAAAAAATGCCCTTTTTTATTTTCTAGAATTAAAATAGAATAATAGCATGGTTGCAAATCCCAAAAGGTGGCCAGGATCCGGTGGAGGAGATCCTGGTGGCAGATGGGATAAAGAGAATAAAACGATAATTTTTATCTTTTTATTTTTGTTTATTCTTTACATGTCGGCGCTATTTTTTCGAATATGGAGAACGTTTGGATGGTGGTAGGATACGAGTTTTAAATGGCTAGTGAGAGACAAATGTTCTTTATTTGAATTCCTTTTCAGAGTTTTTTTAAAGCTAAACAGCACTAGGAGAAAATGCTTATGATTCCACTGGAAGACAACTATATCGATGTGATTGGGAAAGCGCAGAGAGGGCTTAACATCAGTGACGAAGAGCTGGCAAAAAGAGCGGCTGTGCCTTTCGAAAAACTCCAGAGGCTGAAAGAAGGAAAGTTGGATGAGGAGGTTTTAGCAAGAATTGCTCCGGTGCTTGGTCTTGGGAAGAAGGCGCTTTTGGATTTGGCTAAAGGTTTATATTACCCAAAAGATCCAGGGGTTATTCCTGGCTTCTTTCACTTTAATACGAGATGGGAAGATATGACTGTTAACAATTATCTTTTATGGGATACGATGACAAAAGAGGCTGCGGCTTTTGATACGGGAGGCAATTGCACCGAAATGCTTGATGCTATTAAAGTAAATGGCTTAAGCGTAAAATACATTTTGCTGACGCATACGCATGCTGATCACATCGCAGAGCTAGGAAGGCTTAAACGGGCCGTAGAGGCTCCTGCTTATTGCTGTCAACTTGAGATTATTCCTGGAGCCGAGCCGTTCTCTCCAGGCAAGACATTTCAATTAGGTAATTTGTCCATTAGCTCTTTTCTTACTAATGGCCATTCTCCCGGAGGGGTTTCTTACTATGTTACTGGAGGAAAGAGAAATCTAGTCATTGTGGGTGATTCACTATTTGCTGGCTCAATGGGAGGGGGAAATTATTCCTATACGGAGGCCTTAAGGAACAACCGGGAAAAAATTTTAACCCTGCCTGATGATACGATTATATGTCCTGGGCATGGGCCATTGACAACGGTAGGTGAAGAAAAAGTCCATAATCCTTTTTTTGCTTTCAATTGATTAGAAAGTTATGAAATGATGCATTTGAATCCAAGGCTTTTCTTTCCTAAGGAAAGAAAGATAATGAATATAAACTTAAAAAAGGAGGTACAATGAAACTAGTTCCCTTAATTGGATCTGGAGTTGCCGGTCCACTTGGTGTACTGCATTTGCCAAGAATGTGGCTGAAATGTATCCTGGCTGCTAAAGGCATGCTAGCTGATGGTTATCCCGACCTAGGTAAAGGGTTTGATGCGATGACCATGAATGCCCTAAATCTCACTGAAGATGAAGTGCGAAATTACATTAGAACCAATCTACCAAGCTATACAGAATTTGAAGCTTGGATCGTAGAAAAAAATGGTGGGAAAATTGATGGAGCCAAGGTTGCTGCTCACAACAGGGCTGTTTTGCAGTATCATCATGACGCAGAGACAAAGAAAGCCATTTTGGAGGAAGCAGGTCTCAAAGATGATGGGTCTATGCCTGATGCAGTGACTTTGAACGCAATCGATGATTTTACCTGTTTCCATAAGTGGCTAAAAAGCCAATAAAAAAAAATATAAGCTTCTTTAAGAGGCTTAGAAAGGCTAAGAGCTCTTTTCTCTTAGCCTTTTTATTTTTATGTTTTATTGTTTATATTAATAATTCATTATCAATAGCATCATGCGACCATTGCAAAATAATGGGCTGGGGGTTTTGTGTTGTCTGTGGGGTATAGGAATAGGCTTATGGTTTTTGTCTTTTAAGTCCTATGGATTGGAGAGACTAAAAATTCTTACTTCTATTGCGCCCCTGTATTGTTTTTGTGTCAACATTGGAGGGGAGTATGTCACAGTGAAAAACTTGATCTTCTTTGGAGCTGAGCCCCACGAAGTTTCCCTATCCATGCGGCAGATGCAAGAGATTCAAGATTCAGATTTGATTGTTATTAATGGATTGGGAATGGAAAGTTGGCTGGAAAAGGGGCTCAGTTCAAAAGAAAAAGCAAAAAAAATTGTTGTTTCTACCGTAGGGATAGAACCTATTCCTTCCATTGGCTCTCTTAATAAACTTCCAGCAAATAGCCCTTATTCTTTTAACCCGCATGTTTGGCTTGATCCTAACTTGGCTATTCAGCAAGTGCTGAATATTAAAAAAGCGTTATGCCAACGGGATCCACTCCATACAGAAGCCTACGAAAAAAATGCCGCTTCCTATATATTCAAATTAAAAGAAATCGATCGGATGTATCGAGAAAAGCTTCAAGAGATCGCACAAAAAAAAGCCTATTTCTTTAATGACTCTTTTATGTATCTGACAAAGCGCTACGATATCCTTGTAGCTGGTATTCTTGAAGAATGTGGCCAAAGAGAAGGTCTATCGCCTAGAAAACTTGCAACCGCCATTGAAACCATGAGGAAGGAAAAGATCCCTTTCTTTTATACTCCTTTTTCAAAGAAAGCCCTTGTCATGGAAATCATCAAAGAAAGCCAGACTTGCAGCGGAGAAATCGATTCGATGGAAAGCGCCAATCCTGATCCATCTCTCTATGAAACTATAGCAAAAAAAAATTTATCGGTTTTGGTAGAAGTTTTTGGAAAGAAAAACCTTTGTTGGTCCCACAACTTTGAGGTCTGTGCCGATGGAAAAGAGCAAAATTAAAGCCCCAGAGCCAGTTTCTTTCTTCTCCAGCCAACAAAAGCTTCTTTTAAAGGCTGACTCCGTTACGATTGTTTATACAGAGGAAACGGCCGTCGAGGATGTCAGCATGGAAATAGAAAGAGGCAAGATTGTGGCTCTCATTGGACCGAATGGAGCAGGGAAGACAACGCTATTGAAATGTTTTGCTGGGATCATTCAACCCAAAAAGGGGAGCATTTGGCGACGGCCTGGGCTCGTCATTGGTTATTTGCCTCAAAGACCGTCGATTCCACGGTATCTGCCGGTAACGGTTGAAGAGTTTATATCGCTGAGGCTTGGAAAATATCAGCTGCTTAATGGACTTTTTGGTCGAAAGGAAAGGAAAGAGAAGATTGCTGAGCTTTTGAAATGCTTTCAGGCTGAAGATTTACTCGAAAGAAGACTGCAAGAGCTTTCGGGAGGAGAAATGCAAAAGGTAATGGTGGCTTCTACACTGGCAAAAAATCCTGACTTACTCCTATTAGATGAACCGTTAACTGGAATAGATGCAACTGGTGGAATCGAATTTGATCAATTACTTCATGAGCTTAAAGAAAAAAAAGAAATAGGCACAGTGCTTGTGAGTCATGATTTACAACTGGTCTCACATATAGCCGATTGGATCTTTTTTTTGAACCATCGGGTTCTTGCTCAAGGAAAACCTTCCGATGTGCTTCAGGAAGAAAAACTTGCTGCTGTCTACAATCTTATTCATGGCAAATAGATAAAAGATGGAAATTCTTTCTTTTGATTTTTTAAGGCGTTCTTTACTAGGGGCGGCTATAGCCGGGCCAACTTGTGCTCTTTTAGGAATTATCACAACTTCTCGCGGACAAGCCTTTTTCAGTGATTCTCTCTCCCATGCTTCCATCGCAGGCTATGGTCTGGGGCTACTTATTGAGCTACTTGCCTTTCGATACTTCAACCTGAGCTTCCCTGAGACTTTCCTTTCCGCTTTTCTTTTTCTCTATTGTCTTGGGATCTCTCTTTGTTTTGCCTATTTTTTGAATAAATCCAAACTGGAGTCGGATACCCTACTTTCGATCATTTTTACAGGAACTGTGGCCATAGGCATTCTCCTATTAACTAAAATTGTTCGCTATCCTTTGCTTGAATCCCTGCTTTTTGGAGACATCAATGCAAGTTCTTGGACCGATATTGCTCTACTGGGAATGGTTGCTGTGGTGAGCTTATCTTTCCTTCTATTTAATATGCCTGCTCTTTTGCTTACCATGATCGATGAAAATATGGCGATAAGCGAAGGGGTCGAAGTCAAAAAACTTAACTATTGGACGGTGCTGCTAATTGGAGGAGTGGTTGCTTTGAGCCTTAAACTGCTTGGGGCACTCCTAGTAAGTGCAATGATCGTTATTCCCGCAGCAGCGGGAAAAATATGGGCATGGAATTTCCGTTCTCTTTTGTTGATTTCCCTTGTCAATGGGTTTTTGGGAGCTGTTGGAGGGGTCATTCTATCCTATTATATGGATGCGATGACAGGTCCAACCATTGTGGGATGTGATATTTTTTTGTTATTATTGGCTCTATTGTTTAAAAATCTCTTTAAGAAAAAAAACCTAAAAACTATACGGAATAGTTAGAGGCTTTCTAAGCTATCCATCGCCTCTTTTAGATTTTCAAACAGAAAAGAAGGATTGGCTGATAACAGTTTTATCTTGGAGTTGTAACCCGTCAACACTGCGGCAGAGAAAATGCCGCCTGCATGGGCAGCTTCGATATCATGAACCATGTCCCCAAAAAATATCGTCCTTTGAGGATCGATCTTTTCTTTTTCGATGATCTGTTTGATGGCAATTCTTTTGTCCTCTATTTCTGTATAAATGCGGTCAAAGTATTGTTCAATGCCTAACCGCTTAGCTTGTTTTATAAAATGACCCTGATGGATAGTGCTTAAAAGAATTACTTGGTATTTCTTCTTTTGACAAAACTCTAAAAATTCAAGGGCATAGGGCAATAGTGGAATTTTAACCTGGAACAGCCGGAAGATCGCATGGTAATGTTCGTTCATCTCCATGAAAGAAACTTCTGGTAAATAGCTCTTATAGAATTCCTTAAGCGGTAAGAAAAATGTTTCTTTGAATTCTTCAATCGAAAGTTTAGGCTTTCCGTATAAACCAAATATAAAATTTGAGGCTTTCAAGACAAAGGGCAAGTCATTAGCAAGAGTGCCCGACCAATCCAAAAACACAGTTTGAATTTTTTTCATCGCTTTTGTTTTTTTTGAAAAGATGACTAAACAATCAAAACAAATTCAATCGGTTAATCAATAATCTCAATCTGCCATAGGATCGTTTGTCAAATGGGAAAACGATTCTGGGAAGATGGGCTATTTCCGGTTCATTCGATTCCTGTGGTAAAGCAGAAGACAAAGAAAAAGCATTTGGTTTTAAAATGATGTCAGAAAAATCCTTTTGGATCGATTCAAGAGCCTCTGTTGGAGGGATTCTAAAAATACGTAAGACTAGATTTTCCCCAACAAACCGGTAAGAATGAAAGTTATGATAAAAGGAGAGGATTTCTTTTTTGGCTTCATGTAAGTCTTCAGTGACCAAGAATAAATTAAAATCTTCTGCAGATATAAGGCCTCTTTTCAAGAGATTGTTTGAAAGAAACTCGACAAAGTTTTTCCAATAGGTCCCTCCGGGGACATCAATAAAAACAAAAGGGACAAGAGGAGCCTTTCCTGTTTGCAGGAGGGTAAGAGTTTCAAAACATTCATCCATAGTTCCAAACCCGCCGGGGAAAAGGGCAATGGCATGGGATTCTTTGACAAAATGTAGCTTTCGGTTAAAGAAATACCTAAAACTAATGAGTTTAGGGTCACCATCGATAACTTCGTTGGGTTTTTGCTCAAAGGGTAGACGAATATTTAGCCCAAAGCTTTTATCCTTACCGGCTCCAAATTGAGCTGCTTCCATGATCCCTTCTCCGCCTCCAGTGATAACCATAAAGCCGCTCTCCACCATGATTTTTGAAAAATCTTTTGCACTGAGCCACTCCGGGGTTTGCGGTTTGATGCGGGCTGAACCAAAAATTGTGACTTTTTTAAAGGAGCGGTAAGGTTGAAAAATCGACTCCGCATATCGAATTTCTTTCAAGGATTGATTGACAAGACGGACATCAGCGTAAGGAGTGTTTTGGAATGAAAAGCGAAGCACAGTCGCGATCATTTCGAAGTATTCACGACGGTTTTCTATGACTCCTGCAGCTTGGAGTAACTCTTCTATTTTTTTGTCGATTTCCGGTTTACCTGAACTGTATACAAAGCTTTTTTTTTCTGTCACTTTATCTATAATGCCTTGTTAAAAAAGAATGGCAACTCTAATAGATCGGCTGAATGAATCTCTGCTCATTGGCGATGGGGCTTTGGGGACCTATCTTTATTCTCTTGGCATTCCTAGAGGCTATTGTATTGAAGAATTAAGTCTTTCCCATCCTGACTTATTGGAAAAGGTTCATAGGGACTATATCGATGCGGGGGCAAAAATTATCCGAACCAACACAGCCGAAGCGAACGCCTATCACTTATCGTTTTTCAAATTGGAAAAGAAACTCAAAGAAATCGTTAGCCGCTCCGTGCAGCTAGCCAAAAAAGCTCTTGGATCCAGAGAAGGGTGGATTGCGGGCACCGTAGGTCCTATCTGGACTAAGCCTACTGAATCGCCAATCGATATGGCTAAAAGACAAAGCCTCTATGAAGAGTTGGTTGCCTCTCTTATGGAAGAAGGAGTGGATCTTCTTTTTTTTGAGACTTTTACCGAGCTTTCTGAGCTTTTGCTTGTACTAGACATTGCTCGCAAAAAAGGAGCAGACAAGCTCTTTGCTTTTATCGCCTCCTTTGAAGAAGGAAAACTATCGAGTGGGGAAACCCTTGGAGAGGCTTTTTCGAAACTCAGGCTTGCAGGAGCAACACTTGTGGGGATCAATGGCGCCTGCGGTGTCCAAGCTTCGATTCATCTTTTAGAGGAGATTGAGCTAAAGGTCGGAGATTTTCTAGGTGCCTATCCGAATGCTGGTAAACCTGAATTTTATGATGGGACCTTTACCTACTCCGCCAGTCCTTCGTATTTTGGAGAGAATGTTGAAAGATTTGCTGAAGAGGGGGTATGTCTGCTAGGGGGAGATTATGGCACGGAGCCAGCGCATATAGCAGCGATGGCTCAAAGAGCCGCAACCATTAAACCTCTCAAAGAAAAACCTCCTAAAAGAAGACCTCGCTATCAGCTCTCCGAACAAGAGATTTTGCCACAGATTGAACCCTCCCTTCTTGAACTCTTAGCTCTAAAGCCTGTTTTCATGGTCGAGTATGATTCTCCTAAGACTTTAGCAATCGGAAAGTTTCTTGAGGGAGTCAAGGCAATTGAAAAAGCTGGAGCTGATGCGATAACATTGGCTGATAACTCACTGGCGATTTTAAGGATCAGTAACTTTGCTGCAGCCATTCATGTTAGAAGAGTTTCCAAAATGATTCCTATCCTCCATATAGCCTGCCGGGATAGGAATCTTTTAGGTTTGCAATCGGAGTTGATGGGGCTTGGCACCTTAGGGTTCAGACATATCCTGGCCCTGACAGGAGATCCAGCAAAATCTGGCGATCACCCAGGAGCTACTTCAGTCTATGATCTTAATTCTGTTGGATTAATCCGACTGCTTGCTAGTTTAAATAGGGGATTTAACGCTGCTGGAAAAGATCTGAAAGGTAAAACGGATTTTATCATTGGCTGTGCTTTTAATCCGAATACTTCCCAGTTTGAAGCTCAGGTGAAAAAATTGGAAGCTAAGCTAGCAGCTGGTGCGCAGTTTGTGATGACACAACCCATATTCGATATCCAGCTTATCAAAAAGACCTATAATTATCTGAAGCCTCTGGGCATCCCCGTATTTATTGGGTTAATGCCCCTTTTAAACTACCGAAATGCTGAGTTCCTTCATAATGAGGTACCAGGGATTTCTATCCCTGAAGCGGTACGTGAAAAATTGAAAGCATTAGATGGGGAAAAGGCTACGGAGGTAGGTGTGGGATTTGCACAAGTACTTGGGGAAGAAATTCTTTCGCTTTTCAAAGGCATCTATCTAATCACTCCTTTTCTCCGGTATGATATTTCGGTCAGGCTTTTGGAATTGCTCTCTAGTAGGAAAAAATCTTAGTGTTGACTAGGAATGGCTGGAGGCTCTCCGCGATGAATGGAAATTTTTTCGATCCATCGGATTCTTTCGAAAACGGATGGATGGCTTTCGTAGAACATGGAATAGAGTGGATCCGAATCGTAAGGTAAGTAATTAGTCGAAACGATTTTTTTCAGTGCCTCGATAAGTGGTTCCGCGGCCCATTTCAAGGCAGCGAAGGCATCTGATTCTTTTTCAGCCTTTCTCAAAAGCCAGTTTTTTAAAGGTTCTAGCGGATAGAGTAAAATAGGCAAGAGCACGATTGCCAGTCCAAAAGTGGATGGAGACCAGTTTGGATCCAGGCTAAATGCAGCTATCCAAGTTTTATGGGTATCAAGGAGGTTAAGGAAAACAAACAGGACCAATCCTCCCAAAAGGGTTACAAGTCGGCTTTTCCAGAGATGACCTAGCCGGTAATGGGCCAATTCATGGAAAAGTACTGCGATAAGTTCCTCCCGGTCTAATTGATTGGTCAACGTGTCGTAGAGTATAATGCGGCGGTGTTTGCCGAAACCGGTCAAAAAAGCGTTGCTGTGGAGGGAGCGTTTGCTCCCTTCCATAACAAAGATCTGATGGATGGGAAAACCATTTTTTTTGAATATTTTTTCTATTTTATCTTTTAAGTCTTTATCATCCAAGGGCTTTAAACGGTAGAAAAGGGGAATAATCCACACGGGAAGCATCCAGTCTATAAGAAAAAGGACTATAATCCAAATGGCCCAACAATATAACCACCACAAGGAAGAGGATTCTTTTATCCAGAGAAATAATAGAAAAAGTGGGCATAAGAACAAAAGGGAGAGAATCCAATGGCCAACCTGATCAAAAAGGAATAAAATTGGAGTCGTTCGATTGAATCCAAATCGAGATTCAATTCCAAAAGTCCTAATGGCAGAAAATAGTGTTCTTAAGGTATCTTCCAGCCAGAGGATGGAGATCAAAAAACAGCAGCCTGACCAGATCTTTGGAAAAGGAAAAATCTTCCAAAATTCTTCAAACATTCTTAGTCCCCCAAAAGGGATCCAAAAAAGGAACAGCAGATAGAAAAAGACAGAACGAAGTTGCGCCAATTTGATTTTTTGGTTGGCATAAAGGTAAGAATCGGATGGGGAACTTAAAGAGCCAAAAGAAGGATTGTTAATGAAGGGAAAGTTCTGAGAAGTCTTTTTTTTCGAAAGATATTTGAGTTGTCTGCTGCTCAACCAGTAATCCCAAGCGAGTTCGGCACTGGCAATAAGAACGACCGACCAAACAAAACTTTGCCCAAGGATAAGCATCTTTTTATGAAGGAATTTTAAGCAATTTCTTTACCAATAATTATGATAGAATAAATTTGGACGAACTAAAAATAAAAAAGATGGCTTATAAATTAATAGATTTATTTGTGTATTTTCTGAATTCTTAAAGGAAAAACGGTCTAGAAATAGAAAAGATGGCAAAGAAAATTAGTTGTTTTTTGCTCTATTCTTTTTTTTACTTTTGGCTCATTGTTAGTTCTTTTGCAATGCCCAAAGAAGAGAAAAAAGAGGCCAAATCTCCTGCTCCTGCAGCAAAAATATTTGTAGTGGCTGAATATGGTCCTAAACTTCCTCCAGAAAATCTCCAGAACAATGTCGATCGATATATGGAAAAAGTCTCCCGCACGTTCGATGCCTACGTGCAAAGGTCGGCAGCAAGAAAGAGGATGCATCTTTTGCCTTTTAGCTTTACTCCTTTACATGGTTTTGTAGCTCTTGGCTTCTATGTGAGTCCTTTGGGGGTGATTACTGAAAAAGTGTTTTTTATCGACTCTGGAGAAATGGCTGATTTGATAGAACAATGTTTGAGAGAAGCCTTAGTGAAGATGGCGGTTTTGGATCCACCTTCAAAAGAACTACAACAAGAGATTGGATCGGGGTTTTGGAAATTTTTTTGTTGTTGGTGGCCTCCACAATATGAGGGGTTAAATGACGATCTGGAAAACGCCGCCCGGTTATTCAATAGAGGAGGCAATTTCGGTCCAGGGGCGGGAGGAGGCGTTCCTTTGGAATTTCATCAAAGAAAAAAATAAGCTTTTAGCTGTTGAGGGGTCAGTAGCTTTTTTTTAGCAATGGATAAGATATTTTTCCTTTTTTTATTTTGTTTTTTTAGCATTGTAGCATTGCTTTGGGGACATCCAGTCGAAACTCTTTCTAATGGAGAGAGAGCTAGCGCCGAAGGTCCAAGAAAATACTTATTTCCCTTAGTAGGGGATTGGATGAAGGGTCCTATTCGGGCGGCTGCTTTTTTGATCGAATATGTCGACTTTCAATGCCCCGTTTGTAAAAGATATAACGAAATCAACAAACAACTTTTGAAAGATTATCAGGGAAGGCTATTGATCATTTATAGACACAAACCTTCCCCTACGCATCCTTACAGTTTTATAGCTGCATTAAGCGCTGAAGCCGCTGGCAAAGAAGGATGTTTTTGGCAAATGACAGATCTGCTTTTTGAAAAACAGGATCAATGGGCCAATGCCCAAGATCCATGGAAATTCTTTAGACAATATGCCCAATCCTTAAACATAGTCGACGAACGCTTTTTAAGGAACTTGAAAGATCCACAGCTGCAAAAGAAAATCTATAAGGATATCCAGAGTTCTCTTGCTTTAGGAGCGACGACGATTCCCTCTTTTTTCTTGAACGCTGAAAGGATTCCAAATCCTCAGTCATACGAAGATTTTAAAATACTCATTGAGGCTTCTCTTATTAAATCTAAAAAGACGCAAGTTCATGAGCATGCTGATATTAGAGTGGTGCTTGATGGAAAGCCAGTGGATTTTTCGTTGCCTAAATTTCAGTCGAAATACGGTCAGGAGCTAGATCCCTATGTCCATTTGCATCATGGCAATGGGAAGGTGCTCCATAAACATAAAAATGGGATCAACCTCGGGTATTTTTTTAACACCCTTGGCATGGATTTTGGCAAAGATCATTTTACCTTGGATACAGGCAAGAGATTTGAGCCCAGTGGCAATAAAGTTCTCCTGCTTTTTGTCAATGGCCGAAAAGAACCCTTAATGGATGCTTATGAACCTAAGGATCTTGATAGAATTCTTCTCTATTTTGGACCAAACTCAGAGGAACTGATTGCTAAGGAATTAGCTCTTGTGAGTGATGAGGCCTGCATCTATTCTTTAAAATGCCCGCAGCGGGGAATGCCTCCAGAAGAAGAATGTACTGGGCAACTTGGTTCGGATTGTCAATGATGAAAAATTCTCAGTCTGTCTCAATGGCAGCAGATAATGGGGCCAAGGAATTAGAATTGACCTTTCGCTTTTATTCTTTGCTGAATGATTTTCTTCCAGTCTGGAAAAGGCAAAAAGAAATAAAAAAAGCCTTTGGTAAACATACCACTTTAAAAGATGCCATTGAGTCTTTTGGGGTGCCCCATACCGAAATTGGACTCATTCTCTGTAATAGCCTTCCTGCTAGTTTTGAACAAAAAGTTATAGATGGTGCTCTTGTGAGCGTATTCCCCCATTTTAAAACGATCGACATTGGAAAATTAGCTCCAATTCTTTTTGAAAGGCCAAAACAATTTAAATTCATTCTTGATGTGCATTTAGGGACCCTAGCTCGATATTTGCGACTGCTTGGTTTTGATACTCTCTACAACAATAGCTATTCTGATGAGCAGCTGGCAGATATTGCCTATGCAGAGGAAAGAATTTTATTGACAAGAGATCCTGGGCTTTTGAAAAGAAAAAAAGTCAAGCAAGGCTATTTTGTCCGAGCCATTGAGCCCAGATTGCAAGCCATAGAAATCATAAGGGAGTTCCATTTAAAAGAAAAACTTAGTCCTTTTGGAAGGTGCCTACGCTGTAATGGCCTACTTCAATCTGTAAACAAAATAGAAATTAAAAATGTTGTTCCTCCAAAAGTCTGTGAAACACAGAGTTCTTTTCTAAAATGTCAACATTGTGGCAAAATTTATTGGCCGGGGAGCCATTATCATAGGATGAAGGCACTAGTTCTTTGGCTTAAGATCCATGCTTACTAACTTCTTTGGGAATGCCATGATTTTTTTTGCTTATCTCCTTAAAAGTATGGGGTATTTTCCTTTTTAACAATCCCTCAATTACCTTTATACAGTCCTATATTTTTCCTTATATTTTTTCTAGACTAAAATATGGTTTTTTTTTTTTTTGGGGGGGAAATAGAATTGGAAATAGAATTATAAGTATAAATCTCTAGTTTATAGAGGGATACAATGAAAAAGAAGCTAGATAAGTATAAAAAAATCTTTGATCTTCTATCCCAATTAAAAAGTATGTTTTGTCCTGGATATCTGAGAAAGAATCTTCGCTCTTTTAACTTAATAAGTGATATTATCAAAGCCCTTTATGCAGTCTTAATAGAAAGTAAAAAGAATATCGTTTATGATTTATCAGGTATAGTTCAAAATGAGATTGAAGAATTTTTCAGGATTCTAGGACTAGGTGAGCTCTGTATTTTTTATTCCCAATCTGGAGCTGTGTTTGCTGCGCAGCAAACCTTATTTTCCGGAGTCTGGTGGGTAGAAAACAAAGTAGGCCCTGACAAACCTTCTAGGTTGAGTATCGAAATCGGATTAATCCCTCGATTTGTAACTGCAGAACAAGAAGAACGTCTGCAAAACTTGGATGTGGAGACTATGCTACCATCCCTCAAATCTACAAGTGTAGGATTACAGGCACTCATCAGTTCTTTAGAGAAGGATACTAAGGAAAACCATTTGGCTACCGAAAAAAAGATTCAATTAAATCTTCTTCCCCTATTTCCTCAGGATAAAAAAACATTGTTTAGCCTGTTACCGAAGACTGAAATTACAATTTATTCTCAACGAAAGCAGGCTTGGGTTTTTGGGACTCTATTGAAAAATATCTGGTGGATTGAAGAGCTTACCGATGTGGAAATAAATAGGTGGGAATTAAGCCTGCTTGTCTGCGAAATTCCTTATTCATTATTTCCTGTTAGCTCAGAACTTAGAATAAGCGCTAGAAGACTAGAAAAAATAGCTGCCCAGCTAAAACCATAATTTCATGAAATTTTCTTTTTTTTCCCTTTCCTATGCTCTAAAGTCTTAGCCACAACTTATTTTTTTAGAGCATCGTAATCCTCTGTACTGCTTTAAAGCTGAATGAAAAAATTAGTTTTTCTCTGTACCTTTTCTCTAGGCCTTTTTCTACTCTTTGTTTTCTTTGGTGCTTCTAAATACAAAACCACAGGAAAACAGGCTAAAGCTAAAGAGAATGTTTCTTTTTTCTCTAGGCTTGTAAAGAAAGCAAAAGAACTTTCATTTACTCCTTATTTGCAGCCTGCACCGGTTCCTGGCCAACTTTCCAATCTCAGTTATGACCAGTGGTTTGGTATTAGCTTTAAAGATCAAAGAGGAATCATTCCCAATGAAAGTCGGTTTGTGATTAAGCCTTTTCCCTTAGGATATCTTTTCTGTCAGCCTGTTTTTCTCCATCTGATCACTGCCAATGACGAAGAAAAAAACTATGATTTTGAACCTTCCCTTTTTGATTTTAAGAATGTGGAGCTGGAGAAATTGCCAAAAAACCTTGGATTTTCTGGCTTTCGAGTATTTTATGATTCGAAAGAAAAAGGGGGATGGGTGGAACTTTTTTCGATTGTTGGGGCCAGCTATTTTCGCAGCTTGGGACTGGGACAGACGTGGGGCCTTTCAGCACGGGCTATAGCTGTCAATACCACGGGAAGCAGTAAAGAAGAATTTCCGTATTATAGGGAATTTTGGATTGAAGAACCGAAAAAAGAGGATCGGTCCCTTTCTTTTTATGCGTTACTTGATGGAGAAAGTCTTACAGGCGCCTTTCATTTTTTATTTACTCCAGGAGAAACGAGCAAAGTGGAGATTGAAAATTATATTTTTTTGAGAAAGACAGTGGAAAAATTGGGAATTGCCCCCCTAACAAGCATGTTTCTACAGGGTGAAAATAGCCCACTTCTCTATAATCCTCTGCATCCAGAAGAACACGATTCCGATGGGCTTTCTATTCAGTTGGATACTGGTCAATGGATTTGGAGACCGTTGCAAAATCCACCCTTCTTTTCTTCCTTTGATTTTCCGATTCGCGGAAAGCTCCTTGGTTTTGGATTGATGCAAAGAGATAGAAACTTCGACCATTATAAATCAGTCCTCCTTCATTATGAATCTAGGCCAAGTGCTTGGATTGTTCCTAGTCAAGGATGGGAGGAAGGGGGACATGTAGAACTTGTCGAACTTCCCACGACAACGGAAACTAAAGACAACATTGTCAGTTACTTTGTTTCCAATACCCCTGCCCTTTCACAGAGGCAGTTTCACTATGCTTATACGATTTTTTGGGGTAGGGATGTGATAGCTGGGTCGGAGATTGGCCGTGTGGTTTCCACTCGCTACGCACAACTTGACAAAACCATCCGAGAGTATATTGTTGATTTCTTCATTCCAGGATTTTCTGAAGGGTTGGATCCACAGCCTATTCTTCTTGTTGGACAAGGTGCTAAACTGATTGAACTTAGAATAGAAAGAAATTCGTATGTCAATGGATTTCGGTTATCTTTTAAGATTCAAAGGCAAGAAGCAGGGCCCATCCCACTAAAAGCGTATCTTGAAGCAAAAGACTTTCCTTTGACTGAGACTTGGGATTATGTCGATTTTCCATAAGCAGATGAAAGCCTGGATGCTGTTCGCTTCTTTTTATCTGGCTTTTTCTTTCTTTTTTCTTTCTGAAGAAGGTTTGTCTCAAACGAACTTATGGGAAGAAATCAAAATAAAGGCTAGAGGTTTATCGAATCTACCTTTTCGTGAGCCACGAAGCCGCATTCCTAGCTGGTTGGAAAAACTCTCCTATGCCCAATGGGAAGCGATCCGATTTGATGCCAATAGCAGTCTTTGGAGAGAAGAAAATCTTCCTTTTGAAATTCAGTTTTATCATCTGGGTTCCATTTTCAGGGTGCCCGTTACTATCTTTGAAGTAGTACATGAGCAGGAAAGGAAAATTGAATTTTTGGAAAAATCTTTTTTTTATGGGCCCTCCATAGAGAAAAAGCCGATAGAAAGGGACATCGGTTTTGCTGGTTTTTCCGTTTATAGTTCAGACTGGCAAAAAAAAGAATATTGTATGATTGCGAAATTTCTCGGCGCCTGTTTTTTCCAGGGACTCACTTGTGGCCAAATCCCTGGAATAACAGCTAGAACAATAGCGATCAATACTGCTTTAGCCGATGGCGAGGAGTTTCCTTTTTTTAGGGAGTTTTGGCTTGTAAAGCCAAAAAAAGAGGATTCTGAGCTCGAACTCTACTCAATTGTGGATTCCCCTAGTATTACTCAAGCCTGTCGGTTTATTATTCTATCTGAGGGCTTCTCTACTGTGTGTAAAATTGATACACACCTATTTTTTCGTTCCTCTCCAAAAAAAATTGGGATAGCTCCTCTGTCTGCCATGTTTGAGTATGGAGAAAATGGTCCCAAAATCCTATCGGATTATAGACCTCAGGTTCATGAGGCTGACGGACTACTCATTGAGTCTACTACTGGAGAGTGGACATGGAGCCCTTTGGAAAATCCTTCACGCTTGGTTTTAAAGGAAATAGCTAACGGTCAACTGTTGGGATTTGGACTAGTTCAAAGGAACAGACTTTATGATCATTACCAGGATATCCACAGAAGCTTTCAGGATATGCCATCTGCCTGGGTACAGTTAAACAGCGGTTTTTTAGAAGATGGAAAAGTTGAATTGGTGGAGGTTCCGCTCAAAGATGATTTGAACAAAAACATTCTTCTTTTCTGGACGCCATCTAAAACCCCTTTTGCTGGTCAGTCACTGAGTTTTAGTTATTCTATCTGTTGGCTCAAAGGAGAGGTACCGGCTGAGGGAAAATTGGGCAAAGTCATTTCGGCTAGAGTGGACCGAACCAAAATATCTCAGGGAAAAACAGCTGTTCTCCTCAGTTTTAAGGGAGAAATGCTAGAAGAGAATGCCGCTTTAGAATTTAATCCAGTGGTTCATGTCCTGTCGGGAGGCGAGCTCCTTTACGCTACGGTTGGATGGGAGGCTCAAGAAAAAACGGCGCTGCTAGAAGTGCAAATTCAGGAAAACGGTAGAGAACCACTGCGCGTAGAAGGTTGGCTTGAAAAAAAGGGGAAAAAACTCACCGAAAGGTGGTATCAAGAATTTTTCAAATGAAGGATAATCAGCTGGCATCTTTTCTAACAGAGAGGCTGCTTTTCTATGCGAGCCTGTGCTCTTGTGAAGCAAAGGAGGCTAGAGAAGCTCTAGAGGAGGCTTTTAGCTCTGCGGATAATCCTGAAGAAGTTTTTGATACATTTAGATTTTTTTGTTCTGGCGCCAAAAATAAAGAAGCCTTTCTTAGGCAGTGGATGGAGGTGGAGCTGCAGCAGCTGCTCTTTGTCTCCAAAGAAAACAGCTGTTGCTTAGATCCAACCTTTTCTAAGCCCTTAGCAGTAGCGATGCTGCCGATTAAAAGAAAATCGATGACGGCTTCTGTGCTCTTGGAACCAAACCAGTTTCTGAAGATTGTAGCATTTTTTGGACGGTTACGAAGGAAGTCCGCTTAGCTTTTTATAAAGAAAAACCTCGATGATACTGCAAAGCTCTTGGGAAAGGATTGCGCTGAGGCGAAGGATTTTACTGCTTTTCCTAGTAATTATTCCCACCATAATAGCCAGCGAGTTCATGGCCGAAATTCTTCCATATAAGGGGTCTAATCCTTTGGAAATAGGCATCATTATTCTTTTTGGAATTCTCTTTGGTTGGATATCGATCGGTTTATGGACGGCGATTGCAGGGTTTCTGCTGCTTGTTGGAAATAAAGAGAAGTTTAAAGCAATGCCGATTGAATCCAAATCTATGATGACAGAAACCAAAGTGGCTGTCTTAATGCCCATTTATTGTGAAAAAGTTGAAAGGATTTGTGCCGGGATTGAAGCCATGTATAGGTCCATAGAAGAATATGGGAAACTTTCTTTTTTTGATTTTTTTATCCTTAGCGATTCGGATAGTCCAGATAACCAGATCGAAGAGGAGATTGGCTGGGCGAATCTTTGCAGAAAAGTCAACGGCATAGGCAAAATTTTTTATAGGATAAGAAGGGTACGGTTAAAGAAGAAAAGTGGGAACATCGCTGAATTTTGTAGGCGCTGGGCTGCTTATTACAAATACTTAATCGTTCTGGATGCGGACAGTCTCATGGGAGGGCAAACAATGATAAGGCTTGTGGAAATCATGGAATCCAATCCATCTATTGGAATAGTTCAAACAGTTCCTAAAGCGGTTGGTGCCAGTTCTCTTTTTTCTCGAATAGAACAGTTTTCAAGCCATCTTTTGGGTTCCATCTTTGCTGCTGGCATTCATTATTGGCAGCTTGGAGATGGCCAATATTGGGGACATAATGCAATTATCCGGACCGAGCCTTTCATAAAATATTGTGGCTTGCCAAAACTATCTGATAGGCTGCCATTTGGCGGAGAAATCCTTAGCCATGATTTCGTCGAATCAGCCCTTATGAGAAAATCAGGTTATTCGGTTTGGTTAGCTTATGAGCTTGAGGATAGCTATGAAGAGCTGCCTCCAACCCTTCTTGACGAATTGAAAAGAGACAGGAGGTGGTGTCAAGGAAATCTCCAACATCTTCGACTCATCTTTTCTAAAGGCTTGTTTATCTTTAATCGATTTCTTTTTCTTAATGGAGTGATGGCCTATGGTTCAGCGGTGCTTTGGGGAGGGTTTCTACTGCTTACTACTCTAGAAAGCCTGCTTCATATTTTTATCGTTCCAAATTACTTTCCTCAAGGGTTAAGCCTTTTCCCTAGCTGGCCTGTTTTTCATGCTGATTGGGCAGCGTTGCTTTTTCTCTTTACTCTTTTGGTATTATTAATGCCGAAGCTCTTAGGGGTGCTTCTTGTGATTTGGACTAGGGAATTGGAAAAATATGGGGGGCTGAAAAATCTACTAGAAAGTGTATTCCTAGAAATTCTGTTTTCGAGCTTGATTGCTCCTATCAAAGCACTTTTCCATGGTTTTTTTATTTTATCCGCTTTCTTGGGGAAGAGAGTTAGCTGGGGCAAACAGATACGGGAAGGAGCTGAATTTTCTTGGAAAGAGGGATTGTATCAGTTTTTCCCTGTGACTATTATTGGCATAGCTTTTGGGGTTGGTACCTACCTATTAAATCCTTCGAGTTTCTGGTGGCTTTTAGCTGTTATTTTTTCTTTTTTGCTTTCCATTCCTCTAGCTGTGCTTTCCAGCAGGATATCTTTAGGAAGGAAGGCAAAAGAAAAAGGGATCTTTATGGTTCCTGTCGAGTCAGATCCAACTCCTGTGATCGTTGCCCTAAGAAAAGCGCTAAACGAAAAGGCTTCTTATGTGAGAAGAGGACTTTCAATTTATGGCTTTAGATCTGCAGTCGTTGATCCGTTGATCCATGCACTCCATCTAGCCTGCATCGGTTTATCCAAATGCAAAAAGCAGTCTAGGGAGATGAAAGAATGGAAACAACAATTAATTGAACGTTTGCTTCAAAATGGCCCTGAGTCCTTATCCTCTTTCGAAAAAAAAGCGCTCTTAAGGGATCCCTATAGCTTGAGCCTTCTTCATAAGAAAATATGGACTGCTGATCCACCCATCTGGAAGCTCTGGGTGGGAGATTCCGAAAGATAGAATGAAAAACAAAACCAACGGTGTTAGAATACTTCCTAATGGCTATTGCTATTATTGGTTGTGGTCAATTGCTTAGAAAAGATGATGGGCTTGGCCCTGAGTTGATCCAAAGGCTTGCTTCATTGCATCCATCCCTGCCTGTAAAACTCATTGATTATGGAACATCGGGGTTTTCTCTTTTAGATGATCTGGAGGAATACGATTCATTGATTGTGGTCGATGGACTAAAGAGTGGATCTATCCCTGGAACAATTTTTATGGTTGGAGGGGAGCAGCTTGAAAAATTGCTAGAAACAGATCCCTATGTCGATCTGCATTCTTTCGGCTGGGATGATGCCTTGAAATGGGCTAAATGGCTCTATAAGGAAAGGTTCCCTAAAAATATTAAAATCTACTTGGTTGAGGTTAAAGAGGTGGGCTATGGGATCGGTCTTTCAGAACCAGTAAAAGAAGCAATTGAGAGACTTGTAGAAATGTTCAAAAAAGAGTTTAGTTCAGAAAAAACCGAGGTTAGCTAAATCTATGCATGAACTTTCCCTGTGCGAATCATTGGTTTCTTTGCTTGAAGAAAAGGCGCTGGAATTAGGATTTCACAAGGTCATAAAAATTGTCTTAAAGACAGCTCCCTTAGCCCTTGTTGAACCAGAAGCGATGAAGTTTTCCTTTTCGATTGCTTCTAAAGGAACAATTGCCGAAGGAGCTGAACTTCATATTGAAGAAATTCTTGTCAAAGCCTACTGCTTAAGTTGTCAAAAGGAAGGATTTGTAGGAAAAATTGGTGAGAGCTGTCCTAACTGTGAGGGAGTCATGATCTTATCCGAAGAGGTCAAAGAATTAACACTAGATAGTATAGAGGTCGAATAAAGATGGAGGGGTGGCCTACAACCATAGAAGAGTTGATTTCGGAACAAAAAAGAATAGCTATGCTTTCTGTTTCAAATTGGGAAAAACCTTCCAAACCATTTGTCTGTGCTGCCGTCTTCATCTGTTATGGACGACAAAGAAGTGGACCCGGTAAAAAGTTCGATCAAGGATGGGGGGCTGCTATTGCCCTTTTTCCCGATGGACAACTAAAGACTTTCACTATTTCTGAAAGAGCTTCTTTCGATTATATTCCAGGGTTGCTTGCTTTAAGAGATGGACCGTTATTAGAAAAAGCTGTCGTTGGACTTAATCTTCGCCCTGAGCTTCTTTTTGTCAATGCAACTTCAAGGGATCATCCTCACAGAGCGGGTCTGGCTCTGCATTTGGGGTATAAACTGGATATTCCTACGGTGGGGATCACAAGAAAACCTTTAATAGCCACAGGCGTTCTTCCAGGAAAGAACAGAGGAGATAGATCCGAACTTCGAATCGGGAACGAAACTGTTGCTTTTTGGCTTAGAACGCAAGAGAACAAAGCGCCGCTTGTTGTGCATCCAGGCTACCGACTTGATTGGGAGACAGCGATAGAGATTGTTCTTAGCTATACCATAAAATATAGGACTCCAGAACCATTAAGACTTGCTAGAAAAGCAGCTAGGTTATGTCGTGCGGGCTTGGTGCGTTCAGCTCTGTGCTCATAGATTCTTGTATTTTGTTCAGAAGAACAGGTTGTTTCTGATAGAAAAAAAGTTACAATTATTAAAAAAGGAGTGAACTTATGCCCACTTTTATTATCCTCAGCCGTTTAACTCCAGAAAGTATGAAGGAGCCATCAGAAATCAAAAATTTATCAAAGGTTGTTTCCAGTAAGATCAAAGAGGAATGCCCGGGGATAAAATGGAAAGAAAGTTATGCGACCCTAGGAGAATATGACATTGTGGACATTGTTGAGGCAAAAGATGTAGCTGAGGTGGAAAAAGCAGCGATGATACTCCGGGGATATGGAAAAGAAATCACTGAAACGATGTCAGCCGTTCCCTGGGATGAGTTTGTTTCCTCTATGGCGATTCATAAGAAATAGTTGGTTAAAAGAAAAGGGCTTTCTTCTTATTCGCGACTGACTTCTAAAGGACTTTTGTCTGTACGGATTCCTACAAAGACGGGCTGGCGGATTTTACCAACTGCTGTCCATTCTCTGAATGCAACTTCGCAAAGAATCATTGGTTTTGTCCAGTGGATAGAAAGAGATCTAGGAAATTGAATTGGTGGCGACTGACTGAGTGGGGTAGAAGAAATTTCAAGCTTTTTTAGTAGCCTATAAAGCTCCAGAGCTGTTTGTTCTGAGAACCCGCTGCCTACTCTGCCGGCATAGCAGAGAACATTATTTTGATAATAACCTAAAAGAAGAGAGCCAAAAGGCCTTAGCGAGCCTTTTGGCTCTGTCCAGCCTATAATGACAAACTCCTGTCGTTTTAAAAACTTGAATTTCAACCATGCTGAAGATCTTTTCCCCGATGTATAGACAGAGTCAGCACGTTTTGCAACGACTCCTTCAAAACCTAACTCATTAATTTTTGCGGCGACCTTCTCTGGCTCTTCAGAAAAATAGGGGATCAAGCGGACTGGGGAGGGAAGATGATAAAAGAAGTGGTAGAGAAGATCTTTTCTGGTGCTAAGAGGCAATCTGCGCAGGTCGCGCTTCCTTAAAGAAAGCAGATCGAAGAGATAAAAAACGGTCAAAACTTTGTCTCTTGCTTTTTGAAGAAGATGAAATGAAGGTTTACCCTGTTGGTCGAGAGCAGCGATTTCTCCGTCTAGAACCCACGTGGATTCTTCAGTTGAATTTAAAGTTTTGAGAATGGCGGGAAATCTTTCATTTTCTGATAACTTCCTTCGAGAAAAAAGAACAGTCTTTTGATTGTCAAATTTGACAGCGATAATCCTCATACCATCAATTTTAGGTTCGTAAATCCAGCCCGGATAAGGAATCTGGCAATGACTGCTTTTGGCCAGCATCGGCTCTAAAAACATGGGTTCCAATTTAGGTAAGTTGAAGAGATCTAAGTTCACTCTTTTTTCTTTTTTCCTTTTTTAGTCTCTTGCTTTAACCCATAGCCTGTAGAAATCCTTGATCGACCATTTCCCATTCGCAAACTTTCTTCAAGCAGAGAAACAAGATCTTTTTGTTCTTTTCCTCTAGTTTGAGGCTTTTTTTCCTTGGATATTTCTGTATGTCCCTTTTTGATTTTTTCTTTAATGAGTTTTTCAATAGCTTTCGAATATTCGTCTTGATACCGGCTTGGATCCCAAGGTACAGACATTTTTTCGATTAATTCTATCGCCATTTTCTTTTCACGCTCATCCAATTCGACTTTTGGTGGAGTGCCTAGTTCTTTGGGATCAACAATTTCCCTTTGAAAATACATAAGTTCCAGAGTCAGTAAGGAATTTTTTGCTTTCAATGCGGCCATGTGCTCCTTGTTGTGTAGTATAATTTTGGCGATGGCCGTTTTTCCGGTCTTGGTTAAACCATAATGGAATAATTGGTAGGCTTTTTCTCCGCCTTTATCAGGAACTAAATAATAGGGTTTTTCGAAGTAAATGGGATCAATTTCAGAAAGCGCAACAAAATCTAAAACTTTAACAGTATGAATGGCTTCTACATCGACTCGATCAAAGTCTTCATCTTTCAGAATTACAAATTTGCCTTTTTCATATTCGTACCCGCGAACTACTTGATCCCAAGGCACTTCTTTTTGATCTGTCACAGCCACCCGTTTGTTCGTTATAGGTGAAAGATCGCTGCGTCGAAGAAATTTAAAATGCAATGGTTCCGTTTTTATGGCAGGATACAGCTTGACCGGAATCGTCACAAGCCCAAAGCTGATGGTCCCTTTCCATAGGGCTCGCATAAACTAACAATAAGTTTTATCAATAGAGGAGGCAACAATTAGTTAAAATAAAAAAGATGAAAAGGAACGCTTGCAATTCTTCAAAAGCTGAATAAGGAAAAAGAGACAAATTATGCCGCGTGGTGCAATTGGTAGCACATCAGACTCTGGATCTGAGTGTTCTAGGTTCGAATCCTAGCGCGGCAGCAGGATTTGAAAAGGTTTTTTTCAAGACTTTTTTTAAGCCTCTCCCCTCTCCAGTATTTGCCGACACACACACTATTAGAAGCTATTGGCCAATCAATCAAATAAGGACAGAGAAGCTGTCGGAAAGGTGGAATAGTTGCCGCTTATACAGATCATCCTTTTTTGACCGATGATAATACGGACCGGATTTTTCTTCTTTGGATAGAAGAAGAGCTTGGGGGATTGAGAGTCAGTCAGTGCGAGAAGGGCCTTGGGAGCTGTTCTGTTCTCATTAGAGTGCAAAACTTTAGCCTCTTAATGAGTTGTTGAGCATCAGTCAACGGTGCCACATTCTCAGCAATATTGACTTATAAGGGTTTTTGACAAACCGCAAACATTGTCCAATGAATAATTTTAATTCCTTTCGAAGAACGTAGCCTTTCCAGCCGTGTTTCGATTTTTGATAAAATGAAGGCTCGCTTTGTTTGAGGAATCTCTTCTAGTAAATTTCCATTACTGCTTGCTTTAAAAAACTGAACAACTTCCTTAGGGCTTGGAAAGTAGTCTGTATATTCTTTTTGCTTAAAATGGATAATTAAAAATCCACTTTCCTGAAGCAACTCCTTAAAGTCTTCTTTACCAAAAGAATCTTCATTCATCCCTCCGCTTGCAAATTCTTTACCCATTACTTCCATGATGGCATCATTTACAATTTTCAGTAGAGGAGAATTTTCAAATTTATAACCAGAAGTTATTCCCAATTTCCCTCCTGGTTTTAAAATCCTGTAAATCTCGACTAAGGCTGTTTCTTTGTCTCTAATCCAATAAAAAACACTGTTCAAATATACAAAATCAAAAAAATTGTCTTTAAATACTCCCAGATCCTCACTCCCGCCAAGTTGAAAGGAAAGTCCTTTTTTCATTCTTTGTTTTGCAATCTCAATTCGATAAGGGGACGGATCCATTCCAATAACCCATCCCTTAGGACCAACGAGTTCTCTCAAATAGGCAGCAAGTCTTCCTGTTCCACAACCTAAATCAAGAACAAAACTTCCTGCTGTAACCTTTAAAAGTTTTATGAGATCTTTTCCTTGAATGTATTGAGGCGTACTTAGCTTATCGTAAAGCCTAGCAAGTTCAAGAGAATCATTCCTTACAGGATTATAGGCAAATAATTTTAAAGAAAAAAAATTAAAACTAGCTGCAATCAACAAGATTATTTTTAAATAGGTTTTTGTCCTTTTTTTCTTCTGCTTTTTTAGCAGTAGAAAAGAGGGTGCTTCTTTGTTTTGCTGTTTGTGTTTTAAAAACATAGAGTTTCCAATTTTCTTTAGTCTTTCCTCTTCTGCTAGAGCTTTCCAAAGTCCTTTAGTTATTTATTCTTCATTACTAAGAAAAGTGTTTGAAAGCTTTAAAAACAATCCTGAATTGGTCGAATGGTTTTATTGTTTTTATAATTGGCAAGGATCTGGGATGAATAGAATATATGCTTTAGATAACTGTCGTTTTCCTCCAGATGTTAGCTTTGCATTCGAGTTGGAAAAAAAATCAAAAAATTGTGAAGATCTTCTAACCTATTAGCTAGATACTCTACTGGTAGCATTTTCTCTTTAAAGGTTCATCGAATCACTTTTCTGATCACCTTAACCATCCAGAAGCAAATCCTTTAGTTTTCTCTAATTGATTGTTGAAGACCAAATAAAAAAGAAATGAAAAAAAATCGAGTAAGCTTCTTCAAAGAAGCCAACTGAAAGAACCAAGTACAATTTGAAAATTTGAAGCTTGAATTTGAGGAAGGGCCCGTTCCACATTTGTTAATCCAAACAGGAACGGGCTCGCTTTCAGGGAAAGTTTTTATGCCAATGAGTTTTTCTTTTGTAAGGAAATTCTAAAGCAACCTCTAATTAGCTTTTAGCTTTCCCAACTTCATTTGCTTCTTTAACTTCGACAAGCTTTCCAGATTTCACATCATAAATAAATCCATAGATTGGAATAGAGGAGGGGACTAGAGGATGATGCCGCACCCTAAGCACATCTTCAATAACGCTTTGCGATAAGTTTTTTATTGTCAACCATCGGATATATTTTCCTTCTGGAGAGCCCTTTTCCTTGCCAACGTCCTTCCATTGTCCATTTTCAAGGACAGCCGTTTCCAAGCTTTTTTCCAAAAGATCTTCCATGATACTATCTGAAAATGTTTCCATACCACAGTCTGTATGGTGAATAATAAACCATTCTTTGGTTCCTAATAGCTTATAAGAAATAACCAGAGAACGGATGGCGTCATCACTGGCTCTGCCTCCAGCATTTCTAATAACATGGGCGTCTCCTTCTTTTAAGCCAGCAAACTTTGCCGGATCCAATCTTGCATCCATACAAGTAAGAATTGCAAAATGCCGCGCAGGCGGCATGGCCAATTGTGCTTTATCTCCAAAAGTTGCTACATAGTGCTCATTTGCCTTTAACACTTCTTGATATATTTGACTCATAACCTCTCTCCTTTAACTAGTTATACATACTCTTTTCATGTAATAACATCAATTGCACCTTTTAATTAAAAAATGAAAGCAAAATTTTTAAAAAGTTTTCTAGCGCATGCTTTTAATAATTTTTGTGTTTGGGATTTTTTAATTGGCAAGATGGGGCTTTGTTCCTGTCGAACAGTCCTGTATAGCTAGAAACATCAGACTGCCTACGCCTACAGGAAAAGCAAAAGCAGGCCAAAATCCGGCAACGGCAAATACCATGGGCTTATTTTTGTCGATTATAATCAGTGCATTGCTGTGGTGTTGCTTAGCAGTCCTGATAAAATCTCTTAGGATGCCATTGTTACTTCGAAAGGCGTCTAGTAAGCTTCCCTTATGAATGATGATGCCTTGTGGGATGTATTTTTCAGGAGTCCCATACACATAGATTTTAAATTTTGTCTTGGGTTCTATGTAAAAGGCTCCCCCCTGACCTTTTATTATCTTTAATGGATAGTAATCCAACCATTTGTCGGTAGCCATCAAAAGAGGCATCGAAGCTAAGAGGAAAATAAAGATTAATTTTTTCACCTATCCATGATACATTGGTTTGCTTCAAAGCTTGATACGGATGTTTTTCTTTTAACAATCATGTTGTCTATAAAATTTAGAGTTGTGAATGTCAATGGAATTGAAGGAAGAATCCTTTGGATTAGGTTTACTTACCGTTCCCTCAGACTTACTCGTTCCTGCTCAGAGAGGAACAAAGCTAACTTCCTGCTTCACAGAGGACAGTTTTTCCCATCGTCATGCGACGGCGGCCAGAGCTTTTTTCTCCACCGGCTTCACATTTGGCGGAACTCGCCATAGGACCGTTTAGGACGGCCAAACCATGCGCCAGGATATTCCTTGCCGCATTCACCTCCCGGTCGTGGATGCTTCCACACTCCGGGCATACCCACTGGCGAATGGCCAGCGGCAGTGTTTCCTGGACCCTCCCCCATGCCGAACAGCTCTTGCTGGACGGAAACAAGCGACCAGCGACAAGCACCAAACCACCACCCCTTTCTGCCTTATATTCCAGTTGTCGCCGAAACTCGAAGAAACCCATGTCGGATAGAAAGCAGGCAAGATTACCGGTTCTTCTCCATGCTGCCCACTTTCAGCTCTTTGACAAGCACGCGGTGAAATCATCGCCTGAGCCGTGAGATGAGCTTGTGCAAGCCCTCCTGCCGGATATTGGCAATCCTGGCATGCAGCCTTGCAAATCCAAGCCTTGGCTTTGGTCCGATTGGCCGACTCCTTTTTCTTGCGCAAGAGATTTCTAGAGAGTCGCCCCAATCGCTTGAGCAAGGCCCTGTGCGGCTTGGGACCGAGTACCTTTTCTCCTTGTTGAGAGTGTTGCCATGGCCGATA
>NZ_LXQB01000026.1 GCF_004421185.1 Methylacidiphilum sp. Yel | reverse complement strand
TTGCGTTTTCTACCCGCTTAGCAAGCTTCTTGAGAGCTTTTGCCCGAATCTTAGCTACAGCTGCCTCTTGCATCGCTTGCTCGTAAGCCAGCCGCTAGAGCACTCTCGACTACAAAGATCCTCTGCCTCGGGAAGTCCTCCCGGAACCTCGGGCATGCCTCGGTCTTTACTTTCCGAAAGAGAAGGGCTGCCAGGAGAAGAGCTTGTGCTCGGGCCGAGGTACTCTAGGACCTCCGGGCTCCTCCGCCGCCTAAAGTCCCACCAAAAACCCATGGCCCTGGCTCCAAAGAAAGCCCAGGTTGGCCCTACTGACCATCCCCCGGTCCCCGAGCAAAGACCATCCGGCGCTAGCCCAAAGCGCTTCTCTTTAAGTCCTCCACTACCGTCTGGACCGTTTCCAAATCCTGCAGATTTCCTAGGGAATTCATGGTGGGCAATTGGAAGAGCCATTGGCTATTGCCCACCCCAAAAAGGATCTCTGGCGATTCTGTACCCGCCGGTCTCGGGCTATAGCCAAACTAAATCGAGCTCCTCCGGGCTTTCTCCTTCAAAGAGACTAACTAAGAAGGGATTTTAAAACCTAAAAAACCTGTCAGATTTAGTGCCTATCTTTAGGGAATCTTTGATTGCGCCGCTAAAATAGAAAAACATGCATCTATTTGATGAGGAAGTTATGTCTTTTCAAGAATATGGCTTGACTCTTACAAAAAAGTTATTAGCTCTTTAAATCTTTTTTTAAAAAAAACTTTTGAGGAAACTGTTTTAGGCTTATGTCCAATTAGAATGAGGGTTCGATATTTCATTGGTATTCCCTGAGAAGTCATTGTTTCTGATAGCTTCTGTTTAAACAAAGACAAAATTCGCTGTCTTTTCTCTTCAGTAATTCCAGCTAAAAAATTACCAAAATCGCTTGCTTCCAGAAATTCGATAACTTCTTTTGGAGATTTTACATAATTGGTTTTCTCCTCAACCATTAGAGAGTCGATGACAAAGCCACTTTTGATGACTAAATTATGGAGTTCTTCCTTACTTATATGATAAGGCACAACAAGGTCTTTTGAGGCTGTTGAACCAAGCACTGCTTGAATTGATTCACTAAGAATTTTGAAATTTTTAGAATGTTGTTCCTTATCTCCAGTGCATAAGCCTAATCTACCACCAGGCTTAAGAATTCGAAACATTTCTTCTAATGCCCGCTTTTTATCAAATATCCAGTGGAAGACATAATTGAGATAAACGACATCATAAAAATTGGAGGGAAGACTGGATAAATCATCTGAACCACCAATCCTAAAGGAAAGGTTTTTATCCCTTTTTTGGTTTGCTAATTTGATTCGATACGGTGAGGGATCTATCCCGAGCACCCACCCTTTGGGCTTAACAAACTGTGCTGTATATGCGGTTAATTCTCCAGAACCACATCCAATATCCAATACTTGCTCTCCGGCTTTAATCTTTAATAAATGGACCAATCTTTTACCCAGCCGAAATTGCGGTCGGCTTAGTCGTTGGTAAGATAAAGCAAGAGCAGGAGAATCACGAGATACCTCAACTGTAGCACCAAAGGAATCTGGAGTAAGGTTGCTTAATAAAATAAATACGATAAAAAAGAAAAAAGCCTTTTTTTTCACAGAAACGATATTTTATCTTTTCAATTAATAAACTCTTAAAGAGTTTACTGACATAAAGAAATTAAAAAAGATTTATTCTTTGCTCTTTCTTCCTTTTTAACAAACTTCTTTAAAGAAGTCATACTTACTCCATTATCGAGTTTATCATTTTTTATTCATATCATTTTCTTGTACAGAGTTATCTATTAGAATTTCATGTCATAGTCCCATACACTCAAAAAGTAACCCAGCGACTATTTCCCGTAGTCATTAGTGCGATCCGGCATGGATACAATTGCAAAAAGCACCGCATTTCATCCATAATAGACAAATGTGTTCTTCCAAAGCTGTTGATTTCTCCAAGTTTTAATCTCTAAATAAGTTGGAGAAAGCCGGTATAAGCTCTATCTTCAGATGCAGGATTGTTGACTACCGGTTGGTGGCTCATCGGTTCTAAAGACTCAGCGTAACTTGGCAAACCGGGATTATGGACTGTTCCAATCTAGTTTTGGATGAAGGCAAGAAACCCGTGTTATAAATTCCTTTTGAATAAGTACTGTTGTCGGTCTGCTCATCTAGTTCATCATTGGGATAAAGTCATAGGTGCCAAAATCGAAAAAAATCAATCGAATAACTTTTCTGAGAGCAGAAGAAATAAAGAAAAACAAAATTTTCTTATTTTGTAGAAATGAGAGAGAGTTGATTAATTTAAAGACAAAAAATCTTGTAAAACTACATGGGCAATCGTTGAATAGGATTATTGTCCAAAAACATGGTGAATCGTGAATGAAATCTATTCTTGTTGTAATTACAATAGGGAAAGAGGCTTTCCCGCGTGTAAATTCTTTATTCCACATGACACAGGTTTTAGCCCAACAAAAGGATACAAAAGTTGAATTGCTTCTTTTAGGTCCTGGGGTTGAGCTACTTCGTGCCAATCAGAAATCTTCGCCAATATTTTCAGAAATGTTTAGCCATCTTCGTCAGATTGGAGTCGATATTGCTGCCTGTGAAGTTTCTTTAGAAGCTTTTGGAGTTCCTGTCGGTCAAATGCTCCCTGCAAGGCTTGTAAAAGGCGCTGTGGAGATCAATCAGCGGATAGATCAAGGAGTAAGGGTTCTAACTTTTTAAAGATACGGAGACTCAAAGTTTATGAGAATGAAAATAAATAGAAAGATTTTTTCCATCTTCTATCCTCTGTTTAAGGCATTGGTAAAGAAAGAATGGTTAAAAATTAGACCTAAAACGAATTGGCTGGAGAAGAAACGACACTATCAGTTTTCTTTGAACGGATGTCTCGGGAAGTCCTTAATCATAGAGCCAGAGGAAAACTTAAGGGTTTGGACCATATATCGCGCAATTTCTAGAGTGGAAATGGATTGCCAGTTGCTAAACTTGTGAAACAGGCGATCTATCGGTTTTAGGCAGTTTTGAAACTTATCACCAAATTCAATTCCAGACTAAATGGCTCCAAGTCGAAGCTTCTGTTCCTGTTCTCGAGCCCAGATTTTGAGGCCATTGATGTAGGGCACCGGTGTTGGTAGACGAGCTTAAGTTCGAAAATCTGGAAGTGGCGTTAGCGGTTGAGAAACGTTAAATGGTGGCAGTCTATTCTGGAGAGAGCAAAAAATGGCTTGGTTCAGGATATGATGGTGTTTTTAGCGTTATTCTATCCCCGTTACGGATGGGAAAGAAAAAGAACAAATCGAAAAAAGCCTTGATGGTTATTGAGCATGAAGCTTTATGCCTGTTTAAACTGAATGTGACAGAACCATAAGAAACAAAAGATAAAGAAAGGTTTTGATAGTGATTTCGTGACGGCTTCAGATTTGACAATCTGCACAAAATTAGATTAAGAGTGCATTATACATGGCTACCGATAATTTTCGAAATTTTAATAAATAGATGGAGAAGGTATGCCTGAACCCTTACCTGAAGGAATAGTACGATATTCTTCACCGTATAAATTTTTAGATACAATTTTGCGGTTGAAAAGCGCATTGATGACTGAAGGTTTTTGGCTTTTTGCTACGTATGATCATAGTCAAGCTGCAAAAGAGGTTGGTTTAGAACTACCACCGACTGTTGTCATTGTCTTTGGGAATCCCTTAGCAGGAACAGAACTAATGCTCCAGTCTTCCACTCTTGCCATCGATTTGCCTAGTAAACTTCTTATTCGCCAGAATCTTGATAAAACCGTTGATGTCTTTTTTCATCGCCTCTCTCATCTTTGTCAATATCATAAACTTACAGACTTGATTTCTAAGGCTGAAGCCTTTGACGAACGGATTATTGCGCTAATCCAAAATATGTGAACTATCAAAAAGGGGAAGATAAATTAATTTGTAGACTTAGGAAAATGCACGGTTTAACGGTTTACCAGCATACTCCCTCATAGGTAGGCTTAAAACCAAGAGAATATACATAAAATGAGAAGTTTGTTAATCAAAAACAAAAATTAGCGTGTTAAAATAAATTATAATTTTCCTCTTTCGCTTATTTGTCTCATTTCCCATTTTGGTATTCGTGTTGCCAAACTTGGTGTTTTTTTTTCATTATCCAGGATCGACGACACATTCAATAACGAGGCCTGTTTCTCTCGGGCCTTGCGGCCCGAGCCAGAGCCTTCCTCTCGACAGCTTCACATTCGGCCAGCCCTCGCCATAGAGCCGCTTAGTGCGGCCAATCCATACGTCATGAGATTCCTGGCCGACGCCGCGCAAGGTCGTAGCGACGCTGTCCGCCAGCCGTGCGTTCATCGGGAAGAAGCTTGCCCTCGCACTCCCAGCGCTGCAGTGCTTGCGGCGCGACCCCCAAGGAACTCGGCGGCCTCTTGAATGCTGACTAGCTTGTCAGACATGCTATGTATATAGCTTTGCACAAGAAAGTGCAACTTAAATTGAAACTGTTCAAGCCCTTTTCTATCCCCTATTATAACCCGGCCTAAGAAATTATGAAAATGTTTCATTACTAAGCATTAATAGTTTACAAAAATTTCAGAACAAAAGTGCAGATGAACGAAACAGTCCTGCAGATTTCCATTCGAGGATTATAGGCTAGTAATTCGAAACAATTATTCTTTTTCCTGATCTCATACCCAAGATTCATATTTTTCCCTGAAAAACAAGACAAGTATGCATATCGGTACCCTTCGGCAGAATAAAAACCATGAACTTTATTAAGAATGTTTGGGTGTTTTAATCATTCCTACTTTAAAACATTTTGTATAAAAACATTCTTCGCAGTATTTATATTGTATTCATCAAATTGTTTAGATTTTGAATTTCATGAACACCATCGCATTGGTTGTATCATTCTCGTAGTTTATCAAGACCTGTGAGGATAGGAATTATGTCAAATCCCATTTCTTCAGTTGGCAAGATTCTTACTGATCTCCCATGACCAATGTTTAAGTTTTGTTTCATATCATTTCGAACTGAAAAAAATGGACATAGTACGGTTGATTTATAGTCGTGTGTCCTACAAACTCTTTTGGGCAAGATACACTTATTGAACTCCTCGGATTTCCGTGCGAAAGCCACCAAATTAATTCAATTCAAGGAAATCTTTTTCTTTTACTATGTTGATTTTTAAGGTCTACAGTCAGCAAAAACCGTTCTGATTTTTCAATCAAGGAGTCCTCCATCATAATCAACTTGATCAATATTTTTGCCCTCACATTTTTGAAATTGCATTCCTTATCACTAGCTTTCCTTCAGGTCTTTGGGACTTTGGTATTCCTTAAGGTTGAGTTATGTATAGTAAGATTTTTTTCTGCTTTAAATAGCCCGATCAATAATTTCAGACTACTAATCAGCCAACTTAATCAAATAATGTTGGGAACTTTATCGGTCTAATCAAACGAACATCATACTGCACCACTTAGCCACTTTAAAAGAGGCTTGAAATTCGTCTCTTTTCTCTTCTTCGTTTAAGAAGTTCGTTTTATATTTTTTCATTCCTTATGAAAGAAAAACTTGAAGATCGCTATTTGGAAAGGAACGAGCTTTGTGACAAGCAGCTTGAAGCTTTTTCCACTGCCAAGCTTTCTTCTTATCCTCTTGAAGGGCTATCGACTGAGAATCGACCAGCCTTGGCTTTTCTATCGGAAGAAAAAGTCGCTGTGTTTTACAGATTAAAAAAAGAAGAAAGGCCTTGGGAATATCCTCTTTATGGTAGCCTGGTTGCTGCCGGCTTTCCCAATCCGGGTGACGATTATTTAGAAAAAAGTTTGAGTCTAGACGAACTTCTGGTTAAACGGCCCTCGTCTACTTTTTTTGTCAGAGCCAGTGGATACTCGATGGAAGGAGAAGGAATTCGAAACGGCGACATTCTGGTAGTCGACAGAGCTGAAACACCGAAAAACGGATCGATTGTGGTAGCAGCTATCAATGGAGAGCTAGCAGTTAAGAAGCTGCGGATAGAAGGAGGTAGAGCTTGGCTACTATCGGTGCCGCACCATCAAGAAAGCAAAGCTTTTTCTATGGAAATAAAAGAGGAAATAGAGCTAGTGATCTGGGGGGTGGTTACCGCCATCATTCACAAGGTTGGTTAGCATGAACAAGCAAAAAAGATTTGGCCTCATCGACTGCGATAACTTTTATGTTTCCTGCGAGCGGCTGTTTAATCCTTCTCTGGAAGGCAAACCGGTGGTTGTGCTTTCAAATAACGACGGCTGCGTTGTCTCCAGATCTAAAGAAGCTAAGGCCCTGGGGATTCCGATGGGAGCTCCTTTTTTTCAGTGGAAAGAGTTTTTTCAATCCCATAAGCTGATAGCTCTTTCGAGCAACTACACTCTCTATGGGGACATCAGTAGCAGGGTCATGGAGCTTGTCGAAGCCTCCGCTCCTTTGGTAGAAGTATACAGTATCGACGAGGCCTGGGTGGATCTAACGGATAGCCCTTCACCCTATGAGGATGCAAGAGAATTAAGAAAAAAAATCTGGAGGTGGACTGGCATTCCCGTCACCATAGGCATTGGGCCTACGAAAACGCTGGCGAAAGTCGCTTCAAAAATTGCAAAAAAAACGGATAATCTGCGGGGAGTCAATTTTCTTTCTAACGAGGATCAAATAATCGCAGCGTTGAGCACCATAGATGTAGAAGATGTCTGGGGGATAGGCCACAGGCTAGCTGCAAAACTAAAAGAACTTAAGATCCACAGTGGCCTTGACTTGAGGAATGCGGATCCTTTCCATATAAGAAAACTATTCTCCGTGATGCTAGAACGAACGGTATGGGAACTAAGAGGGATAAGCTGTTTTGATTTCGAAGAAAACGCCAAACCGCCAAAGCAGATCCTTTCATCGCAGACTTTTGGGAAAGCGCTTTTTCAACTGGACGAGTTACAAGCGGCTATGGCTAATTTTGTGAATGAAGCCGGAGGAAAGCTCAGACGCTTCGGTCTGGCCGCTGGAAGCATGACAGTATTCGTCAGGCATGGGTCTTTTCCCGGGCAAGTAACCTCAGCAACTCTTCGGTTTATAGAGCCAGTGGAAGATACGATCACTCTGTTGGACAAAGGAGAAAGTCTTCTCCAGTCCGTTTACAAACCCAACAGAACCTATACAAAATCAGGAGTACTTCTTTTCGATCTTCAGCCAAGAGAAAATCGTCAGCTCGCTTTCTGGTCGAGAAAAGAGGAAAAAGAAGAAAAATTACGCACTCTTTCCCAACTTTTGGATGATTGGTCCATGGGGAGAAGCAAGCCAGCCCTAAGGGTAGGAACGGAACTGTTCAGCGAAAATTGGCGGCTGCGAGCAGAAAGAAAAACCCCTAGCTACACAAGCAGATGGAAAGAAATTCCAACAGTCCGAGCCTGAACTCTAGAAAATTAAGAAATCGGCGTTTTACGAGCTTATAGCTCGATGCCAGGAAACTCAGCGCTCTTAAAGATGTATGATAACAGTCCAGACAGGACAAAAGGAAGGATAAGCAGGTAGGAAACGACTGCTTTTGTAAAAAAAGGCGGGCAGAGGATGTACAACGAAAATCAGTGGAGATGTAGCAAAGACAAAAGACAATGTAAAGCGTATTTAGGTAGGCAATACAAGGATCGGGTCTGAATGCAAAAAGAGGATTTAGAAAAAGAGCTAACCTATCTGTAATTTTAGCAAAACAGAATATGAAGTTTACAATTATATCAGAAGATAAGCAGAGGAATTAACTAGTGATTTCTTTGCAGATATCCTCCTTCAAAAGAAGCAATGCTTGTCAGTGTAAAATGAAGCCTGTAAAGGAGCAAGATGATAAGATGGCAGGGATAAAATCAATCTTACATTACTTTTAGTAAATGATGCGACCATGCTATTTTTCATAGTTGGCGGCCAATCCCATACATGCCTTACAACGCTAATAAGGATGCATATCCTTAAGCACTATAAAAAGCAGAAAGGTATCAGGCCTCTATAATAGTTTTATCCCCCTAACCCAAGCTTCACAGCAGATAATATAAAAAACACAGCAAGGCAGACACGGAAATGATGATAATCAGTCATTCAATCAATTTTTTTATTAATCATTTCATTGAACTGTCGACCCACTTCCATCAGCTTTTGAGCATAATGCATTGGCGTATGATGAGCTAAAACATATTCCCTTGCCCTATTGCCCATTTTTATAAGTTCAGATCGGTTAAAAAGAGACATTTTCAAGATTTCCTCCAACTCTTTTTCAGCAGACTCCGGATTAAGCTTGAAAACGAAGGGATTGGGCAGCTCTGCATACCAGCCTACATTTAAAACTACCACAGGCTTAGACAACAGCATTTGATTAAGCAACGAACTAGATGTTTCTCCCATTGTCGGATCCCTTAAGGCAATGCAAAGATCAACGCATGATAGAATCTCCTGCACTTTTTCAGGCTCTTGATATCCAAAAATCTTCACAATGGCTTGCAGCTTATATTTTTTCGCAAGGCTGTGAATATTATACCAAAAGAATGTCCCTCCAACGATCCAGTATTCCATATGCTTTTGCAGCATGGAATTCGATTGCAATACCTTGAACACCAGTTCATAGGCTTTGTTAGGTAGCACATAGCCGAAAGTAGCTGCGATGAGTTTTGGTCTATCCTTTGGCACCGAAAAGCTATACGGGTTGGACTGTAAAGAAACCAGAGTCTCCTCAGGCAACGTATAAGGAAGATCAATTTTAACGACCAGTTTCGATAAAAACTTCTTTTTAATGTTTTGAAGAGCAAAATCAGAATGGACGACCAGCGCAGATGCCTTTGAGATGATCTCTTCATTCATTGGGTACCAAAGGATGGAATGGTCTACATAAATTTTTTTTAAAAAATTCAAGATGACCGTACGTCCATCTGCTACTGGGTATGTTGTGATCAAATCCAAAGCGTATAATTCTTTGAATTTTTCTACGTAGCCTGAAAAATTTCTTTTTTCGATTAAATAATAACCAGCGTAAAAGAACTGCAGCACGTAATCGTGCAGAATCACTATCCCGGGATATCTCAACAACAACTCGTAAGCATAAGAATGAAAGCGAAAATCATTACTCATGTTAAAGAAGACAAGATCACAGGCTTCCACTTGCTCCAACAGCCTCCAATTGATCCGAGACTTTTCAACATACTGGAAAACCAGACAATCCCTAGCCAAGGATTCCGTTGGCCAATAATCTTCAACAAATAAGATGAGTTTGGAAAATTTCTTTAAATAAGTCAGAACATTACGACTGAAATCAGCAATCCCAGATTTTTTCGGAGGTAAAGGACTAAACCAAGCGATTTTCACCTATGTAAGTTTTTCCAATGCAATTATCTCCATCTTGCAGATGAAACACAACATTTTCTTCTTAGGAATAATCCTTTCGACTTTTTTCTTACCATTTACCGAGGGAAAAAATCGATATCGGCGGTTCTTTTACCTATGAAACATTCTTTCATATGGGCTTGATTGATTGACGGCTGAAAAAAACAGCAAACCAAAATAGAGAAGAGAAAGTAACAAAAGAATCAAAAAAACATAAAAACCGGTTTTTCCAGATTCCTTTTTTGATGGATCTTTTTTCTCATCATTTTTCATTACTACTAGAAGATTGTAAAAGAAGATCATTTTCTAATAAAGAAAGATACCCAACAAAACTATTGAAAAATTTTTGGGAATATATCTTAGGATTACTAAGGTGATTAATAGTCTTTAAAATTTATTCTTATTTCTATTAATGCATTACATTAAAAAAATCGATATATTTAATATATATCTGCCCAAAGATGGATATGCGAAGCAGAAATTACTGGGTATTTATAGGGTCTTTTTCCAATGATTCCTGGCTGCACCCGGCTTAGTCTTCCTATTACAGTTACACTTTTTCCTTTAGTATAAATGGAAGGGTCTAGAAACTTTCTGGTGGAGACTAAAAACCTTCCATAGCTCAAGTCCGTTGTTAGAGGCACCTTAAAGCTCTTGGATAGGGGTTTATGGATAACCTCCATCAAAGATCGATCGGGTAGGTTTTGAACTTGAGCAATGACTCCTCCGACAAACAATCGAGTTCCAATATAAGCCTCAGGATGAGCCATAATGGCGGAAAAAGGAGGTTCGGTTTTAAGAATGAGCTTTTCTTCCTTTGTAAAGGGACCTGCTAGAGAAAAAGTAGCTGTAGAAAAAAAGAGGAGAATGAAAAATTGAAGCGACTTTACCCCCATAAAAAAACATTCAATTTATAATTTAATTTAGAAAAAGAAAATTTTCTAAATTCAGAAGAGCCGATTTTCCAAGGAATTAAAAGCTTTTTTAAGGAAACTTAAAAAACATTATGTTAAGCAATCATGGAAAATTGTTTGCATACTTTTTTACCTCAGGTCAAACGATGGTTTGAACATACCTACGGTGTTCCCACGCCTGTTCAAAAAGCGCTTTGGCCTATTGTTCGAGATGGGAAAAATGTTGTCGCATCTTCCCCGACTGGCTCAGGAAAAACTTTAGCGGCATTCCTTGTAGTTATTGATGAGATTTGGAAAAATACCATTTTCTCTACGCCTTCTGAAAGCGTCTACCTCCTTTATATTTCTCCCTTAAAGGCTCTTGGAAACGACATAGAAACAAATTTAAGAAAACCCTTGTCTGAAATCCTCCATTTTACGAAATCTGGAGAGCCATCCCTAACTCCTTTAACTATATCTGTCAGAACGGGCGATTGTTCCTCCTATGAAAGAACAAAACAACGCCTTCATCCCCCACACATACTAGTTACTACGCCTGAATCGTTATATTTACTGCTTACTAGTAGTTCAGGGAGAAAAATCCTTCAAACAGTTCGAACGGTCATTGTGGATGAACTCCATTGGATTGCAGACAACAATCGAGGGGCTCATCTTTCTCTTTCTTTAGAACGGCTAGAGCATGTCTGCAAAAGACAAATCCAGCGAATCGGATTATCCGCCACCATGCGTCCTATGGAAACACTTGGCCATTTTCTATCTCCTTCAGCTCCCTGCCACATTATTGATCTAGGGATACCCCCAAGCTTAGACGCTAGGCTCGAACTTCCTTTTCTTCCTCTTGGACATGTCATGCCGCAGGAAGGCTGGGATAAAATTTATCGTCGGATTATCCAATTAACCAACCACTACCACACTATGCTTGTATTCGTTAACACTCGAAGATTAGCCGAAAAAATGGCTCATCATCTTGGTCTTTTAATGGATCCAGAAAAGATCGGGACCCATCACGGCAGTCTTTCTAAAGAGACCCGAAAAGCCACAGAAAAAAAATTTAAGGAAGGCAAGCTCAACATTCTGGTCGCTACTGCGTCTCTTGAACTTGGTATTGACATTGGATCAGTGGAAGGAGTTTGTCAGATGGGCTCTCCTCGATCGGTTTCCTCTTTTATTCAAAGAATTGGCAGGTCGAATCATAATCCACAAAACGAACGCCTGCCTCATGGCCATCTTTTCCCATTGGACATCCATGATCTAGTCGAGTGTGTTGCCCTTCTGTATGCTTTAAAACAGGGTAAAATTGAATCTATCCATCTTCCAGAAGCTCCTCTTGACGTTCTGATGCAACAGATAGTAGCTGAAGTGGCTGCTGAACCTTGGGAGGAAAAACAACTCTATGCACTTTTTTCAAAAGCTTATCCCTACAGAAACCTATCTTTTGAAAAGTTTCATGAACTTACGCAATTACTCTGCGACGGTTTTCATCCTTTAAGAGGGAGCCAACGCGCCTTCCTTTTTTTTGATTCCAACGGATGGCTTAGAGCCAAAAAAGGGGCAAAACTAAAAGCCTTAACTTCCGGAGGTACGATCCCGGATTCAGGAGACTATATTGTAGCTTTGGAGACTGACGAAACAAGGATTGGAACTGTCAACGAAGATTTCGCCTTAGAAAGCTTAATTGGTGACATATTCCTTCTTGGAAATCATCCATGGAAAATCAAAAAGGTAAAAAGAGGGAAAGTCCTGGTCGAAGATGCTGCCGGATCGAATCCTACGATTCCCTTTTGGCTAGGCGAAGCTCCGGCAAGGAGTCCTTTGATAAACCAGGCTATCGATACGATAAGAAAAAAAGCAGCCGAGTTCCTCCAATCTTTTCAGAACCAGACTACAGCAACGACGCTCTCAAAACATTTTGAAGAGCTTATTGGGATTTCTAAAGAAGCTGCTGAAGAGCTTGCTCGATTTTTTCTTCTGACCAATCTTACTCTTGGAACAATCCCTAGTGCTGACAACATTGTTTTAGAAAGATTTTTTGATCCTACCGAAGGCACACAGCTGGTTATTCATTCTCCCTTAGGGTTAAGATTGAATCGGGCATGGGGACTAGCCTTGCGCAAAAGGTTCTGTAGAAAATTTAATTTTGAACTACAAGCTGCTGCTTCCGAAGAGGGATTAGTGTTATCCTTAACGACCATTCACAGTTTTCCTCTCAAAGATCTGATGCATTTTCTTTCTTCTCATTCGATTCGCGAACTACTTAGTCAAGCTTTGATAGATGCGCCTTTTTTTGGAATCAGATGGCGATGGACGGCCACAACCGCTCTTGCTATCCCCAAAATAAGAGCTGGCAAATTCTCTTCTCCTTTAGTCCAAAAGATGGAAGCTGAAAACCTCCTTTCTCTTATTTTTCCAGAGGCAACGGCTTGCCTTGAAAATATTATTGGGAACCGATCGATCCCTAAACATCCTCTAGTAGAACAAACCCTTGCCTATTGCTTGGAAGGGGTTCTGGACTGTAGAGGGCTTGAACAACTTTTAGCTTCCATTGAGAAAGGAGCCGTTCTCCTGACTCATAGAGAGTCCATCAACCCTTCTTTTCCGGCAGTCACTTTACTCTCCTCAGCTCCTTATACCTATCTGGATCCTGCCCCACTAGAAGAACGGAGGAGCCGCTCGGTTCCCTTTAAAACTACATACGATCCAGAAGAACTCACGATCAGTACGCAGCTACCTCAGCAAGCCATCAAACAGTTCATAGATTCCTATTGGCAAAAACCAAATGATCAAGAAGTCTTTTTTGATTTTCTTTCTTCTGTTGGGTTTCTAACCAACGAGGATAGAATATGGAGCCAATGCGAAGACAATGGACTGACTGAATGGGCTGAAGCATTACGCAAAGAAGGAAAGATTTTCTGTATCCATCTTTCTACCAGACACAACCTTTGGTTTGCTCAGCAGTGGCTTTCCTGCTTTTCAGCTCTTTACCCCACACACTTCTCTAAGACCGGTGAGAGCTCTTCTATTAGTCTAGCAGACGCTTTACCCAAACTACTGCAAGCAAGGCTTCAATACGAAGGGCCAGTGAGTTCTAAAAGGCTTGCGCTTATACTAAATCGCTCAGTCGAAGAGGTAGACTCAGCGCTTCAATTACTCGAGGCTCAAGGCGTTGTTTTTAGAGGTCGTTTTCAGAAAGGATCAAAGGAGAGTGCATGGTGTCATCGTTCGGTCTTATCGCAACTCCATAAGCTTTCTAGAGCCTACTATAGGAGTGCTATCCAACCGGTTGCTATTGAGCTTTACCAAAGTTTTCTTTACCAGTGGCAACGACTGACAGCCGACACTAAAGCTTGCGGGCTAGAAGGACTTTTTGTAGTTCTTAAAATTCTGGAAGGCTATTTTGCACCTCTGGAATCATGGGAAAAAGAAATTCTGCCTTCTAGAATGGAAAATTACGATCCTTCCTGGCTTGATCAATTAAGCCTTTCAGGAAGAATTGTCTGGGTGATCAAAAAGAAAAGCAATAGAAAGAGTGCTTCTTTTAGCCATTCTTCCTGTTCAATAGCCTTCTTAGAAAGAGCACAGGCTTGTGTATTTAAAAAACAGCCTTATCTGCATATTCATTCTTTAGCCCTTTCTTCTAGGGCAAAAAGACTGTATGAGCTGATCGTTGAAAAAAGAGCGCTTTTCTTTGATGAATTGTTGGGAGCAAGTAAAGCGGCACCATGGGAAATAGAAAGCGATCTTAAGGAACTAGTGGGATACGGTTTGGTCAGAGCGGATTGTGTCAGTGCGTTACGACATTTTTTTTCTAAAAAGAAAAGACTCTCTCTTTCTTTAAGACTCGCTCTTTCTTCAAGTTGGGGAAGATGGACAGCTGAGACCTATAACCTGAGTATAGAAAAATCTATACTGAGATTATCAGAAACTACTGAGCCAGCTCTCCCAACTGAAAAGAAAACGGAAAAGCTTCTGAGAATGTTGCTGCGTCGGTACGGTATTTTTTTTAAAAAACTCCTCGAAAAAGAAAAAGTTTATTATGGGCTATGGCCTCAGTTGCTCCCCATCCTGAGGCTTATGGAAATGCGAGAAGAGCTCCTAGCCGGTCAATTTATCGAAGGGATCGGTGGAGAACAGTTTGCACTGCCTGAGGCCATTACAATGCTTAAAAAAATAAAAGAAGAGCCATCCTCTCCTTTCCACCCTTCTGTGTCAGTTTTTGATCCCTCCTCCCTTAGTGAAATAATTAAGAAGCGAGTCAAACAGTAAAATAGGCTCGCTCATTAAAAAAAGAGCCGTCACAGCTCTTTCAAGCAAATGGCCTCCAACAAGAGGAAAATTTAGCCAAAAAAACTGAAAGTGATACTTATGAAGACTCAGAGTTTTCGTTTGCTGCCTTTAATAAGAAGATATGTTCTTTAGGATCATAATCGAGCTTTTCCAGCTGCTTGGCTTTTCTTCGGATCAAAGAGGTCCACCAATTTGAAATTTGGCGAGTAGTTTTTCCAAGTTTAAAGGCAAGATCTTTATTAGAAATTCTGCCTCCTGCTTCAGCCAGTATAGCCATCACTTTTTCTGTTCTTATATTATCCTGTCCTCTTCCAGAAGACTCCACAAATTTAAAGTGAGATTTTTCAAGTCGGATATTTTTTAACTCCTTTCTATGTCTGCTTAAAAAAACCCTTAAGGAACTCGATTTGACTCCTAACTTAGCGGCTAAGTCATCGATATGTATTGGAGCTTCTTTAACAATTTCAATAAATTTTTCTACAGTCAGCCGACTCCGGCGTCTTAAAGAGGATGGAAGGGCTTCAGGCTGAACGAATTTCTTCATTGCGACCCTTTCTTTTCCAACATACTCAATATCCTGCGAATGCTCTGTAAGCATTTTCTCTATGGTAGCTTTTGGGCAACGAAGTTTATCAGAGAGCTCATCAAGAGTAATTCCTGATTCTCCTGCTTCTTCAATCACCTTTAATAAAACATCCAAAGATGGTTTTGGAGATTTATCCTCCAACGTCTCCACATTCAGATTCTGTAATTTGTCATTTGTAAGATGTAACGAGACAATAGATTTAATAAGCTCGTTGACTAGATTGATGGTTTCATCTGGCAAGGTTCGAAGTTGAATGGCTGTAGCCAAAAATTTTTCATAAGCTTTCATAATGAAAAATATGAATCAAAGTTATTAGCAATTACAAGATAGAATACAAAAAATCTTTTTTTTGTAGTATGTATGCTTTTATATTGAAAATTCGAAGCCATATCTTTGTTAAAATCTTAAAAATTGTTTCATTGATTGTACAACTTTTATAGTTTTTCAATTTTTTATTGACAGCAGTATTGGTTTTATGCTTCCGTTCTTCTCTCTCTAAGAAAGCTGTGATTCTCTCTAATGGAATAGGAATAAGGATTAGGCAGCAAGCGCAATCTTTTTCTAATCTTAGGAAAATATAGAAGAGTTTCTATTACAAGGAATAGGAAATAACGAAGGATTCTCTCATATATAGAAAGGCAGAGTAATTTATGATTTTCTCTCCGTTTGTTTCCAACCGAAAAAACAAAAGGGTTCCCAAGGATTATGAAGATTGGGAAAAAAATTTTCCTGAACTGTTTTTTTTAGAAGCAAAGCAACCGAAGGTTGAAACCTATTTACAATCGATCCAATTTTTGTACCCTAAAGAATCGATTCTATCCTTAACAACTGAATCAGCACATAGAATAGATAAAATTGTCAGAGTAGAAACCTCACATAGAACATTCCTTTTAAAACAATCCAGGCCATGGATTGATTGTTGTCCGTCCAATCGAGCGCCTATGAGTCGAATCCTCAAAGAAGCAGAGTTTTATTCGCTTTGCTCCAAAGATCCCATACTGAGAAGCTATGTGTCCTCTCTCCTTTATGTAGACCGAACAAACTATTTGCTCATCTTATCAGAGCTCGGGAAAAAAGATTGCTCAGCAATCTATGAAAAAGAGCCTTTCTCTGTCAACGAACTAAGTTCCCTCCTCGATTTTTTATCTTATCTACACTCTGCCTTTTACAAAAAGAAAATGATTTTGAAGTTCGAGAATCAAGCGATGCGTAAGTACCACTGGAGAAATCTTTTTGTTATCCCCATGAAACAAAAAAAATCGCTTTCGGATAGCAAAAAAAATGAAAGTATCGACTGGTTTAAACGAAAGTTTCTTACAGACTGGAAATTTTATTCAGCAATGAAACAGGCTGCGTATCACTACTTAGACCAAGGGCCAACACTGATTCATGGAAATTTTTTACCCTTTAGCTGGATCCGTACGGGAACCGGTATTGGCATATCCGATTTTGAATCGATGATTTGCGGAAGACCAGAAATCGACATAGGCCTACTTTTATCCCATCTTCTTCTAGCTGGATTAGTGGAGCATTTTTTTTATACTTTAAGCTATTACAGGTTGCCTGAGAGCTTTGAGCTAATTTTTGCATTTAAAATCGCTGGAGCTGAAATCTTTCGAAGATGCATTGGACCTGGCGCTTTGAGATGCCTTACACCTCAAAAAAAAGAAAACCTACTTTCTATAAGCTATAAGTTACTAACCGAAGAAAAAGATGTTCTTTTTAAGTCGATTCATAAGACGCTTAACCGGCAATTGATTTTTTAGCTAGTCTGCACAATCTCCAATTAACCGAATAAAAAACAGCTTGTTTAGATAGAAAGACCATACAAGAAAAACTACCGGCTCTTTCTATCATATCCCTTCTCCGTAAAAGGATATTTAATAGGCACTATGTGTTTGCTATAAGCTTTTGATTTTCTTTTCTGCTTTTTTATGAATCTTTAGCTTAAAGGCCTGTAGAGAGTAAACCCAAAGGAGGATTCGGGATTATAAAGAAAAAATTTTTAATATCTACGTAGTTGACTCTGACGCAACATAAATCTCAATTCCCAGATACCTAGCCGAAGCTGTTCAGATCGAATGGCAGCGACTCCTCCTTTGTCAAAAGGAAAAGCCTGAGGTCTACTGGCACCAATAAAATCGGATAGAAATTCAGCAAGACTTGGCATATGACCAACAAGAAAAAGAGAGGATTGGCTATCGTATTTTTTAATCACTTCCAGCAGTTCAGAGGAGGAGTGCCCATTCTCCAGTTCAGGAATGATCACCACTTCGTTCTCAAATTTCAATGTCTGGGCTATAATCTTTGCCGTTTGCAAGGCACGGTTTAAAGGGCTACTGAAAATTACATCAGGTTTTATCCCAAGCTTTTTAAATCCTTTTCCTACAATCTTTGCTTCTTCCTTACCTTCAGAAACCAAATTTCTCTGAGCATCCATATCCGCTTTTGGTTCCGCTGTTGCATGACGAATCAAATAAAGATTCATAAAGGACACCCCCCCTTATAGATCTTTTCTTTTTATATCCTTTTCCCTACTTAGGTCAATGATCAGTTTCTCTGAATAAAATGACGAAGCACCAAACAAAAGAGTTTTTTATTAAGCCTAAGAATTGGCTTATAAAAAACTGAAAGCCCATTCACTAAGCTTTTTACTTCCAGTTTTCTTTTTTAGGATGCAAAGAACCATATTAAAGACGAACTTTTTATTCAACAAAAGGAGAAGAAAAAAATGGCCTCTACATTTGATACCCTAAAGCTCCGTAAGCGGCTAGAAGAAGCTGGTTTGACTCAAAAACAAGCAGAGATTATCTCTGAAGCGCTTGTCGAAGGTTTTCTTCTTGAAGAAAATAAAAAAACCGCCTCTTTTAACGCAGAACAGCGGCTTGAAATGCAACTGAGTCTGCGGATGGATAAACTAGAATCAAAAATTGAAAACCTCGATAAACGCCTCGCCCAATATTTTGGATTACTCATGGGAAGCATCGTTCTTTTAGGCATTATTTTAAAAATCCATCTCTAAAAATACCCTTCTAAGAAATGCGTTCTCAACCTCTTACTCCTAGAAGTCCTCTCTAAAAAGGTAAGTGGATAAACTCTTTTAATTCCAATCACAAAGATAAAACTATTTGACTTTTCTAAAAAGAAGGAAAGTGGCAATAGGACACTTGAGCGGTAGTGGAACAAAGTATTAGAGGAGAGCCATAAGATTGCCAAAGGGAACGGTAATGGAAGGGAAGAAAAGAAAGACATTAGGTCTATAGCATATATGAAAAAATTATCTGATAAAGTTTTAACAGACATCTTAGGAAGACAAGAGGAATGACATTACACTATGGCAATAGATTCTTAGATAGGAGACAAAACGCCGGCAATAAGATTAGGACTAGAAGACATAAGACTGAAGTTTATGTCTAGAAAAACAATTATGACATTCTTCCTATTCAATGTAAGTACGCTTTGACTCTAGCTAATAAAATAGCTAATAAAAGAAATGAGCAGAAGACAATAAGCATGGAATTTCTGAACGAAGCAGAAGAGGGCTGGAGCAGTTTCAATTTAAGTTACACTTTCTTGCGCAAAGATATATATGTCTCGCAAGTTAGTCAGCATTCAAGAGGCCGCCGAGTTCCTGGGGGTTGCACTGCAGACGCTGCGGTGCTGAGAGCCCGAGGGCAAGCTTCTTTTCGATGAACGCACAGTTTGGCGGACAGTCTCGCTACGATCTTGCGCGGCTTCGGCCAGATCAATTCTATGCGCTGGAGGCGGTAGGTCGCACCATCGCCTACACCCGTCACTCCCGTTTCGAGCAGAAGGATGAGCTGGAGCGGCAAAAGCAGCTGCTCGAACGTTACTGCGCCCGGCAAGGTTGGACGTTCGAAGGCTTCGCAGACCTGAGCTCTGGGATGAACTCTCACAAGAATGCTCTCTGATTGCACAAGCTCACCTCACTCGACGATTTCACCCCTTCCTCGTCAAAGAGCTGAAGGTGGGCGGCATAGTGAAGAACCGGCATCTGGCCTGATCCCTATCCAACATGGGTTTCTTTGAGCTTCAGCTGCAACTGGAATACAAGGCAAAGTGGGAAGGTGGGCTAGTGGTGGTGGCCGGCCGCTGGTTTCCGCCCAGCAAGAGCTGTTTGATTGGCAGGACGGTGCAGGAAAAAATGCTGCTGGCTGTTTACGAGT
>NZ_LXQB01000025.1 GCF_004421185.1 Methylacidiphilum sp. Yel | reverse complement strand
TCTATCTGCTTGTTCTTCTCTTCAATCTGTGCGGATGCATCAGAAAGAAGATCATGATTATGTTTGGTTTTTTCTTTTTTAAGCGCCTTTTTCTTAGTCGAATGAGAATTTTGCGAAGAAGTGTTATCGGCGATGGCTCTAATCGAAAAAAACGAAAAGAATAAAAAAATAAGTAAGCTAAAACAAAAATATCGAAAAAAGACAGCAAAGAAGCGGTTGATAAAACTAAATTTCACGATGAAATCGGTGCTTTAAATAATCAAAGAAGACCACCATATTGTCAATAAGTAAAATAGAATGTAGGGGATAAAAGAACATTTAGCTTAAGAATAAGCAGTTGAGCAAGTTAAATTTGATAAATTAGTTTCAAACAAAAGCGCAATTATGTTTTGAAATTGCAAACAAATGGCAATGACTGAGTTGGAATGACATACGGGAAGTTAGGAGCTATTAGTTTATTATTTTTTCTTTTTTGTTCATTTCTTAAGGCACAGATTGTCAAGGGTGGGAATGAGCTTGTCTATGTGATCCCTATTAAGGATGAGATTGAACAAACTATGGTTTATGTGGTTAGGCGTGGAGTAAATGAAGCGATTAAAAGCGGTGCCAAAGACTTGATTATTGATTTAAATACCCCAGGGGGACAAGTGGAGTCGATGGAAAAAATTATTCAGCAGATTGAACGTTTCCCATTTCAGGAAAATACTTTTGCCTTTGTAAATCATAAGGCCTATTCTGCAGGTGCTTTTGTGGCAGCTGCCTGCAGGCATATTTATATGGCTCCGGGTTCGGTTATTGGTGCGGCAACCCCTGTGATGTTTTCTCCTCAAGGTGGCATACAGAATTTACCGGAAAGTTATGAGAAAAAAATTCTTTCTGCCTATCAAGGATTGATTCGAGCCATTGCAGAACGACACGGCCATAATCCTGCTGTTTTTAATGCCATGGTGGACAAAGATAGTGGACTTGTCATAGATGGCAAAGAAATCCTTCCTAAGGGAAAAGTCTTGACCCTTACCGATACAGAAGCCATTAGGCAGTATGGAAATCCTCCTAAGCCTCTTTTAGCCGAAGGCATTATTCCTAGTTTAGAGCAATTGGCCGAAAAAATTATAGGGACAAAGCCAATAATTATCCAATTAAAACCTACCGGTTTTGAAAGAATCGGCAGGATTATGACGATGCTAGGTCCCCTTTTTTTGACTCTTGGTCTTCTGCTCGCCTATTTAGAACTGCAGACTGGGGGCATAGCTTTAGGATTACTTAGTCTTCTCTTTTTTTGCCTTTATTTTTTGGGTCATTATCTAGCAGGATTAAGTGGTTTTGAGCCGTTTTTCCTTTTCCTCTTTGGTGTTTCTTTGGTTTTGGCTGAGTTTTTTTTCTTTCCTGGATTAGTCATCCCAACTCTCATTGGGCTCTTAATGGTAGTCATTGCAATACTATCGGCATCGGCAGAAAAATTGCCGACAGAAAATGTGGGAAGTTGGCTTGCTGGGATGAGGGAGGGATTGATATCTTTGATAATTGCCATAGGTTCAGCCTTTCTGCTTATATTTGCTTTTTCCCGTTTTATTCCAAAAAGAGTTTCGATTGGGTGGAGTAAAGAGCCGCAACAAAAGGATGAGCGGACCCTCGAGCTGTCTGTTGGTATGGAAGGGCAAGCAGTCACAGTCCTTAGACCAAGTGGTTTGGGAAGATTCAAGGGGAAGGTGGTAGATGTCGTAAGTCTTGGGGAGTTTATTGCTGAAGGCACTCCAATTCGGATTGTTCGAGTCGAGGGGATCCGGATTGTTGTCGAAGCAGTGGATGTAAAGAGTTAAATTAACCGAAGTCATGCGGTGAAACTCTTGCTTTTGATATTGATCCTTACTGGTGGTCTTGGGCTTTTCATTGAATCTTTTTTCCCAGGCTATATTCTGGCATTGTTAGGTTCTTCTTTGTTGTTGTCAGCTATAGTCTTAGGCTTTGTCTTTTATGGTCTCATGGGAGGATTAACAGTATTTGGGGTTGAACTTGTCGTCTTGCTGTTGATCTTTTGGTTGTGGATCGTAATTTTCCCCAAGACTGGGCTAAAAAAGAAGATGGAGCTTTTAGTGACCAATAAGGAAGAAGAAGGCAATGAGATCAATTGGTATCTAGGAAAAGAAGGCAGATGCGAGTCTCCATGCAAGCCGCATGGTTTTGTTCGCATAGATTCAAAAAGAGTAGAGGCAGTATCTGAAACAGGATATATTGAAGAAGGAGTAAAGATAAAAGTTGTAGGAATCAGGGAAGGAAAAGCAATTGTAAGAGCTATACAAACTGAATAGCTTTTTTCATTATTGATACTAGCCTGTTAAACAATAAATAAGGGGATTTTGTGATTAGCTGGATTTTGATTGTCTTTTTGCTCATTGTTCTGCTGATTGTTGCAGCGATCCTATTCAATTTTATTGGATTGTGGATAAAGGCAATGATTACAGGAGCTGCTGTCAGCTTACTGAATCTCGTTGCTATGCGGCTTAGAGGAATTCCTCCCTCGTTGATCGTTAACACAAGAATCACCGCAGTCCGTTCTGGTCTATCTATTTCCACAGCTCAATTAGAATCCCATTATTTGGCAGGCGGTAATGTAGAGCATGTTGTAAGAGCATTGGTAGCAGCGGATAGGGCGGGGATCCCCTTAACATTCAACAGGGCCTGTGCCATTGACCTGGCAACCATAGGAACCGGGAAAAGTGTGTTTGAGGCTGTTCGCACAAGCGTTAATCCTAAAGTAATCGATTGTCCTTTTCAAGTTGGAGGGCCAACCTACATTGCAGGCGTGGCTAAGGATGGAATAACGGTAAAAGCCAAAGCACGGGTGACCGTAAGAACAAATTTGGAAAGGTTTGTAGGAGGAGCGACGGAAGAAACCATTATTGCTCGAGTAGGAGAGGGCATAGTGACGACCATAGGAATGGCTACTACCTACAAGGAAGTATTAGAACATCCTGATCGGATATCGAAGATAGTTCTTCAGAAAGGATTGGATTCTGGTACAGCTTTTGAGATTTTATCGATAGATATTGCCGAAGTGATCATAGGCGATAATGTAGGAGCAAAACTTCAAGCCGAGCAGGCAGAAGCAGATAAAAGGGTAGCGCAGGCGAAAGCAGAAGTCAGAAGAGCGGCCGCTGTAGCTCTAGAACAGGAAATGAAGGCTAAAGTTGAAGAGATGAGAGCCAAAGTGGTGGAAGCTGAGTCTCAAATCCCCATAGCCATTTCTGAAGCTCTTAGAAAAGGCTATCTTGGAGTGATGGATTATTATAGGTTGCGTAACATTCAAGCGGATACCCAAATGCGGGCTAGTATTTCTGGAGAAACATCTTCTACAACTCCCACTTAACAGATTACTTCTCAAACTGCTTATGAAAGACTTCCTCCCTTTCCTCTTTTTCCTCCTTCTTGTTGCTTTACAGCTGTTCTATGGATTGAGAAGAGGGAGGAAAAGCAAGACTTCCTCTAGCCGTGTTCCTTTTCCTTGGGAAAAAGAGAAGCAGCCATCGGAGGAAAAACAATCCGCCTCTATGACAACAAAGGAAGAAAGTATCAAGGAATCGATACCTCTGCCGGTAGAAAAAGAGTTGCCTATTATTTTTTCAGCGAAAGAAATAGCATTGCAGAAAGAAACATCCCTTCCAAAGGAGATATTGGGGAAAAAAGAGGACTGGGATATTTTTTCTTATGAGGAAAAGAAACCAATGAAAAAAGGGATTTCTAAAAAAGAGCTAGTAGCAGTTCTCAAAGAGGCCAGTAATCTAAGAAAAGTGGTGATCTTAGCTGAAATTATTGGGCCGCCTCTTTCCATTTCAAGCAGGAGAAAGGGAATATTTGGGGAAAATGATTTCTAAAGAATAATTTCTTTGGTTGTGATAATAATTGTGCTGCAGTAAAAAATTCTTGGTCATGGTCAACAGGAAAGGCTTGCAGAATTTCTTATTTTTCTTTGGCATCCTTCCTATCTTTTTTTGGTTTTTTCTCTGCCCTATTCAAGCAGAAGAAAAAAAGGGAGAAATTCTCTATTATACTTGCACGATGCACCCCAGCGTCAAATCAAAAACCCCTGGAAAATGCCCTATTTGTTCGATGGACCTAGTGCCCGTTTATGCTTCCAGTTTTGAAACAAAATCTGAGCAAAAGAATCAAAAAGAAACCCAGGAAACCTCTCCCTTTTTTATTCCCCCAGAAAGGCTTCAGGCTATTGGAGTAAGGACCGAGGAGGTACAAGTCCGAAAGTTAAAACTTGAAATTAATGCACCAGCCATTGTTTCAATCAACGAGTCAAAAATTTACGATGTTAACGTCAAGGCGGGCAATGGGTATATAATCAAATTATATGCTAATTATGTGGGCAAGCATTTTTCCAAGGGAGAAACACTGGCAACTATATTAAGCCAGGATTGGGTTCAGGCGCAGATGGATTATATAAAGGCTTATAGAGCATGGCGGAGGAGCCTTTTAGTAAAAAAAGATAATCCGATACTGCTCGATCAACAATTTTATCACATTCGTGCTAGATTGCGTGTTTGGGATCTTAATGAGGATCAAATAAGGGAGCTTGAAAAATATGCTTGGTCGATGTCTGTCAACGATGTGCGAACAGCAAAGGGTATTCGTGGAACCTTTGAGCTCCGTTCTCCCATAGAGGGGCATATTCATGAAAAAAATGTTTACGAAGGGATGTATTTTACAGCCGGCCAGTCCCTACTCAAGATCGTTGATCTACGAAATGTGTGGATTTTAGCTGAACTACCAGAAGATCAGGCTCGATATATTTCTATTGGTCTTCCTTGTCAGATAAGCTTCCCTGCTCTGCCAGAAAAAATATTCGAAGCCAAAATCGATTTTATACAGCCCCATTTTGCTGAAGAGACTCGCCGATTGCAGGTGAGGGTTGTTCTGCCTAACCCACATCACATTCTGCATCCAGGAATGTACGCTGATTTTAAAACAACAATAGATTTTGGAACTAAGCTTGCTATAGCTGAAGATGCGGTGATACCCACAGGAGAACACTACGTAGTTTTTCTCGACCATGGGGGAGGCCACTTGGAGCCAAAATTTGTGGAAATTGGAGATAAAATAGAAGGCTATTATATTGTCCGAGGAGGGGTAAAAGAGGGGGATCGAGTCGTCAGTGGAGCCAATTTTTTGATCGATGCAGAAGCCAGGGTTCAGGGAGCCTTAAAAATATGGAGCAGCGATCATTATTCTAAGAGAGAGAAAAGAGAAGCAGGAGAGAAAAAAGAATATCAACAGATGCCTCATTCTCATATGCATGGGATGCCAGGCATGTAAAGACTAATGATCAGCCGGATTATTCTTTGGAGTGGAGAAAATCCATTTGTGGTTCTCCTCTTTGTTTTCTTTAGCCTTTGTCTTGGGCTTTACTCTGTTGCGCACGTGCCTCTTGATGCCATTCCTGATCTTTCCGACGTTCAAGTGATTGTTTATACCGAATGGCCTGGAAGAAGTCCTACTCTTATCGAAGATCAAATAACCTATCCGATTTCAACTCGTTTTATTTCCGCTCCGAAAGTGAAATTCGTAAGGGGAGAGTCGATGTTTGGTAAGTCTTTTGTCTATGTAATCTTCGAAGATGGAACAGATCTTTACTGGGCAAGATCGCGGGTTTTGGAATATTTGAACTCGGTTCGTTCCTCTCTTCCCGCCAATGTCAATCCGACATTAGGTCCAGATGCGACGGGAGTGGGCTGGGTTTATGAGTATGTTCTCCTAGATACATCGGGCAAGCATACGCTCTCTGAGCTCCGTTCTTTTCAGGATTGGACGTTACGGTATGCTCTCTCTACCGTTCATGGAGTTTCGGAAATAGCCAGTTTTGGTGGGTATGTTAGACAATATCAAGTAAATATCGATCCTAATAAGCTTTTGGCCTATGGGATCCGTTTTGATGAGGTCGTTCAGGCAATACAGAAGAGTAATCAAGATGTGGGAGGGAAAAGCTTAGAGGTTTCTACAGTCGAATTTTATATACGGGGCAAGGGGTATTTCAGGAATTTAGAAGATATCAGCCAGGTGGTTGTTAAAAGGGACAGGCAGGGTATTCCTGTTGTGGTGAGTCAGTTGGGAGACTTGACGATTGGAGGAGATATTCGTTTTGGTGTCACTGATTATAACGGCATTGGAGAAGCTGTTGGAGGTATAGTCGTCATGCGATATGGTGAGAATGCTCTCCAGGTGATCAATGGAATAAAGAAAAAAATCAAGAGTCTAGAACCTTCTTTCCCCCAAGGAGTCAAATTGGTGCCTGTGTATGATCGATCCGAACTAATTTACAAATCTATTGAAACATTGAAAAAAAAGCTTTTTGAAGAATGCCTTATCGTCAGTGCCGTCTGTGTTGTTTTTTTATGGCATCTGCGTAGCTCATTGATTCCTATTTTTATGTTGCCAACAGCTGTTATCTTGTCTTTTATCCCTTTTTCTAGTTTCCATCTGACAGCTAACATCATGTCTTTGGGTGGCATAGCCATTGCCATAGGAGCCATGATTGATGCAGCCATCATCATGGTGGAGAATGCGCATCGTTCGCTTGAAGAATATAGGATATTGACCGGCAATGAACCCAGGGGAATAACCCGAAAAGAGTTGCTATTGACAGCCTCTCAAAATGTAGGTCGGCCCCTTTTTTTCTCTCTTCTTGTTATTACCGTTTCCTTTCTGCCAATCTTTGCTTTGGAGGCTCAAGAAGGCAGATTATTTAAGCCACTTGCTTTTACAAAAACTTTCTCCATGTTTTTTGCCTCTCTCCTCTCTATCACACTTGTTCCAGCTCTTATGAATGGCTTTATCCGAGGGAAAATCATTCCGGAACAAAAAAATCCTATCAACCGGTTCCTTTTTTTTCTCTATAAGCCTGTTCTTGAACAAGCTCTTAAACATAGAGCTGTTGTTTTGATTCTGGCTCTACTGATACTTCTCTCTACTTATTATCCATTATCCAGATTGGGTGCGGAGTTCATGCCTCCTTTAAACGAAGGAACAATCCTTTATATGCCGACAGCCGTTCCTGGAATAAGTATTTCTGAAGCGGAGAGATTTCTCAATCTTCAGGATCGTTATCTAATGACATTTCCAGAAGTGGAATCGGTTTTTGGCAAATCAGGACAGGCAGATACAGCTACCGATCCGGCTCCTCTTTCGATGACTGAAACGATCGTCAATTTAAAACCTAAGGATAAATGGAGGAAAGGAATGAATTGGGATAAGTTGATTGCTGAAATGAATCAGAAACTCCATTTCCCTGGGGTGGCGAACGTGTTCTGGATGCCTATTCAAACACGAATTCAAATGCTGACCACAGGGTTTCGCTCCGTTTTGGGGATTAAAATCTTTGGTAAGGATCTTGAGGAGCTGAATAGGCTTGGGGAAAAAATCGAAAAAGTCTTGCTAGAAATGCCTGAAACAAGGAGTGCCTATGCAGAAAGAATTGAGGGAGGAAATTACATCGATATCATTGTGCGCCGAGATAAACTTGCCCGTTATGGACTGACTGTCGAAGACGTCAACCAAACGATAGAGGGAGCCATTGGAGGGAACACAGTCACTACCACCATTGAAGGTAGAGAACGATACCCTGTAAATGTCAGATACCATAGAGATTTTAGAAAAGACGTGGCTTCTCTTTCAAGGATTCTTGTTCCGCTGCCGCCTCAAGCCTCGTTACAGAAACAAATGTCTGGTAATCCGACGACTATGGCAATTGCTTCCTCGCAAATTCCCTTAAGTGAAGTGACAGACATTCGCTATAGTCAAGGCCCCCCACTTGTTAGAAGTGAAAATGCACAACTGGTGAATTTTGTTTTTGTTGATACCCCTGCGAAGGATTTAGTGGGATATATTAAAAAAGCGGGACAAAAAATTGGGACAACGATCTCTTTCCCACCCGGATATTACATCGAATGGGCCGGTTCTTATGAATATTTTCTTAGAGCTAAAGCTAAATTTTCCCTGCTTATTCCTTTGACTTTGTTTATCATTTTTGTCTTGATCTATTTTAATACCCATTCTTTAAAGAAAACTCTTATAGTGCTTCTTGCTTTTCCTTTTTCTCTAGTGGGGGCGTTTTGGTTCCTTTATATCCTTAATTATAACTTGAGTGTGGCAGTTGCCGTTGGTTTGATTGCTCTAGCGGGAATCGATGCAGAAACCGGGGTTATTATGCTACTTTATCTTGATCATGCTTTCATGGAAGCAAAGAAAACGGGGAAAATGGGATCGATGGCGGATCTTTTAGATGCCGTTAAGGAAGGGGCAGCAGGCAGAATAAGGCCCAAAATAATGACTGTGTGTGCAATTCTTTTTGGCCTTCTACCGATTTTATGGAGTCAAGAAACAGGGGCGGATGTGATGAAACGGATCGCCGCTCCCATGGTTGGGGGAGTCATTACCTCTGCCTTATTGGAGTTGATCATTTATCCAGTTATCTTTATCTACCTTCAAAAGCATTCCATTAGCCAATCCAAAACGGTTTCTGAAAAGGCTCGCATCTAAAAATAGCTTACAGTTGTTAGCAAGCTGAATAAGATCTCAAAAGCTAACAATTAAAGCAATATTTATCCCTTTGGGTGGAGTGGAAGAAAGAAGGCTAGACTGCCCTGCCTCTGGTTTCCCTTAGTTTTTCAGGGATCACTGAATAACAGAAATGCAATGAGCATACCCTTCATCTTTTTAAGGTATTCAGTCCGTTTGCAAGCCATCCTCCATTAGAGTGGCAAACCATAAAGTAGTATAGAGTCAGTAGGATTGGGCTATTTGCTTTACATTTCCAAAGCTATCAGAAGCTATTCTGACCATTGGAGTTGGTAGTAGAAAAAACAACAAGAACCGCTAGGCTGCACACTCTAAAAAGCTTTATCCATATAGGAGGATAGACGATTTTTTTCTCCGTAGATGTGGCTCGTTCTAAAAACATACGCCTGGCTTGCTATTAAGTCTAAGAGTTTTCCTTTGGTGCTTCCCCGGCCGGTAATGGATTTTATGCTGCTAACAGCCAAAAGCTTCTGAGATATGGCTACCAACCTATTTTCTTCAGGCAATTTGGAGCGTCACAGCAGCTAAGACTATACAATAGATTTGCTTAATGAGTAAAAGGAGAACTAACCTGGGAAAGATCCTGTCACATGTCAAGAAATAAGAAAATGTTTTAAAAAGTAACGATAATACCAAGCAATTTATATGCGAAATCTTGTCAATTTGCCTGGGAATGTGCTATTGTTTTTTTCACAACAATTAGAAAAGGAGAAAAATGATGAACGAATTTGTAACCAGGGAAAAATTAGTTAACGATATCAAAGCTGTACTTCATGATGCTGATATTCTCCTAAAAACGACTGCTGGTGATATTGGAGAAAAAACAAAGGATGCCATTGACAGGCTAAACACCAAATTAAATTCTTTAAGAGACTACCTAAGTAATTCAGAAGATTGGCTTGTCGATAAAGCAAAAGAAAGGGCCAAAACTACAGATGAAATTATTCGGAAAAATCCTTACCAATCGATAGGAATTTCATTATTGGTTGGCATTGCTATCGGCATTATCCTTGGCAGAAAATAGGTAGCTTTGTCGGTCTTTTTGTTTTTTTGAAAAATCGATAAGGCTAAACCATGGTTTTTTTTCTATTAACAAAGAGAAATACGTAATGGGTTTATTTGGCTGCAATAAATGAGCTTTTCTTAAACAAAACAGTTATGGGTAAATAAAAAAAAATTCAAAGAACTAAAGTTTGCTAGTCTAACTAATGAAAGAGTCAAGAAGTTTCTCTTTTTCTATTCTTTCTTATTAGGAGAGAGGTGAAAAAAAACCTTGAGGTATTAGAAAAAGATTAGTCATAGAGCCATATTGCGCAAAGAAAAGCTTTCCCTCTTCCCGCTATCGTGGTGGCTATATGGTTTTTGGATTCTGAGCGTAAAACCCTCCTAACTAAAGCCTTCCTCTTCTCTGTCTTTTCCGTTAATCTTTTTTTCTTGCTTCAGAATCTTATTATTATTTATAATAAATTTGTTCATTGATTCTGTATTAAATAATATGGGATTTTGGGCAAGGATTTGGTGGAATACGATATAAAAGACTTGATTTATTTTATAAAACTGTATTTTTCTTGAGAACATCTCTTCTATTTTTTTTTACAAATGTTTAATTGCTTATGATTCAATTTTTTTTAAAAGGCGGACCAATAATGTGGCCAATTCTGGCCCTATCCGTTATAACTCTTGCTGTCATATTCGAGAGATTGCTTTTTCTGATAGAAATAAGTCGCAATAGAAAACGAAAGCTAGTGACGAAATTCCTAGAACTTGTTGGGCAGGGAAGGTATGAAGAGGCATTAGCTATAGCTGAAAAAAACAAAGATTATGTGCTTAAAGTCTTGCAAGAAGGGTTAAAACATAAAGATGGAGCCTTAGAAGATGCTCTGCTTGAAGCAGCAAGCGAGCAGCTGGAAAGATTTAATAAGGGACTCGTTGTTCTTGATACAGCAGTGACTCTAGGACCGTTATTGGGGCTTTTAGGAACGGTTACTGGGATGATGCATGCTTTTAGTATTGTAGGCTCTGGAGAAATTGCTGGAAAACAAGCCGCTATTACGGGAGGTGTGGCAGAGTCTTTGATCGCTGTTAGCTTTGGTCTTGCCGTAGCCATTGTAGCTATCATTCCTTTAAATTTTTTCAGTGCTCGAATGGATAGAGCTAGAAGAAGAATAGAAGAAGCTTCTACTCGTCTCGTTTTGCTTTTAAGAGGCCAGATGGAGCTAGAGGGGACAACTAGCAGACCTACCTCCGGAACTCCTTCTTCTTTGGAAGTAATGTCCAATTCCAAAATTCAATCGAGTTCTTCGGTGTTGCCATAAAGACAATAAATAGCTATCGGACTTGTACGTTGAAATATGCAAATAGTATCTCCTAGAAGAAAAAGACCTAGACTAGAAATCATTCCTTTTATTGATGTGATGTTTTTTTTACTAGCCACATTTATGATGGTTTCCTTAGCAATGATTAAGAATGAGGGTCAAACCGTCAATTTGCCATTTGCAAAGAGTTCATCTTCTATCGAAAGGAAAGAAAAAGAAATAACCATCACTATTACTGATAAAGGAGACATTTATTTTAATAAAGATCAAGTTTCCATAGAATCTTTACCAGCAAAAATTATGGAATTAAAAACTCAAGAGGCAGAGCCAAGAATTTTTCTAAATGGTGATTGCAAGGCAACATTTGAAAAAGTAACGGCTGTATTAGATTTGATCAGAAAACATGGCATAACCAAAATAGCCATTCAAACGACAAAAGAAGCCAAAAAATAATAAATAGGAAGAAGATTTTTTCGAAGCTTTGAATCCTTTGCAATCTGAAGCATAAGGGAATTTCTTGAGAGCAAGCAGACTCAGTCCAGTTTAGTATTGGTGGATAAAATGATAAAATAAGAAACCACAGGCTGCCTATCATTAAGCGTAGATGTTAGAAGACGTATGTACATCCGTTTCAGAACAATAATTGGAAAGTTAATAGAACAACATTGCATTCCCTATCCGCTCATTATTCCAAGTAAAAAAAGTAAATAACATTTAAAGATCGGATGTAATATTTCGAATCCTTAAATGTTGTAATTGAAACAAATATACCGCTAGATCCTCTCTCGAAAAAGGCTTCCTTATTGCTGGATTGAAGGCCAGAATGGTAGAATGCTATGAGCAGTCACAATCTTTTCCCTTGTGTACTGCACAATTCTCTTTCTTTGCACAGTTATCTGCACAGCCGCATTTGGCTTTCTTTTTTGCAATTTCGATAGACTCTGATGCATACAAAGAAGAAGCAGAAATTAAAGAGAGGGAAACAAAAAGAATAGAACTTAATTTAAATAGGTTTTTCATTCTGTAAATTAATTGAAAAAGAGCGAAAAAAGTCAAGGTTTTTAGGAATAAAAAGTAAAGATTAGTGACCTCATATAGCATTATTTCGATAAAATAGATAAATGAATAGATTTGTTATCCAGGAGCATTATGCGCGCCGGCATCATTATGATTTGAGACTCGAAAAGGATGGAGTGCTTAAAAGCTGGGCAATTCCGAAAAGTTTACCATTATCTGGTGAAAAAAGGTTAGCGATTCAAGTAGAAGACCATCCACTGGATTATATTGGATTTGAAGGGATCATTCCTCAAGGAGAATATGGAGCCGGAACAGTAACTATATGGGATCAGGGGGAATATGAGCCAGTAGAATGGGGAAAGGATAAAATTCTTTTTGTTCTTCACGGAAATAGATTAAGAGGAAAATATGCACTGATCCATTTAAAAAAAACATCTTCTAACCATTGGTTATTTATGAAAATAGATTAATGCATGAGAGTAATGAATAGTTATTGATATTGCCATGCAAATCTAGTGATAAATATGCATGGCGAACATATATTCGCCTAAGAAGTTAGGCGCGCTGATCGGTCGGAGCCTAAACGCGCTGCAACGATGGGATCGGGAAGAGGTATTGCCCGCTAAACGAACTCCAACAAACCGACTGTGCTACATCCACGAGGACTACCTGCGAGTGATCGGTCCCAAAAGGCGGCGCAACGTCGAACCATCGCGTATGCCAGAGTCTCCAACGCTGGGCAAAGGGGGGGATCTGAAGAATCAGCGGGAAGCACTGGAAAGGTTTTGTCTGGCACAAAGCAAAACGGTGGCCGAACGGCTGGAGGATGTGGGCAACGGACTAACCTACAAGAGGAAGAATTTTCTGCACCTGATGGAGATGGTGGAACGGGGAGAGATCTCCTAGATCGTGGTAGCTCACAAGGACTGGATGGTCTAGTTCGGTTAAGAATGGTTCGAGAAGTTTTGCCAGGATCATGGAACCCAAATCACCATCATGAACGTCGAATCCCTCTCTCCAGAGGAAGAGACGAGCAAGGATCTCCTTTCGATCATTCACTGCTTTTCAAGCCGTCTTTAAGGTTTGCGCAAATACAAAAAAAGATCGAGGATATGGTAAAAGCCAAGGAAGACAGATAAGACGTTGCGATGATCCAAGCGAAGAGCCTGCCGCTGAACCGGAAGAAGCGCCAGATGCTAGCGGATCTCTGCCTTCGCTACGCAGCCGAGAAAGAGCGTTCTTGGACCGCTTCTCGGAATGCCTGGGCGGATGCGAGGAGCGGGATCGGCTTGTCGCAGAAGACTATGCCAGGCTCGAATGGGTTGCAGGAGCGGATGTGGAAGCGGGCGATCAACGTGTCTACGAAACGGTGGAGAGGTGGTTGCTTGCCTGTGCGGCGTCGATTGGTCAGAAGATCCGCTGCAGAGAAGGATGGTTCGCCTGCGGAGAAGCGGCTCAACTTTTGGACACTACGTTCCGCCAGAAGGATTGGTCATGCGGAGAAAAGTCATCGAAACATTGGCCTTTCCGCTTTCCCGGCGCATCATCCAGATGCAAATCGGTGTGCTTCGGATGCGAATTGAATTTCTGGCGTCAGCGGGAGGTTCCACTCCGAAAGGTCAATCTGGCCTATAGCTTGCAACTCTGTCCGAAGAGCAGTTTTATCCATCCAGAGAACCGCGACAGGGAGAGGTTTACGTGCCGGTATTGCCGGTACGAAAGCCAAGCGGATCGGGTAGGCGCATACAACCACAAGGAAAGGATAGGAGATCTGGAAATTCTTCCGTGGACGCCGCGAAACCGGCTGAAGACGATCCTTTTGGAGAGGTTTCCCTCAGGACAGGGAAACAGCCCGATTGGAAACCCGAAGAAGGGGACTGTTCCGGGGCAGCAGACTCCACGCAGCGGAATACCGCAGCGGATGGACGCGAAGCGGGAGCAATTCTCATCGTAGCTTATGGGAGTGGTGGTGGATCCTCCACCGCCGGCTCGTCAACACCATGCCGGTTAACCGAAGAACGATACGGCCTTGGTAATCCCGGATTCCCACGGTCCAAAACCAAGGCGAAAAGAACGAACTAAAACAGGCGTAATGTCTTTGGAAACCCTAATGGCCTAGGGAGTAGGTCTCTTCGACTAATGGCTAGAGAGAGGGAGCTGGTTCTCTTCTTTAAATATGCATGCAAAACCCTTTGACCAAAGCAAAATCCCCTTGATGAAGAGTGAAAAGAAGGACACATTCTAGAATGAGCTTAATCGATTCGTCTTCCCGGATAGGACACATTGGGTTGCGTCCAGAAATAGCTCGATTTGCACTGACAACAGACTGTGTAGTCCTCGGATTTATGCCTGATACCTTGCATCTGCTACTTATTCAAAGGAAAAATCCACCTTTTCAAGGCATGTGGGCTTTGCCTGGAGGTTTTGTTGAGGAAAATGAGGATTTGGAAGAAGCAGCCTTACGGGAACTTAAGGAAGAAACAAACATAAGCGCCTCACAATTAGTTCAGATTGGTGCATTTGGGAAGCCTGGCAGAGATCCTCGAGGCAGGGTAATTAGTATAGCCTTTTTATTAGTAATGCCTTTTGAGAATCTAAAACCTGCTGCTGGGGATGATGCCAAAAATGCCTGTTTTTTCCCATTGAATCAATTACCCATCCTAGCTTTTGATCATCAATTCATTATTGCTCAAGGTTGTCAAAAGTTGCTGTTTCTCTTAAATGGAGAAAAAGAAAATAACCCTTTTGCTTTAGAAAAAGTTGATAAGAAAGTTTTTCAAAAAATATTAAAAGAAGCGTTAGAGAAAATTTCTAGAAAGATTTAGGTAGTAGACTAAGCTAAAGAATAAAAAGGACTAATGCAAAGCTTTTTGAAAGAATTTAAAGAATTCGCTTTCAAAGGCAATGCCATAGATATGGCTGTGGGGGTTGTTATCGGGACAGCTTTTAATCAAATTGTGAGTTCTCTTGTAAACGACATTATCATGCCTCCACTTGGAGTGCTTGTAGGGGGAGTCGATTTTAAAAATCTCCAGTTGGTCTTAGTCCCCCTACGAAAGGACGCTTTTGGGAAAACTATTCCTGAAGTAGCTATTCATTATGGGCTTTTCATAAATGCCATCGTGCAATTCTTTATTATTTGCTTGAGTGTTTTTATAGCTATCAAATTTGTCAATAAGATGCTCTCTATTCGTCTCCCTCGAAAAGACCAATAAGAAGAGAGTCCTCTCTGCTTCTGCGCAAAAGATTGCTTGATGCTTTTTATGTATTGTTTTGCCCTGCAATGAACAATTCGTTCTGAAGGGCTCTTAGCTTATATTTTTTTTAAGGATTTAAGGATATGGCCGTAGGAATCTAATGGGGCAGGTTAGGAGGAGGAAAGGAAGTAGATTTTTTAGGCATGTTTTTGCTCATATCGATGATTTGATAGTCTTTGGGTAGTTCGAACAGTTCTGGAGATTGTGGACCTTTTTGGTAATTCATCCAGTCTACAACATTTTTCCCATCTTCGCTGCTAAGACGGAGGGGCGAGCGATTTTCTTTGCTCATCCAAAGGAAAGCTTTTCCAAAAGAACCGACCACTTCAAATTTATCGCAAACGATCTCATTCAGGATTTCTGTTCCTTTTGGAGTAATATTGCTAAGGGTGTTAGAAGAAATAGGGTCTTTCTCTTTTAGTTCTTGTGAATATGGGATGATAAAACAAAGTTTTCGATTGGGCAGGAGGCTATAAATGACGCCTAGATCGGATCTGTAAATCATGACATTTTCCTTTTCTTCTTCCAGCAACTCTAGCCTCATTTTCTTGTCGTCAACAAATACTCTTTGTTTTCTGGGTGGATAATAGCCTGCACCATGGATGATTTGTAGAACACTAAATTGTGTGTCTTCTTTGAAAGGAATACCTCCAAATGTCTTCAAGCATAAAAGCAAAAAAAGAAGCTGCATACTCAGCATGCATGCAAACTGTGGAAACATAGAAAACCAGGCTAATCAAAAGTTACAAAATCGAGATTCAATGATCCATTAGTTGCTTTGAGGGAAAAAGTTTTTCCTTCAATAATAGGTTTTGTCATAATTTTACCTCCAGACTTTTCTACGAGCAGAATGCCTGCAGCAATATCCCAAATTTGAATTTGTTGCTCAATGTAAAAATCCAATCTTCCACAAGCTACATAAGCGAGATCTAGCGCAGCCGATCCTGTAAATCGGATTTTTCTGACTTTTGGAACGAGATTAAAAAAAAGGTCTGTGGCTTTAGCAATGGTTTCTTTTGTCCGAGAAAAACCGATCACTCCAATCGATTCTGAAAGAAAAGACCTTTGACTGGATTTAATTACTTTTCCGTTGAGTTTTGGATAACCAGGTTCACTCACCGTGAAAAGTTCTCCTCTCATTGGATCGTATATGACGCCAGCGATGGTTTTCCCTCTTTTTTGAACAGCTATAGAAATACAAAAGTGGGGGATCCCATACGTAAAGTTAACCGTTCCATCAAGGGGGTCGACAATCCAACATATTTCAGAGTCTTTAGAACCTATGGATCCTTCTTCGCCAATAATTTGATGTTCAGGATAATCTTTTAGAATGGATGCAATGATTTTTTCTTGGGCAAGGTTATCAAGTTCAATCTTAATATCATGAGAGAACTTTTCAGCAATTTTTATATCCGTTTCGAAATGACGCCGAAGAAAATCTCCAGCTTCCAGTGCCGTTTCAATAGCGGTAGAAAGAAAATCGTTGGGCATGGCTGTGAGAAAGGTTTGCTTTTGTTGTTTTCTTTTTAATGATCTATCCGTTGTGTGTAATTTCAAAACAAAAAGATCGGTTTATCAAGTGCTTAATGAGACTTATGAAACAATCAATTTTCTAATCGAGAAGCAGTAGGGCGGGAAGAAAGCAGCCATATGGAGTAATATTCTATTTTTTTCCCTTTATATTCTCTCCAGAACCCCCCGAAATGCTCTATCTTTGAGAACTCTTTTTTGAGACATTCTGGAAGAAGCCTACTTTGATCGTTTGAGATATAGATTGCTTTGGCATTATGCAGAATTGAATAACTCTCCCAAAAGGCAAATTGTGTTTGTTCTTGAAGACATGTAGGAATAAAGACTTTAGAGCTTTGGATTAAAAATTGCAACTCGCTTGCCAAAGCATAATCATTGGCTATGAAATATTCAGGATGGAACTTCTTCTGGATTTCGTTTAGCTTGATGGCGACGCTTTGCCATCCTCTGGGTCTCAAAAGGGGATCTTTTTCTGGTTTTATCCCAAGAAAAGAAAGATCTTCTCTATGCAGAAGGGCGGTTTGCAAAAAACTAACAGCTAATCCACTGATTAAAAGCACTTTGATGTGTGGAAGATGAAAAAGCCTTACCATAATATAAGCTAAAAGAATCATCCCACTAGAAACGGCTGTGACTGTCCAATTGCCTTTTGCTGCTTTATGTAGACTTAGAAAAGTATAGAAGAGAAAGGCAGGGAGAAATAATGTAAGAAGAAAAAGGGTTTGTGAAGAACGAAAAGAGGGTGACCAAAGGACCAAAATGATAGAACAAATAATGCCTAGGAAGAGGAAAGGGGAATAACTCAAAAGCTGTTCCTGGAGAAATTTAATAAGTTCGGTTGGTTCTATAACGAAAGAAGAGGTTAAGTCGCCACGATGGAGGAGATGATGGACCGTTATCCATCCATGGTTGGCGTTCCAGATCCATACAGGCAAAGAGAATAAAAAAGAAAAAAGAAGGAAATAGGCATAGTTTTGTGATAGTAAGAGTCTTCTTTTGTCTGGATAGAACAATAAATAAAGGCTAAAGCAAAGGAGCTCAAATGCATTCACATATTTAGCCAGAAATCCTACTCCCAAGCTCATTCCAGTAAAGATCCAGTATTTTCTTTTGTCTTGCCCAAGAGCCTGCAGGAATAGAAAAGCAGAAAGCAGCCAGAAAAATAAGGATGGCGAATCGATTGTCATAAGCACAGAGCCGATCGAAAAAATAGGACAACTGGCTGCAAACAAAACAGAAAGCAAAGCTGTTAGAGAATCAAAAAGTTTTTCAGCTAAGAAATAGATTAACACTCCAGTTCCGATGCTGAATAATAGAGCCATGAATCTAATAGCCAAAATGCTGTTTCCAAAAAAAAAGGAACCAACGGCTATACACCAGGCAACGACAGGTCCTTTAGTGGCATAGGAAAGGGATGGGTGTTTGGACCATAGCCAATAGTAGGCTTCATCAGGGATAAGCCAAAAGGTTGTGGAAAACCACAAATGGAAAAAAAAACCTGCAGCAATGACCCCGAAAGCAACGCTTCGGTGAAAAGCACGATTATCCAAAGAAAGGGAGTTTGATTCGGTAGCTTTTGTTATCTCTTTGAGCATTTGAACGGCGAGAATGAGCTTTGGTATTGGTATTAAGAAAGTTTTTTATAAAGTCTGACAATTTCTTCTCCTTCTCTTCCTGGATAGCAGGCAGAAGGCAACCATTCAGCCTCTAACTGGAAATAGGGATCAAAATGACGATCGATTTCATTTAAACTAAAGCAATATGGAGGAGGTTCGGTGGAGCTTTCGGTATCAAGAAAGAAAATTCCAAGAAAAAGCCCATCAGCTCTCAACATACTATACATCGATTGGACATAATGGGGTCTTTTAATTGGGGGAATGGCACAAAAACAAGTGTGCTCCCAAATCAGGTCAAAAGATTCATGAAACTGCTGCGGAAGAGAAAAAATATCAGCCAGAAGATAATTTTCAAAAGGAGATTGAGCCTTTTTTCTGGCCGTCTCAATCGCTGAGGGCGCAAAATCGATACCTAGGGCTTCAATCTTGAGGCTTGCTAAATAATGGACATCATGGCCAGTCCCGCATCCAGGAACAAGCACCCTTTTGGGGGGAGGGAATCGTTGTAAGGCTTCTACAAGTGCGGGAGAAGGTGCACCCCTATCCCAGCCTGCTTGGCCAGATTGATATTTCGACTCCCAATATAAATAGTCATCCAGAGGAGGCGGAGTAGAGTTTGGATCCACTGGTCTAATAAATTGAATGATTAAGGGTTTGTCAATCAACAAGGCAGTAGTTTTCCTTTTTTGGCTTCAATGTAGCTGAAAACCGATTGAAAAATTTTTTTCCCGTCAACAGATCCAAATTCGTTTTCTGAGGCTCTTTCAGGGTGTGGCATCAAGCCAAGGATATTTCCTTTGAGATTACGGATGCCAGCAATGTTCCTCAGAGACCCATTGGGATTGGATTGCTGGCTAATATTACCATTAGCATCGCAATAACAGAATAGGATTTGTCCCTCCGATTCCATTTTTTGGATGGTTTGTGGGTCAGCATAAAAACAGCCTTTCCCATGAGCGATCGGTATTTGGATGACTTCCCCTGAATAAAAAAGAGAAGTGAAGATCGACTCATTTGTCTCTACACGTAAATAAATAGGAGAGCAGATGAATCGAGAGCAACGGTTAGTGATCAAGGCTCCAGGGAGAAGCTTTGATTCGCAAAGAATTTGAAAACCATTACAAATTCCAAGAATGGGAACCCCAAGTCTAGCTGCTTCTTTAACCGCACCCATAATATTCGATAAAGCGGCCATAGCTCCACTTCTTAGGTAATCTCCATAAGAAAATCCACCTGGAAGAATGATAGCATCAACAGAGGGTATTTTTTTTTCTGTATGCCAGAGTAGCGTTGCTTTGTGCTTAAGCACTTTTTCAACGACATACACACAATCAGGACCGCAATTTGAACCAGGAAACTCGATAATCGCCCAATTCATTGTCCTTCCTTTTCCCATTCTATTTTAAATTGTTCTATTATGGGATTGGATAAAAAATTTTTGGTGATCTCTTCTACTTTTTGTTTCAATTTTTCTTGGTCGGCTTCTTTAAATTCGATCACAATTTCCTTACCTACTCGGACCGATAGGGTTTCTTCAAGCCCTAAATGAATCAGTGCATTTCGGATCGCTTCTCCTTGAGGATCAAAAACACCCTCTTTAGGAAGAATCATTATTTTAGCCCTAGTCATGATCGTGAGATTTACAGGGTTGGTCTTCAATTTTTACTCCGCAGCGATGGAAAAGAGTAGGGACATTTTTCAGATAAAAGTCAAGGGAGCAAAGAGAATCGATCTCTTTAGCTTCGAGAAGAGTCGAAATGAAGGGATGAGATTTAGCATAAAGACTCAATGGCTTGTCGCCTTGCCAACAAGTCATTGCCACTTGCTGTACAGCTTCATAGGCTTCTTTTCTGCTTATCCCCTTTTGAACGAGAGCCAACATCAACCCTTCTGAAGCATAGAGCTCACGACTGGCCAAGATATTTTCTTTCATTCTTTCTGAATAGACAGTTTGACCTTTAAGGATATCTAGAAGCAATGCAAGCATATAATCAAGCAGGATGGTGGCATCAGGGAAAGCCACTCTTTCTACCGAAGAATGACTAATGTCTCTTTCATGCCAGAGGCTTATATTCTCCATCGCAGAAAGAGCATAGCCTCTTAGAAGCCTGGCTAGGCCGCATAGCCTTTCACAAAGAATGGGATTTTTTTTGTGTGGCATGGCACTGCTACCTTTCTGCTTTGGCTTGAATGGCTCTTCGACTTCGAGTACTTCAGATCTTTGTAAATGACGAAACTCTGTAGCCCATCTCTCCACAGAGCTTCCAATAAGAGCGATGCAATTTAGAAAAAAAGCGTGTCGGTCCCGAGGGATCACTTGAGAGGAAATAGGCTCAACTTTTAAACCAAGTTTTTTTAGCACAGTTGCTTCGACCTCAGGATCTAAATGGGCATAAGTTCCCACAGCGCCAGAAATCATGCCATAAGATATTTCTTCTTTAGCCTGCAGCAGTCGGCTACGTGCTCTTTTGAATTCTTCAAGCATCTGCAGTAGTTTTAATCCATAAGTCGTAGGTTCTGCAAAAACACCGTGGGTTCTTCCAATCATGGGGACAAAGGCATACTGGGTGGCTTTCTCTTCGATCACTTTCAGCAGCATGTCGATATCTGAAAGGAGAAGCTCTGCGGCTGCTTTCAATTGGAGAGCAAAAGTGGTATCAAGGATATCTGAAGAAGTTAAACCAAAGTGGAGATACCTTCCAGCCGGACCAAGCTGTTCAGCAAGTGGTTCAAGGAAAGCAAGAATTTCATGCTGAGTAATTGCTTCGCGTTTCTTAATTTCTTCGAGGCCAATTGATATATTTTTCTGAATATCTTTTGTTTCTTCTCTTGGTAAATAGCCAAACTCAACCAGAGTTTCTAAAACGAGAAATTCAATTTGAATCCAACTGTCGATTCTTTTTTTTTCGCTCCAAATTTGGAGCATGGGTTCGCGAGTGTACCGATCGATCATAGAAAAGCTTACAAAGAATGACGAAGAAATAAAAATAAAAAAAACTTTTTGGCAAAGAAAACCTGTAGTCACGAAAAATAGTTCATTCGTCAAACTTTTTGCTTCTAGCCTCCTGCCAAAGCCTGAGGGCTGTGTTGTCTCTTAGGGGAGGGAACTTATCAGATGTTTGGCTGAAACAAAGTCGGTCAGGGTCTCGGTGAACTCTGGGCTAGTGGTGAAAAATAGGAAAGTTTAGTGTTATTAACCAAACTGCTATAATAGTTTGCCACTCATAAGGGTCAGGCGGATCTACGATCTTTATGGTTGGGACTAAATCCCATTCATTATGGCTTCAATGAATAACTCCAAATTTTTGTATAATGACTTCCGGAGGGTTTAAGTTCAGACCGTACTAAATGCAAAGCCTCTATTGTTAGTTCGAAAGATGTAGGCAGGGCGATTGGTTGGTTTTTTTTCATATTAACCGGCACACTCTGATAAGAAACATGGCGAAAGACTGTGATATGCGGAATAAATTTATCGTAGGCCTGAAAGGCCACTTTTTTATGGATCATGAGCTGGATAAGTTCTTTAATCAGTTTTTCTAGAGCTAAAGGCACAAGAGTGGCTTCAAACCATATAATCCCTTCTTTACCTTTCTTTTTAAAAACAGCTTTATCGAAAAGGAGAGAGAGCGGAAACCCCTCAGGTTTTAAAAAATAGGGGATCTGTTTTGTAATTTCGTCAACGAGGCTTGGTAAAGTCCAACCTAAAAAAAGAGCAGTTATATGAAGAGAATCTTGAGGAATGGCCCTCCCTTCAATTTTTGGAAATAAATCCTTAGCTAGCTTGCTTAAAAGGGATTGTAGGTTTTCATCGGGCCAAAAAGCAAAAAAAAATCTTTCTTTTTTTTCTTCTTCTTTTAAATCACTAGAATGATTCATTCGACAAATCTACCCCGAAGTGCTCCTCCTCTAACTGCACAGTATTTTAGATAGGAATGAAATGGCCACAGAGTCCACCAGAAAGAAATAGAAGAACTGTTCTGCTTCTGCTCGATATATTGTTTTAGAATCCCAAGTGGTGCACCACTCTTGGGGAGGAGACAGTAATTTTGGCTCGAGAAAGCGGACAGCTCCCCATAGAACTTCCTCAAAAGCTCTGTGGGCGCTTTGCAGATAAACAAGAAAATGATAGGTATGAGATTTTTCAAAGGAGTGGAAGTGGAAAATCTTTGTTCCAAGCCTAAGGCAATAGTCCTGATCGAGCTCCCCATTGCATAACTGTTGCTTCCCATGCTGGAAAATTATAATGCATGTAGTGGTCCAGCGCAAAAATATAACTATTGCTTAGATTTTTCTCCAAATTTCAGACTACGGTGCGAGTACAGCAGCGAGGAGTCTATTGAAACTTATAGAAGCTAGTCCTGGATGAATGCCATAGAGCTTATCAGGAAGAACAGGTTTCTGTGGTCCTTCCCCTAGTTCAAATTTTAACCAGCAGAATTTACTTTAGGGGAATGGCAATAGACTTCTAAAAGCTCCTCAGCCTGCTCAGAAACTATCGGTATGGCATAGAGCGATTAAGAAAATACAAAGAGAAGCTCTTCAATAGGTATAGGAGCTATAGTATTTTCCAGGAATTTCTTGTTCAACCGACAAAATATACAGCTTTAGATTTGGATTTGTCGAAAAAAGGCTTTGCTATAAAGAAAAACTTTCGCCATACTGGAGTAGATCATTCAATAATAAAAAAAACTTTTTTCTAATTAATAATGACAATAGTAAAAGATAAAAACGGGGTTTTTTTATTCTTATGAGCTTATTTTTGTCACAATCACAGCCTTTGTCCGAACAAATCAACACACTTGCCTTTGTGTTTCAATTTCTGGCGGCCATTCTTGTTGCTGCTGGAATGCTTGGAGTTGCTGCTCTAATTGGGCAAAAAGGGAGGAAAACAAAAGAAAAAGATATTCCCTATGAATGTGGAAAAGATCCAATAGGTCCTCAGAATCCACGATTTTCTGTAAAGTTTTATATGGTGGCAATGCTTTTCATTCTTTTTGACATTGAGACTATTTTTTTCTTTGCTTGGGCTATATCCTATCAAGACCTTTTGTCTCAGGGAATAGGTGCATTGTTTGTTATTCTGTTCTTTCTGTTTTTACTTGGAGTGGGTTTTGTCTATGAAATTCAGAAAAAATCTTTGGATTGGACTCAAAGAGGATAAGGAGCTCTAAAGACACTTTTCCCAGGAAAATGACCAATCGACCAACTCCTCACTTATAGAATTTCTTCTTATTTAGAGCTGCATTTTGAGCTTTTCCTTCGTTCTTCTTTTTACCATCCATCGCCGTAATGCCCCTGCCTTCAGGCATGGGGATATAAGGCGATAAATTATAGCTATATGTAGTATAATTATGTATGAACAGAAAAGAACAATTGAAATCCAATAAAA
>NZ_LXQB01000024.1 GCF_004421185.1 Methylacidiphilum sp. Yel | reverse complement strand
ACGGCGATGGATGGTAAAGAAAAACTAACCAGACGAAAAAAGTAAGCCTAAGAAGCTTAACTTTCTTAATAGGGGGCTCAAACCCTCTTTTCTGTAAAAGGTAGTCCTTCCTTATGCCGTTTTTCCTTTATAGATAGCATATCAATGAGCAATATAAAAATGATTATATTTACCTTCAGGCTCTCCCCAAAGAAAATCCATATGAGAGATGTATGATTGCAGATAGGAATGCGTTAATTCTCGAATGAATTCCTTGATTGTTTGTTCTTCTCCTTCCACAATCAATTCTACTCTTCCATCTTTCAAGTTGCGGACTAGCCCTCCAAGGGGATAACGTTGGGCAATTCTTTTAGCCGTTGCTCTAAAACCAACTCCTTGAACAAAACCAGAAAAATAAGCTTTTAGCTGTTTATTCACAGCAATCCAAGAAAGAGACCCTCAGTTCATTAAAAATAATCCATTTTACCATCTATTTTTTCCTAAGAAAAAGCAACATGAAATTGATTAGTATGAAATACAACGGTAGAAAAGTAACAACACATCAGAGCATTTCTCAGTTGCGTATGGCAGAGGAGGCCTAGGAGCTTAGAGTTAGAGCCTCTATCCTTCGTTTTTCACAGTAAACTCAGAGAAAAAGCTGTCAAGGAAATTCTAGCCTTCAATCATTGAGTTCTCTTGAGAAGGCTACCTCAAGCAGAGAATCGATTGGCGGAGTCTGATCAATGGAATCTTAAAACTACCGTGCTGGTTCGCTTGAGTCACTGAGAGAAAAATAGCTTTTTTTCTTCGATGCTAAGCGGTAAAAGGAATAAGAAATAGGTTTTTTTTCTATGAGCGGATATTTTTCTACAACGCCTACACTGAGTGATGGAGGAAGATTCCTGATTGTAGGATTGCCTGGTACAAAACTTACCCAAGAGCAGAGGGAGACGATTCGAGACGTTCAGCCTGCGGGATTCATTTTTTTTTCTCGGAACCTTGAAAATCCAGTTGCTTTCAGAAATCTAGTCGACACTTTACGATCCCTACTCAACCATGAGCCCATTTTAACCATTGATCAAGAAGGGGGTAGGGTCTCTCGGTTGAAAGTATTCGGTAGTGAACCTCCTAGTGCTAAAGATCTTGGGGAAAAGGGGGATATAGCCCTCCTTAGGACACATGGAGAACTTACAGGAAAATTATTAAGGCTTTTCGGTCTTAATTATAACCTAGCCCCTGTGTTGGATTTCGAAACTGCTGAACAGGAACACAATTCATTGAAAGGAAGAACGTTTGCTTCGGATCCACTAAGTGTTTGTTCCTTTGCCAAGGCCTTTATTGAAGGCATGCATTCCCAGGGAATACTGTGCTGTGGCAAACATTTCCCTGGCTATAGTTTCGCGCAATGCGATCCGCACCTTGAACTGCCTCAAGTTTTTAAAACAAAAAAAGAACTCGAGGATTATGAATGGCTTCCTTTTAAAAACCTTCAAAATTTGTGTGATAGTTTCATGATTGCTCACATTCGCAACTTGAATCTAGATCCAGAGGGACTGCCCGCTTCTCTTTCTTTTCGAACCATTCAGGATGTTTTAAGAAATGAATGGAATTTTACCAAACTCCTCATATCCGACGACATCGACATGGGAGCCATCATTCATCATTACTCCTTAAAGGACACGCTGGAACTCTCCCTCAAATCTGGAGTAGATATTCTCTTACTTTGCCATCGTTTTTCATTAATTAGAGAAGCCGCTTCTATTTTGAGCTCATTGCCTGAAACTATAAAGGAAGCTGCCTGGCAGAGAATCGAAAATTTCCGCAAGCGGCTGGCTCCACCCCTTGCCTTTTCTCTGAGTGAGTTTCAAAACATCGACTCAGAGATATATTCGCTTAGGGAAAAAGTCCTTGGAAAAGAAAGAGCAAAACTTAGAGCACCAGAGGATGGAAAACGCTCTCCTGTGGAAATTTATTGAACCCATTTTCCATTTGAATTTTCTCTAGAGCTAAAATAAGGTTATTTCTCCTAAAGACCTTTAGCTTTTGAGGAACAATGTAATGGACTGGATTGGTAGGGAATGGATTCCATCGTCTCAAGGGGCGCTACTTTTAATCTACGCTGCAACTTTAGAAGACATTGAGTATCTTGAAAAAAACGCTCCTCGAAAGCTTGTCATCGCTGTGGGGGAAATAGAGATACAAGATTGCAAACAGCTGCTTGAAAGAGGGTATCTATGCTTAGGGAAAATCAATAAAGAAGAGGCTGTTCAATGGTTAAAAGATAAAATCGAATCGGGGGAACTGATCGCTATAATCCTTCGATTGACAGAGGAGCCGCAAGGAACTGTTTCAGTCTTTCCACAGTTTGTTTTGGACATTATTGAAGCAACACAATCCATGCGTATTCCAGTCTGGATCGATTCTTTCTGGAAGCATTTTTTAACTTATTCGGATTCAAAACCAGTTGCGCGTCGGATCCTTGTTGGCTCTCCAAAGTCTCCAAATGATACAGGATGGGATTGGCTAAGAAAAAGTTTCTATGATCTTTGCGCTCAAGCTTTGTCTATGCATTCTGAACTGGAAGAAAGCATTGGTTGGCAAGCTGTTTATTATCTTAAAGAGAGAAAAAACCTCCCTATATTCATCGATGGTTATAGCCAAAAAACGCTTACAGGAAAGCTCCTTTTAGGAATAGCTTTAAAAGTCGCAAGTTGGATTTCTAAAAATATCCATGAACAACGAGTAGGTGTCCTTTTGCCGATCGGAGTGGGGGCAGTCATCGTCAATTTAGGGATCGTTTTTGCTGGAAAAATTCCTGTAAATTTCAATTTAACAGTTGGATCAGCAATGAATCTCGTTTCGATCGAAAAGTCCAAGGTTAAAACGGTGTTCACAGCCAAAATGATCAAAGAGAAACTTCAGGACTTCCCTTGGCCTCAAAGGACCATTGAAATAGAAAGCCTTCTTCAATCCTTTTCAAAGCTTTCTCTTTTCTTTCATATTTTCTTGGCAGACCACTTGTCCGCGAAAGCGCTTGCCACTCTTTGGGGTGTTCCCAAAGTAGGAGGAAATAGAGAAGCAATTTTACTTTTTACAAGCGGCTCTTTTGGAGAACCCAAAGGAGTTCCCTTATCCCATAAAAATATCTTGGCTAATATTGCACAGATTAAAACCATTCTTTCGACTATTCCGATTAAAAAATTACTTGGTGCCCTTCCTATTTTTCATAGCTTTGGTTCAACGACCTGTCTCTGGTGGCCGATATTAGGTGGTCCTCAGACAGTTACTTACGTTAATCCCCTGGAAATAGACAAATTAGCAAACCTCATTGAACAGCACCAAATTGATCTTCTTATTACCACGCCTACCTTCTTACGGCAGTACCTTAAAAAAGTTCCTCCAGAGAAACTTCGGAGTCTTAAAATTGTTATTGTGGGATCAGAAAAACTTCAAAGGCAGCTTGCAGCTGATTTTGAGTCGAAATTTGGAATTCCTGTTTGCGAAGGATATGGAACGACAGAAGCCGCTCCTGTAATTAGTTCCAATGTGGTTGATCCTTTCCAGCCCCCTGGTTCCATAGCTAACACCAAACGAAACAAACCCGGAAGCGTTGGTCAGCTTTCGGCTGGAATGTCTATTCGGATATTTGACCAAGAAACACGAAAGGAATTACCACTTTCAGCCAGAGGAATATTAAGCTTTAAAGGTGCTAATATTTTTAATGGTTATTTAGATGATCCATTGCGTACGGCTGCTTCCTTTCAAGAAGGTTGGTATTTAAGCGCCGATATAGGGTCATTGGATAACGAAGGGTTTATTTTTATTGAAGACCGTGCCAGTCGATTTTCTAAGATTGGTGGAGAAATGGTCCCTCATGGTACCATTGAAGAAGCCTTAAGAAAAAGTTTGTCGCAAACCCATGGAGAAGAGATTGAAATAGCAATCGTTGGGATTCCTGACCTCAAAAAAGGTGAAACACTGGCCTTACTGATTAACAAGCAGGTCCATAATTGGCAAATTAGAAAATATCTTCTTGCCCAGGGTTTTTCAAGGCTTTGGATCCCAAAACAAGTTATTTTCTTAGAATCCCTTCCAAAAACACCGCTTGGAAAAATAGATTATCTTCGATGCCGGCTGATTGCTGCCAATAAAGCAATCTATGCTGATGATCAGTCCAGTCCAAAAGAAAGCATGGATCAAGAGGAGGATCGATCTAGTCAAGGATGATTCTCGGATACCCCAACAATGAAGTAGTAGCTTTCTTTACAAGCCCAAAGAATCAACAAGCCTTTTCCTTGTTTCCCATAATTTTTTCCCTCCCCCTGGAGCCTGGCCTATGAGTTGTTCTATTTTCCCACCCTCTAATCCATGAATACTTAAAAGCCTCTCCTCATAACGCTCTATGATTTTTAAAGAAATAGGCTTTTTTTGAATAAAGGCCAAGGCCTTTTGAACAAGCGCGTAACATTCTGGTATAGGCGTTCGTTCCTCTGCGGTCTGAACCACCAGTTCGATAAAATAAGTGGAACAAAGAAAAGTCGTCCAATCTTTTCTTAACCCTAGCATGGGATCTATAATCTGATATTCTTTTAATAAATAGAGATCGCTTTTTTTCGGAACATAGAAAGTCAGTTCACACTCATAAAAAAGATCAATGGGAGCAAAAGAAGCCTTCCCTGTCTTTCGAGCGCCTTTAGCTAGTGTTTTAATGCATCCTACACTACTAATCCAATAGAGGATCGAACTACTTTCTGAGTAAGGATATTTTCTAAAAGCGATACCTGTTGTGGATAGAATGTGGTTTGATTCTTTTTCCATGGATCAAGCTGCATTTAATTTTATCCATACAGATTCAAGAATGCTTGATTGCATCCGCTCCATTTTCTGTCGATCCTCCTCCGTCTGATCATCTAATCCACAAAGATGTAACATCCCATGAATGCCATAGAGCAAAACTTCTTTTACTACAGGAATAGCCCTCGCATTGGCTTCCTTCTCTGCAATGAATGGACAAATTAAAATTTCGCCATAATCAAAACTAATGACATCAGTAGGCGTAGGATCATTAAAAAAGCGGGCATGCACCTCACCCATTTCTTTTGAAGGTAAAAGGACAAAGTAAAGCTTTTGTGGAAAATTTATTTCCTTAGGCATTAAACCCAGTGCCAATTTCCATCCCTTCCTTAGCCTTGGCAAGGGCAAGGGCACTTCTTTCTGAAGATTCTGAATCACTACCAGTTGATTTTTCAACGTTTTTCGGACCTTTTGGATAATGAATGCGCGTATGTAATATCGTTTTTAATGAAAAAATAAAGCTATGTTTGATTTCAGTAATTTCTTTCATACTCAGCGGGCATTCGTCAAGCTGATGATCTTGGAGTTTTTGGGAGACGATATCTTCAACTAACTGTTCAATGTCCTTAAGGCTTGGCTTTTCTAAGCACCGAGAAGCACTTTCAATAGAATCCGCTAGCATCAATATCCCTATTTCTTTTGTTTGTGGCTTAGGACCAGGATATCTAAACCGTGATTCATCTAGCTCCGGAATATCTTCCTCGCCCATGTTCAGAAGCTTGACCCCCATCTTACAATCCTCTATATTCTGCAAGGCTTTTCTATAGAAATAATAAACCAAAGATGTTCCATGATGCTGTTGGATGGCATCAATAATAGGTCTTCTCAAATGATGTTCTAAAGCAAGATCTACTCCATCCTTAATATGGGAAATAATAATAAGAGCACTCATGGAAGGCGTCAGTCGGGTGTGCGGATTATCAGCACCCTGGTTTTCTACAAAATATTGGGGGTTTACTACCTTACCAATATCATGAAAATAAGCCATTACTCTACAAAGACTCCCGTTTTCTCCAATAGCATTAGCAGCCGCTTCAGCAATATTGGCAACCATTAAACTATGATGATAAGTCCCAGGTGCCTCTGTTGCTAGCCTGCGCAGTAATGGATGATTCAAATCTGACAATTCCAGCCATGTAAAATCGGTATTCAGTTGGAAAATCTCTTCCAGAACTGGTAAAAGGGTATTGACCAATACAGCAGTAAAAAGGCCTATCCCGATGCTCAAAAAGGCTTGTTGAATCAGCACATCAGTATCCCCCCCATTAATAATTCCAAAGCCAACAGCACAAACAAGACTCGTCAGTCCCACAGCAATCCCTGCTTTCAAAATATCCCTTCGTTGACAAATCCTCTGTATAAAATAGACCCCCACAATGCCAGATAAAAGGTTACTAGCTAAAAGAGGAATACTCGGATTGACAAGCAGAGAAATAAAGACACTGGAAAGCACTACAACAATCACTCCCGCATGAACATTTATCAAGGCTGTCACTAACAGAGGAGCTACAGCAGTGGAAACATAAAAATAGATGGCCCTCGACTCCAAGCCTGGCTGATGAATGGACCAGACATAGACGGATTTGGCAATTAACAAATTAATGGCAATAACGGCAAAGACAAGCAGCAGCTTCGAATTACTATAGAATATCTTTGGGAGACTTAAATTTAATACCATTGCGGTACAACTTGTCAGGATCAAAGAAAGGAAAACTAGCGAATAGGTCACATGACCAGTAGCAAAAAGGCCTAAGACGATGCAAAAGAAGATAAAAAAAAGAAAAATCGCAATGCGGATCGGCTCGTTTGTTTCAAGACGATTTTCCCATTTTGGGATTACAAAAATTTTTCTTTTCCTCTCTGGTCGATTTCCTTTAAACCTAGCAATCAGCTGCTCAAATAACGGTTTCATTTAGTTTCCTTACAGTTCGACCTATGGATCCTATAGGCTTCTACAATATCCCTGACAAGTTTATGCCTGACAACATCCTTTTCGTCGAACTCACAAAAACTGATTCCTGAAACTGATTTTAAAGCGCTTATTGCCTCAAACAAGCCAGAACTCCTATGCTTTGGAAGATCGACTTGTGTCGGATCCCCCGTAATAACACAGCGAGACCTCTGCCCCAAACGCGTTAAAAACATGAGCATCTGTTCGGCCGTTGTATTTTGAGCTTCATCCAGAATGATAAAACTGCCACTCAATGTCCTGCCACGCATAAAGGCCAGTGGCGCTAATTCTATGATTCCTTTTTCAAGCATTTTCCTTAGTTCCTCTGGATCAAGCATCTCTTCTAGAGCATCATATAAGGGGCGCAAATAAGGAAATATTTTTTCTTCTAGTTCCCCAGGAAGAAACCCAAGCTCTTCTCCAGCTTCTACTGCAGGGCGGGTTAATATAATTTTTTTGATCTCTTCATCCCTGAAAGCTGCTAATGCAGCGGCCACTGCCAAGAAGGTTTTGCCTGTCCCAGCAGGTCCCAATCCAAAAACAAGTTCATGTTCTTTAATAGCCTCAATGTATTTTTTTTGATTTAAGGTTCTCGGTATAACCGGAGGTTTTTTCGTCGAAGTTTCTAATTTGGATTTTTGCAAATCACTGAGCGCAACACCGTTATCTTTCTCAACAAATTCCATAGCATTATGAAAATCTTTTTTCCCAATTTTCAAACCTTGATCTCGGGCATCCTGCAATTGATCAATAACTTTCCTGGTTTTTCGTACATTGTCAGGTGCCCCATCAATCCGTAGCCAGCCATCCCTTGTAGTTACCTTGACTCCAAAACGTTCCTCCAAAAGACGAACATTTTTAATTTCATTGGCAAAAAGTTCATGAACAAATCGACCGTTTTCAAAGGAAATAATCTCTGAATGATTCATGTTTTTAGGGTTTTAAGAAAAATGAAACGGATTGTAAAAAAACAATGTTGCAAAACGCGTAGAATAGAGAATGTCGCCACAGAGAAAAAGAAAAGGGAAACGAAGCAGGCCAGAATTGAAAGAAGAAAAGTGGAAAGAAACTTAGAAAATTCAAATTTGAAACTAGTTTTTTATAAAGCAAGTTTCTCCAACAAATCATGAAAAAAAATAAATTTTCCTATCTTTATGAATATCGAAGATGCTCACCCTTTTAAAGTATCTATTTATAGAATTATCATTTTTTAAAAATCCGTCAAATATCAAATTGGAATTTCCATCTTTCTCAAACGACTCATTTGTTTACTCCTAAACCAATCTTCCTAAAGCCACAAGCCAACTCTTTGGCTCTCCGTCCAAAGACAACGACACCAATGAGATAAATCCTTTTTTCTTTAAAGCCTTAGCTTTTCTTCTAGCTTGATCGAGCTAACAGGCTCCAACCCACCAATGCCATCGCTGTAAGAATGCCCTAATCAGATAGGAACTATTAGAATAGGGCAGGATGGAAAGTGTGACAAAGCCCTTCTCAAGCCAACCTCATCTGGGTCCTACAGCAGGGCAACTGTTTGCTAGCTAATCTATCTGCAAGCAAAAAACAGCGTCGCTTTCCAATTTAGCTTCCTTAGCCTTTTGCTTGAAAAGCAGGAGCTAAAACCTCCTCTACTTACTCACTTTGGTAAGTTCTAAACCTACTGAAAAGCTTCAACAAATTTGCGCGGGAGTCCCCGCCTTTCAAGGCGGCAGAGGGATAGCGCCGCCGCGCAGCGGCGATGCTTTACAACTGAAACATAATACTCGTAAACATGAATGAATTGCAAGCCACCCAATCGCTGAGGTGCAAACTGAAGCTCCTGCTCACTAAAGAGCAGGAGGAGGCGGTGCGGTGCACGGCGTTGGCTTACCGTAACGCCCTGAATCACACATCCACTGTCGCTTTTGTGGGCGGGAAGATATCGCAAGGCAAGAAACTGCAAAGGCTGGTGTCCCAGGATTTGCGCAAGAGGTTCGGGCTGCCAGCTCAAATGACATGCAACGTGCCCAGACAAGTGGCTGCGGCCTAAAAAACCCTCTGGGAACGCGCCAAAGCGGGCGCGGCCCATAAAGCGAAAGGCTAGATCGGCCCGGCGCTATAAGGGTCTTGACAAGGCATACAGATTCACTGCCATGACCGTGACTTTGAACCATCGCCAGGACTGGTCCTTGGGCAAGGAACAAACGGTCAGCATAGGGACTTTGGGCGGAGGCATCCGGTGCCGATACGAAGGATGGAACCGGCATCTGGAGTGGATGGCGCGGGCCCAGGGAGCATGGCATCACACTGGGCGGGGCCCTGCTCTGGCAGGACCCTGCATCCAGGGCATGGTAGCTGCTGGTGTCCGTCGAAAAGGCTTTGGACCGGAACCCGCAAGCCCCATCACCACGGTCAAGGGGGTGGACATGAACCGCTGGAACATCGCGGTGGAATTCAATACCAGAGGCAAATGTCGTTTTTATCCTGGTGGACATCGAAGGAATCTGGCCAAGCGTGCCGCCAGTAGACGAAGTGCGCTGCAAGCGAAGGGCACTTGCAGAGCCACACGCGATGGTAGGCATGGAGGGGCTAAAGGCTATCCGTTATCGAACCAAGCGGAGACAGTTGGAGAAGGTTTCCGTCAAACGCCGCAAGGAGAGCACTTGGGGTTTTGCGGAGGGGCAAGCCAAGACGGCTTACAAAATCCGGCTGCCGTTCGGAGTGCCGGTTTGGGTGGCTGCGGATTCCTCAAGCCAGAGGCGGCCGGTTTGCGAGCATGTTGGACGGGAGAATCAGCCCAATAAGGGACTGCTGTTTGTATGCGCCCATTGTGGGTATACGCTCCAGGCCGATTTAGTGGCTGCCAGAAACATCAGCATGCGAACGCTTTTCATCTAGCAAGACTGGATGAGGACGGGGCGATTGTCAGCCGTCCTTGAAGCATCGGGCGATGAAGCCAAAGTCGCACGCCTTTTGAGATACGCGCAAGCTGCGGTGGAGCCTGGATGCAAGCTCCGTTCTTTAGGACGGAGTAGTTGACTAATGTAGCATGCGAATTTCAATCGCGTAGAGAGTTGGATTTTTCTAGGCAGAAAAAATGGAAGGGAATAAAGCTAAGAAGGATACTCATTAGGGTTCCTTTGCATGAATTTGGTTCCTTTGCATGAATTCTAGAAAATTCTTTGATTGCTCCATCATTTTTCTTTGGACATTTGGCTCTTCAATAAAACTTTTGTTATTAAAAAGTTCGTCAATCTTTGGCAGATACAGCGAAAAAGGGAAAATCAACGCTCTTCTATAGAACAATATAGATTCTAAATGCATTGATGCTCTCATAGTACCAAAATTTCCACGAGTTACCCCAACCAGACATACAGGCTTTTTTTCAAGAGCCTCTTGGCGAGGCAGCAAGTCAATGTATTGCTTTAAAGGACCAGGGATACTGCCGTTATATTCAGGAAAAACGAAGACAAGTCCTTGAGAGTCTATTGTTTGGTTTATCATTGGGAGGATTGATTGAGGAGTTTTTTTAAAAGACGTCCCTGACCATGCTTCTTTAGGCATCAATCCTAAATCAATGATGCTAACTTTTTGTTCAAGTTTTGAATAAATCCTTGCTAGTTGAGCAGCTACAAGCCGACTTTTACTGCCTACTCGATTTGTACCAACAACTATTCCAATCATAGCCATTTCCAGAGCATAAGCATTGTTGTTGAAAAAATGTTATTTAGTCCATGCGCTAACACTTCTTAGCATTTAATAAGTTACAATAATCTATTAGAAAAGAATAATCTTTTGTTGCCTTTACAGTAGAGACAATTAGCGCAACTATATTTATTCATTTATCCATTATTGGAAGTATGCGTATTGGAATTCCAAAAGAAATCAAAGAAGGGGAAAATAGAGTCTCTCTTAGCCCAGCCTGCGTAAGAAGCCTGGTGGAATCTGGTCATACGGTTTTAGTGGAGTTGGATGCAGGCAGGGAGAGTGGTTTTACAAATGAAGAATACCTTAAAGCGGGGGCTTTGCTGGTATCGGCAGAGGAGGCGTGGGGTAGCGATCTGGTGGTTAAAGTCAAGGAGCCCCTAGAAACTGAATATCGTTTTTTCAGAAAAAACATGATTCTTTTTACCTTTTTACATCTCGCTGCTAACCGTCGGCTCACTGATGCCTTACTAGAAAAAGAGGTTACGGCCATCGCTTATGAAACCCTTAAGCTGCCAGATGGCACTTTACCACTTCTTATTCCAATGAGTGAAATTGCAGGAAGAGTGGCAATACAACATGCTGCTCGGATTCTGGAAAGAAACCATGGAGGTAGGGGCATTCTTTTGGGCGGGTTACCGGGGGTTGAGCCAGCACGAGTCGCTATTGTAGGAGGGGGAACAGTTGGCACAAATGCCTTGAAAATGGCCTTGGGTCTTGGCGCTGATCTTACAGTTTTTGATATTTGTCTTAAAAAATTACGTTTATTAGATGACCTCTTTGGAGGAAAGATTAAAACTATTATGGCAAACCCTTACACCATCGAAGAAAGGATCAGTTCGTTTGATCTTTTGATTGGCGCGGTGTTAAAGCCTGGCGGGAAATCTCCCAAAGTGATTAGCAAAGAGATGATTGAAAAAATGCGACCAGGTAGTGTGGTCATGGATATTTCGATCGATCAGGGAGGCTGTATTGAAACCATTGATCAACCTACGACCCATGACAATCCAACTTTTATAAAATCTGGAATCATCCATTATGCTGTAGCTAATATTCCAGCAGCTGTCCCTAGAACAGCAACCTATGCTTTAACAAACGCCACATTCTATTGGATCAACCTTTTAGCCAATCATGGATTGATGGCTATCAAGTATGATCCAGCGATTAAAACAGCTATCAACACGATAAGAGGCGAACTAACCTGTAGAGCCGTAGCCGAGGCCTTTAGCATGCCTTGGAGTCCCATTGAGAAATTTCTCTAACTGAACCGTTTTAACGCATATAATTCCATTCTTTGGTTTTATACTTTTTTATTTCGAGTTCTTTCGCCAAAGACCACACCGATTCAGAGATTTTATCTTGCTGAAAATGAATGCCAAAAGTCTCTTCAAAGCCTCTGACAATCCCTCTAAGCATGTCATCAAAGTAAATGCCTGTAGGGAGCTGAATACTTCCTTGATGAAGCAATCCCTTGCGATTTCTTCTTTGCGCCGCCCCTGCAATTTTCTCCTGTCCCCACATCAAATCATGTTTAACTGGTTTCTGAAAACAAAAAGCTCCTTCCTGTTTCTTTTCTCCGCCATAAAGGGTGGTTTCTACTCCTAACTTACTCATTCCCACCCCAATAGCCTTATGTATAGAAAAATAGGTATCTGTGGCAGCAACCTTACAGAAAAAATGATCTTTAGGAACAACCAAAGCATAGACACAATCTTTTCCATGTTGGACAGCGCCTCCGCCAGTATAACGGCGGACAAATTTTGTATCCGGGGAAACTTCTTTCCATTTTTGAAAATAGCCAATCGATAGCATTGGTTCTAAAAACTGGTATATCCGCAACAGTGGGGTAGAAACAAAATCCAGATAGGCTTCGTCAAGGGCCATATTGAATTCCCCTAGAAATGGCCCTTCAATAATCAAGCTCCAGCTTTGTTGTGGATGCTTCATTGTCTTTCTTCCTATTTTACATAATTTTTCAAAAATGACACTCTTGGCTGAGCTACCTCTAGCCCACTTCTACTGAGAAGTTCCTTCAACCTACCTAGGCCTCTCCTATAAGAAAAGGGGCTTGTACATTCTATAAAGATCCCACTTATTTTCTTATGACAAAATAGAGGCTTTTGAGTGCGTTTTTTTCTTCGTAATACTAGAAAGCTTCTCTCTCCGCCTAGAGCTATGTGCCAAAGAAAAAAACTTATTCTACTTTCAGTACTTCTATATCAAAAATCAAAGTGGCATTTGGAGGAATGACATCTTCTACTCCTTCAATCCCATACCCTAAATCTGGAGGTATAATCAATCGCCTTTTTCCTCTCTCTTTCATTGTGGAAACCCCTTCTTCCCAGCCTTTAATCATTCGACTCACGCCAAGAACAAAGCTAAACGGTTTGCCCCTGGAAAGAGAGCTATCAAAAATCTTGCCATCTTCTAGCTTTCCCACATAGTTCAGAGTAACTCTTTTTCCGGGAGCTACGGGATTGCCCGATCCAACAGTATAATCGATATATTTGAGGCCTGATGGAGTCGTAACGATTTTTTCAGAATCTGATTCGTGAAAAGGTTTTGCAGCGAAAAAATCATCCTGGCCAAATAGGAAGCTTTGGCCTGAAAATGAAATTACAGCTCCAACAAAAAAAAGCACAATGAAAATCCTTTTAAGGAAAAAATAAGAAGGGGTTGCACTCATTGCTCCTATGTATATGTAGAATTCATCTCACATACAAGATCGTTTTTTTGATGGGGTGCTACCAAACAGAAAGAAATCAAAAGCAAGAAACGACTCTTTGTTTACCTTTTTCTTGCTAGCAAATAATTAGCTAACTCCGATAGGAGCCTCCCGTTTTCTCCAAGAGCTGAGGCATAAGAGAGAGATTTCTGGGTATAGTAGGCTGCTGCTTTTTTTGAATACTCAAGTCCCATAATTCTTGGGTAAGTAGCTTTTTTGGCTCTTTGATCTTTTCCAGCACTCTTGCCCAAAACCTCAGTGGTTTGAGTGACATCTAAAATATCGTCGATGATCTGGAAAGCCAATCCAAGCGATCTTCCATATTTTGTTATTAGCCTTAAGGTTTTTTCATCGGCGTTAGCACTCATTGCCCCCAATCTCAATGCCACTGTGATGAGCGCTGCTGTTTTCCGACAATGAATATAACGAAGTTGGGTCAAACCGATGTCCTTGCCTTCGGATTCTAAGTCAGCAACTTGACCAGCCACTAAGGCACGACTGCCTGCAGCCCTCGCTAGCTCCCAAATCATCGTGGACAATGGATAGTTAGATCCTAACGGAGAGCATAAGCTGGCAATCTCAAAGGCAAGAGCTAGCAAGGCATCCCCAGTAAGAATAGCCATAGCTTCTCCATATATTTTATGGAGGGAAGGTTTGCCCCGTCTAAAATCATCATTATCCATGCTGGGAAGATCATCATGAATTAAAGAATAAGTATGAATGCATTCCACAGCACATGCCATAGGCAAAGCACAATCAGTTGCCATACAAACAGTATGAGCCCCAGCTAAGCAAAGAATTGGCCGAAGCCGCTTGCCCCCAGAAAACAAACTATAGTCTATAGCTTCATGAAGGATTCTAGGCTTCTTCGATTTGTCCATAACATATTTTCTTAAAGCCGACTCGACGATCCCTTGCTGATTTGCAATATAAGCTTCGATTTCCATAGCTTTATCATCCATCAAATTGGATTAAACAATCGATATTCTCTTTTGGCGGTCTTTGAGAGAGAATGGGACATTCATTTTCTTTTAACTCCTCCCATGCCCTTTCAATAATTTCAGAATCCATCCATAACGAAAAATCTCCACTATTCAACTTTTTTAACACATCATCTTTTAAAACCAGGCTAACTGAAAGAAAAGGATGCATACTTAATCCAGCAGCTACTCTCAATGCTTCAGCAAAGCGAGGACTTTTTTCTGGATCAGCTTCCACCTCGATAATAACCGTTTTTTTCTCTTTTCTTGGGACTTCCTCCTCTCTCTGTGTATAATCCTCAAGCATAGTATGCTTCTTTATTCTATGTTCCAATGTTTTTTTACTCACCCATGATTGCTCTTAAGGAAAGAATCAAAACAGGAATGAGAAGTTTCGATGAGAAGAAAGCAGTCATCCCTCTTTCCTCCTCGCCTTTCTTTGGAAATAGGTTTCGATTTACCAGGCCAAGTATCTTTTGACAATATCCAAAAGTCCCTTCTAACACAAAAGCCTCATTTCTCTCCATTCGAAGCTTCTCTTTTTTCCTCCTAACTACAAAGTCTCCACTGAATAAGATCGAGAGCTTCTTCTCCTCACCCATTAAAGGATTAGTTAGAGTTTTTCAACACTACAAGCCTAAGCAACAATGTACTCCCTAGCTATTTTTCTCCTTCTGCCCCATACTAGCCAGTCTTTTTCTGACGACATAAACAACATTGAATAAAGTTTGAAGAAAGCATTTGCAAGAATTTTGCAAGAAGAGAATTGCTCCCTTCTTTTCCCATTACTTTATTCAACTTTCCCTCAAGCATTCCTTGTATGCTCTGAGCATTCGCTTTACAAAATCAATTCCCGCCCTTTTGTTTTTGGACCGGTCAGATCCCTTAAGCTATATTGCCAAGATAGAAGATAGAACTTTCCTTGATGTTTCTTTTCTTTCGTATGCAGGGCTTTATTGCCTCTACAACGCCAGATTCTTATCCATACTATGTCTCCTTTGGCTATCTTCAAACAGAGATCTTCTTTCAAAGGCTCCTTTGGAGTAGATCTATCGGCCCTTTAGAAAGAATAGGGGAATCTTGGTATCAAATTGGTAAAAGCAATGAAAAAATCTAATCCTAATTTTGTTTGGATTTCAAAGAAAACATGTAATAATAATAAGGTTTCATCAATAAGGCCTCCCTCTATTGAGGTTTGAAAAGAACAAAGAGAAAGCATCCACAAATCGTGGATAAATAAAATGTCTTTTTTTCAAAAACTTACCTTTTTTTTAGGAGTTTTAACCATTCCGTATTTATTAGGAATGAGCGGGCTATTCTTTGGACACAGCCCTCCTATTCTGAATGGTGCTGGGGGTAGCTTTCCTTATCCTCTCTATTCGAAATGGTATTTTGAATACACTAAAATCGATCCTTCTGTCCGCTTTAACTATCAACCTATAGGATCGGGAGGAGGGATTCATCAGCTCTTAAGCCATACAATAGATTTTGCCGGTTCCGATAGCCCAATTCCTGATAGTCTCATCACTGGCTCTTCAAGAGAAGTAATCCATATCCCCACAGTGGCTGGGGCTGTCGTCATCGCCTATAATTTGGCCAATGTCCCCCTTTTAAACCTCAACAAAGAAACTCTTAGTGGCATCTTTCTTGGTGAAATAACCCGCTGGAACGATCCTCGAATTGTTTTTTTAAATCCACAAGCAACACTGCCAGATCTTCCTATCGTCGTGATCCACCGATCAGACGGAAGTGGGACGACTTATATCTTTACAGAATATCTTTCTAAAATAAGTCAACGCTGGGCCATTCTTGCAGGAAAAGGCACTTCGGTGCGTTGGCAGATTGGTATAGGTGCCAAGGGCAATGCTGGAGTTGCTGCAGCCATTAAAACAATTAATGGGTCCATTGGCTATATCGAATTGGCTTATGCTCTACAAAACGGCTTTCCCATGGCAGCGATTCAAAATCAAATTGGACAGTATGTGGCCCCTTCAATGGAGAGTGTCACAAAAGCCTTTCCTCGGTCTTTTGATCACAAAGACTTTCGGATCTCCTTAACGGATTCAGCTGAAGAAGGTGCCTATCCTATCGCTGGGCTGACTTGGATTTTGCTGAATATTAACTCGACTCCACCATTAAGATTAGAGTGTCTTATTAAATTTTTATCTTGGGCTTTAACCGATGGCCAAACCTACGTCCTGCCGATGGATTATGCCCCCTTACCTTCCTCTCTTCGGCAAAATGTCCTGCATTTACTGGAGGAGGTGAGAAGGAAAAATTCTTTATCTGCGTTTCCATGGAGCCAACGGAGGTCTTGTTGGCTCTTAGTAGGAAAAGAGTGTAAAATTAGTTGTCCAAATCTAGCCATTTTTAAAAATAAATAACTAAATCGAATAGAGCACTTATGGGAAGGATGCTTTTTTCTTCTCAGCACAATACAGCCAATAACGATCCTTTTGAGCGAGCACTCGCCAACAGAGGCCAGAAATTCAAAGAAAATATTTTTACTCTTCTTGTTTATTGTTGTGCTTTTACGCTGCCTACCTTGCTCGTATTTGCAGCTTATGAGCTAACGACAAAATGCATGCCAACTGTCAGCAAATTCGGGATTTCCTTTCTGTTTAATCATGATTGGAATCCTGTATCCGGCCATTTTGGAGCATTACCCTTTCTCTATGGTACAGCCATGTCTTCTGGATTATCTTTATTGATCGCATCCTTCTTAGGCCTTGGAACAGCCCTTTTCCTTACAGAATTTTCTCCACGATGGATTCAAAAGCCCCTCATTATCTTGATCCAAATAATATCTGCCATTCCTAGCGTTGTTTGGGGACTGTGGGCTTTATTTGAACTAATCCCCTGGTTGCAAAAATATGTTGTCCCTTTTCTCAAAGACCACTTAGGATTTCTTCCCTTTTTCCAGGGTAATTTTTATGGAGTGAGTATGCTTTCGGGCTCTCTGGTTGTCGCTATCATGATTCTTCCAATCATGATCTCCGTTACCATAGAAATGATCAAATCGGTTCCATCTATTTATAAGGAAGCGGTCTTTGCTCTTGGCTCTACCCACTGGGAATCGATCCGCATCGGAGTCTTGCCTTTTATCAAAAAAGGGCTTTTGGGTGTTGCTATACTCGGACTTGGCAGAGCAATAGGAGAAGCCATGGCTGTAACCATGGTCATTGGCAATAAGCCCGAGATATCTCTTTCGCTTTTGTCTCCCGCCTATACTTTGTCCAGTGTGCTTGCAAATGAATTTGCTGAATCAACATCCGAACTTCACATTAGTGCTCTTTATGAAATTGCTCTTCTTTTAGGGGCAATAACCATCGTAGTGAATCTGCTCGCACAGCTTTTCATCCATGGATTAGAACCCTTGGATTTCACTAAGTTGTTTGGAAAAGAAAACCAAAAGAAAAATTTAAGTTAAATATGAGGGTTGCGTTTTATCGATTTAGAAAATTAGAAAATATCCTTGTTCAGCTGCTCTGTGCCTTTGCTTCCTTTTTTGTTATCTTACCCTTTGTACTTATCTTAGTTTATCTGATCGTTGCTGGAGCCTCCTCCATTAATTTCGATTTTATTACTCAATTGCCAAAACCGATTGGAGAAAAAGGTGGAGGAATGGCAAATTCCATAGTGGGAACCCTTATTCTGATGGGCCTAACTTTTCTGATCGGCACTCCCATTGGGATACTCAGTGGAGTATTTGTTTATGAATATGGCAATGAGAAGCTAAGAAAAATCGTTCGGTTTTCTGCCGATCTCCTCAATGGGACTCCATCTATTGTTATCGGTATTTTAGTTTATGGTTGGATTGTTTCTCCAATGCATGGATTTTCTGTGATGGCTGCCTCGATTGCCTTAAGTCTTATATTTATCCCCCTAGTCTTACGGACTACTGAAGAATCCCTACTCCTTGTGCCAAAGGAACTGCGAGATGCTGCCTTGGCTTTAGGGATAAGAAAGTGGAAAGTAGTGTGCTATGTCTTGATAGAAACAGCGAAGCAGGGCATTTTATCTGGAATTCTCGTCGCGCTTGCTAGAATTGCTGGAGAAACAGCCCCTCTACTCTTCACCGCTTTTGGGAATCAATATTGGACCTATAGACTTGATGAACCCATCTCAGCCCTTCCCCTTCAGATTTTTGAATACGCTATTTCCCCTTATGAACAGTGGCACCGGGATGCCTGGGCTGGTGCCCTCGTGCTACTTTTATTGATATTTCTCCTTCATCTTTCTGTACGAATCCTCTTAAAGAAGAAAAGCTAACAAAAAAAGAACACATGACCAATAAAAGTCCTTTTTCTTATCCTTCTCACCCTTCCAATCCAGATTCCAATCCAACAGGCCCATTCGCCTTTGAGATTCGGGATTTAAATGTCTGGTTTGGTACGAAGCAATCTCTTTTTAATATCTCGATGAATATCTTCTATCAGCAGATCCTTGCTATTATTGGACCGAGTGGTTGTGGAAAATCGACCTTTTTACGCTGTTTAAATCGTATGCATGAATTATCTCCCGGAGTCAGAGTCGAAGGCTCAGTAAAACTGATGGGTAAAGAAATTTATGCTGCAGATGTCGATCCAACTTTGATTCGAAGAAGGGTAGGAATGGTATTTCAAAAATCTACTCCCTTTCCTACTATGTCCATAGAAGAAAATGTCTTGATAGGATTGAAACTAGCAGGCATCCGCAATCGATCCTTTTTAGAAGAAAGACTCGAACAGTCCCTTCGAATGGCTGCATTATGGGATGAGGTAAAAGACAGACTGGAGGCCCCAGGCACAAGTCTGTCTGGTGGGCAACAACAACGCCTATGTATAGCCCGTGCCATTGCTGTACAGCCCGAAGTCTTGCTAATGGACGAACCCTGTTCAGCCCTTGATCCGATTGCCACCGCTCAGATCGAAGAGCTCATTGTCAGTCTCAAAAAAAACTATACCATTGTCCTAGTCACCCATAACCTGCAGGAAGCAGGAAAAACATCAGACTATACAGCTTTTTTCCTCGGCGGCAAGCTGATTGAAATGGATTCAACAAAGAAACTTTTTACCAATCCACGGCACAAATTTACAGAGGATTATATTACAGGGAGATTTGGCTGATCGTTTTTTTCACAAAAGATACAACTTTTCTTCAAAACCAAGCGTTATGCACAATTCAGAGGGGTTTCTTCTAATGGGCCTTCATAGGCTTTTTGATGTGATTCATAAAAAATTTTTTTTCTTTTTGATTCTCTCCTATTTGTTGGCTGCTTTATTCCCAGAAGCTGGTCTTGAGCTCAGAAAGATAACCCTCTTTCATTGGAATCTTTTAGGAGTAAGAGAAGAAATTACTTTTCCAATATTCCAGCTCTTTATCCTGCTTTTCAATGGAGGCTTTGGGGTAAAAATCAGAGATTTCATAACCCAATTCTCCAAACCACTGCCTTTGATCCTAGGCGTTTTTTTTAATTTTATCGTTCCTTGTCTATTCGTTTCACTTTATTGGCTTATTTCTAGCCTATGGCATAATCCAAAGGAACGGTACGATCTTTTTGTGGGTCTAATCCTGATTATAGCCATGCCTATTGCCGGTTCTACCATTGGCTGGTCGCAAAATTCAAACGCCAATATCCCTCTTAGCCTTGGATTAGTCTTCTTTTCCACACTCCTCAGCCCCCTTTTAACTCCAATGATTTTTCATGCAGCAAAAGTTTTGGGCGGAACCTATGAACCGGGACTATTTGGACATATTAGCCATCAGATCAACAGCCAATTCCTCATTCTAGATATTGTTATACCCTCCTTTTTAGGAATGTTCGCTAGGCTTATATCTGGGAATGGAGTCTATGAAAAGGTCATCCGGATTATTAAACCACTAAATGAAATAAACTTATTGGTTTTAATTTATTCCAATGCTGCTACCGCCCTTCCCTTTATAATACACAAGCCTGACACTGATTTTTTCCTTTTAATCGGCATCGTCGTCTTTCTCCTTTGCTTGATAAGATTCCATGCTGGCCAATGGATAGGAAGTCTCTTTCATTTTGGTGAGCCTACCAAGCGCTCCCTCATTTATGCTCTTGGCATGAATAACAACGGGATGGGGCTAGTCCTTAGCAATGCTGTAGTTGGCAATCAACCTTCCATTATCTTGCCTATAATTCTTTATAACCTTTTTCAGCAGATTATGGCTGCTGCTTTTTATTCCTCATGGACCAAGAAAGACAATCTTGTTGGAACTTCAACAGAAGACTCCGCTGTCACCAAAGGAAAACAGCTGGCCCAAAAATTCAAAAACTACAGCTCAGTTAATCCACCCTAATTTCTTCATCCAAGCACTTGTTAGATACTCTCGGTACATTCTAGAAATGACTTCAACCGAAATTGCTTTAGGACAAACCGCCTCACAGGCTCTTGTAAAACTACAAGCTCCAAATCCTTCTTTGTCAGCTTGTCTAACCATTTGAAGCACGCGTTTTCGCCTTTCTGGCTGTCCTTGCGGCAATAAAGAAAGATGCGCTATTTTCGCTCCCACAAACAGGGAAGCAGAACTATTCTTACAGACAGCCACACAGGCACCACAACCAATACAATGGGCAGCATCAAAGGCTTTCTCAGCAACATCATGAGGTATAGCAATAGTATTGGCCTCAGGAGCTTGACCAACCAAGGTGGAAATAAATCCTCCGGCCTGCATAATCCTATCCAAAGCTGAACGATCGACAATGAGGTCCTTGATCACTGGAAAGGCTCGGCTGCGAAAAGGCTCCACAATGATTTCTTGGTCATCCTTAAATTGCCGCATATAGAGTTGACAAGTCGTAATTCCAAAGCCCGGGCCATGGGGTTTCCCATTGATCATAAGGGAGCAGCTACCGCATATGCCTTCCCTACAATCAGAATCAAATGCAACAGGTTCTTGGCCTTCGGATATTAATTTTTCGTTCAGAAAATCAAGCATTTCTAGAAAAGACATATTGGGATTGAGTCCATCTAAGGCATAAAAGACAAAATCCCCTTTTGCAGCTCTAGAGGGCTGACGCCAAATCTTCAATCTTATTTTCATTTGTAACTTCTGATCGCAAATTGGGTTTCCTCATAAACAAGAGGCTCTTTGACTAACAAGGGGGTATTTTCTTTTCCTCTATAAAACCAGACAGAGACGTAGGCAAAGTCTTTATCGTTTCTTATCCCTTCTCCTTCAGGGGTTTGATATTCTTCTCTAAAATGGCAGCCGCAGGATTCTTCCCTGCTTGCCGCATCCATACACATGAGCTCAGCGAGTTCTAAGTAATCGGTCAGTCTAGAAGCATATTCAAGGGATTGATTGAGTCCTTCGTTTGCCACTCCCACCTTCACATCTTTCCAAAACTGCTCTCTTAGTTCTATAATTTGTGACACTGCTTCTTTTAGACCACTGCCGTTTCGTATCATTCCGCATCGATTCCAAAGAATCGCCCCAAGTTCTTTATGAAACTGACTCACTGTCTTTTTCCCCTGAATGGACAAAAGTTTTTTGTTCTTTTCTACCGCCTCCTTTTGTTGAGCTATAAACTCTGATCTATCCGGGGAGATTTTCTTAGGTTCTACTCTAGCCAAATAATCCCCAATGGTGATAGGTAAGATAAAGAAGCCATCGGCTAGCCCCTGCATTAAGGCACTGGCACCAAGACGATTCGCCCCATGATCCGAAAAGTTCGCCTCCCCAAGAACGAATAACCCAGGAATGGTAGACATCAAATAATAATCCACCCATAATCCTCCCATAACATAATGAACTGCCGGATAGATTCGCATCGGGGTCCTATAGGCGTTTTCTCCAGTGATATCTCTATAAATATCAAAAAGATTACCGTATCGTTCCTTGAGATAGTCTATTCCCTTCTGTTTGATCGTATCCGAAAAATCAAGATAGACTCCTTGTCCGCCGGGTCCAACGCCACGGCCCTCATCACAGATCCGTTTTATTGCCCTTGAAGCAATATCGCGAGGGACAAGATTGCCATAGGTCGGATAAAGTCTTTCAAGGAAATAGTCGCGTTCGGATTCAGGAATTATCTCCGGAGCCCTTTTATCTTCCTTTCTAGAAGGAACCCAAATCCGGCCGTCATTTCGAAGGGATTCAGACATCAGGGTAAGCTTTGATTGATAATCTCCAGATACAGGAATACAGGTCGGATGGATTTGGGTAAAACATGGATTAGCAAAAGCTGCTCCTCTTTTGAAAGCTCGCCATATAGCGGTGGCATTGGAACCACGGCCATTGGTCGACAAATAATAGATATTGCCATATCCACCCGTCGCCAATACTACCGCATCAGCACTATAAGCGGATATTTCTCCTGAAACAAGATCTCTCGCAATGACCCCTTTGGCATGCCCATCGACAAGAACAATATCCAAAATTTCTGTCCGAGGATGCACTACTACTTTCCCTAAGGCTATCTGCCTACATAAAGCGCCATAGGTAGCAAGGAGCAGCTGTTGGCCAGTAGCTCCCCTTGCATAAAATGTCCTTGAAACCTGAACTCCCCCAAATGACCGATTTGCTAGCATGCCTCCATATTCCCTAGCAAAAGGGACCCCTAAGGCTACACAATGATCGATGATTTTCGTACTGATTTCAGCCAGGCGATAAACATTGGCTTCTCTGGCTCTAAAATCTCCTCCTTTGATCGTTTCATAGAAAAGCCTATAGACACTATCGCCGTCGTTACGGTAATTTTTTGCTGCGTTTATTCCTCCCTGCGCAGCCACACTATGAGCCCGCCTGGGACTGTCCTGAATACAAAAAGACTCCACATTATAGCCAAGCTCTCCAAGCGCTGCAGCAGCGGCTGATCCCGCCAGACCAGTGCCAACGACAATGATTCTATATTTTGGGCGGTTATTGGGAGAAACAAGCGGTATGCTTCGTTGAAGCTTCTGCCATTTCTGACTTAATGGACCAGAAGGAATCCTCGCATCTGATACTGGAAATTCAACACCTCTTCGATGATCTACAGCTGAAATTTGCATTTTTACTCTCTTTTCTTAATGAATTAGCCTCAAAAAAATGGCTATTGGGACGATAAGAAAGCCGACATATAAAATTAAAGCAAAGGCATGCGCAACAATTTTTTCCCAGGGAAGCGATTTACTATTAACAAATCCCAATGAGTTAAGAAAACTTTCTAGGGCATGCCGAAGGTGGAGGAACAAAACAGATAGTGAAAAAACATAAAAGAAGGTCACCCAGGGATTCTGAAATCCCACTATGACCATCGTTCGAACATCTGGAATCATTTGTTTCGATAAGGGGAAAAGAAAGTTTTTGAAAAATCCAAAAGGAGGACCTTTAAAACTAAAATGATAAAGGTGGAATAGTATAAAAACTAAAACGATCAATCCAGAGACTATCATTGTCCTAGACTCAAAACTGGCTTGGTTTGGAAGTAAAAGTTTGTAGGGCTGAGGCCGAGCCTCTCGATTAATTTTCCATAATTTTATGGCGGTGCTAACATGAACAATCAATGCTCCAAGAAGGAATAACCGCACGGACCAAAGAACTAGAGGATTCGATTTCAAATAATAAGCATACACATTCATATAATAGGGAGGCAGAAAGACTTGCCAGTTCCCCAGCATATGAACTATTAGAAAAAGAAATAAAACTAAGCCGCTAAGCCCTAAAATGAACTTCAAGCCTATGGTCGAAAAGGATCGAGGTGGTTGGGAAGACATCAAAAAATATAATAATAAAATAAATTTTGTGAGCAATTCTTTTTTTTAATCTATCCTCATTTCCCATAAGAGCTTTTTTGAAGTTGAGATAAAAGATCAAAAAGATTGACAAAAGGTCTTTTCAAAAGAAAAAAACGGATTTTTTCTGAATACGGAAAAATCATCTGTGGGTCATCCTCGACAAAAAAAACCGTTGAACTCACTTTGGTTGTTTTTAAAAGGACCAAGTGATAGAATAATGCTTCTGGTTTGGCCACTCCCCATTCTGCGGATAAAAAAATGTCTAAAAAATATTGTCTTATCCCCCATTCCATCAGGACTGTTCGAGCACGACTGTCCCAATTGGATGCAACAAACAGAGGGAAACCAAGGGAAGACATCTTTTCAAGAGCGCTCATAACTTCTGGATAAGGCTTCCAAGCCTCTTTTTGGGAATAATAAGAATACAGTTTATTGAAATAATCAAAAAAGAAAGAACCCAGGGGGATTCCACTTTCTTGGAGCACCGTTTTGACAATTTTTTCCCAAAACATTTTATCATCCCCATCTTTGGGAATCGTTCCTTGAGGCCGAAGCTTAAAAAAATCAAAAACTTTTATAAAATTATTGTGCATAACCTTTGGATCGCTTCTAATGCCGTATTCTATAAGCAATTTCGAATAAACAACGCCCACAGGCAATGCCGTCTGTAGAAGTGTTCCAACTAGATCGAAGACTATAGCCGGCCTTTTCATTTTTTTTTCTGCCCGCCAATGACAAAAAATAGGCCCTTTCTTATCCATCCAATAATTCATTCCACTTGAATTCTTCTTTGTCTTCATATTCCTCGACCAAAATTTGGCCAATTAAGTAGAGGGAGCCGGTAGCTAAAATCGGCCGTAGGGAACCATCCACAGAGGGTATGAACTCAGCCCACGAGGGGCAGATTTGTGTTTTAATACCATCAAAAAAAGGAAGAAGTTCTTTTGGTTCTAGAGCTCTAGAGGTAGGTGGTTTGATTAAAGTTACCATGGAAGCATTCCTTTTAAGAATTTCAGCCATCATAGGAAAGTTTTTGTCTTGGAGGACTCCAAAAACTAAATGATAAGGTTCAGTTCCAACAATCCGTTCCCAGTTTGCAACTAGCTGCTTTGTCGCTGCCACATTATGGGCTCCATCAATAATGCACAAAGGAGCTCTGCGAAGGAGTTGGAATCTTCCAGGCCAGCAAACCGTTCTAAATCCCTCCTGCATCCATTTTATGTCCATACTATTTTCCTTAGCAAAAAGGAGCCGAAGGGCAGCAAAAGCACAGGCCGCATTATCTAGTTGATGGATTCCAGTTAAACCTAAACAAAAAGGAATATTCGCAATTTCCACCCATTGTCTTTCATAGTCCATTTTTAAGGGCTTTATCTCAACCGATTGGCAGATATCAATGCACTCTGCCCCTTTTTCCAATGCCCTCTTTTTTATGACAGCCAAGGCTTCTTTAGGCATTTTACCAACAATCACAGGAACCCCTTCTTTGATAATCCCAGCTTTTTCTTCCGCAATCGATTCTAAAGTGTCTCCTAAAAATTGGGTATGATCATAATCGATGTTGGTAATGATAGACAGCCTAGGATTGACAATATTGGTGGCATCTAAACGACCACCCAGACCCGTCTCCCAAACCACCCACTCCACCTGGCATCTGAAAAATTCTAAAATGGCTACCATTGTAATAATTTCAAAAAAAGTACAGCCAAAATCTTTCTTTCTTTGTTTAATCCTTTCAATCTTTTCTTGAATTTCCAAGACCCAATGACTAAATTGTTCTTTGGAAATTGGATGCCCATTAATCTGTATTCTTTCCCTAATAGTAATGAGATGAGGCGAAGTATAGAGACCGGTCTTAAATCCACTCCTTTTCAAGGCTGAGGCAATAAATGCAGCTGTAGAACCCTTGCCGTTAGTGCCCGCAATATGAATAAAATTCATTTTTTCATGAATATTTCCCATTTCCCTGGCCAGCTCTATAATGTTTTGCAGGCCAAGTTTCATCCCTACTGTTCTGGTTTGACCAAGGAACTTAAGAGCTTGCCTATAGAATTGATCTTCCGAAAAAGGATTATTCATTCCTGTTGCAATTTTTTTGTTTTTTAAATCTTTATGCTTGAGAATGGGTTCGATAAGAAAAATTATTTTCTCTGATGTTTTTGTTTACATGTTGCGAAAAATTAAAAAGGAACCTCACACCGTGCAACCCCTTATCCCTTCTTTTTTTTGTAGCTTCCGTTTCACTTTTTTTACACTTCTATATTTATTGCTTGAAAAATTAAAGTGAGTAAACTGGTAGCATCCTCATCCATAGATTTTACTCTAGCAACTTCCTTTTTATTATCCCTTCCCGTTGTACCGCTTTCTTGTATCCATCATGAACAACTGGTTTGAAATGAGCTGGAAACCCCTGCTTATTGTTTTTCTAATCCTTGCAAATGGGTTCTTCGTTGCTGCCGAGTTCGCCATCATCAAAGTGAGGATAACCGAACTAAAACTTCTTTTAAAAACAAAAGATTGGCGGCTGCCTCTAGCTCTAAAGATCGTTCAAAATCCAACCCTATTTTTATCAGCTACCCAAATTGGGATTACCCTTTCTAGTCTAGGCTTAGGCTGGATAGCAGAACCGGCTATGGCTGGATGGATAAAAGCTCTGCTCTTCCGATTAGGCATCTCTCATGACATAACTTTAAATTCTCTTTCCTATTTGTTTGCTCTCTGCTTGATTACCTTTTTGTCCATTGCTCTTGGCGAATTAGCCCCAAAGTTTTTGGCGCTTCAATATGCCAGAAAAATTATTCTTTTTACAAGTCCCATCCTTACTATTTCTTCCATCCTTTTTTATCCTGCAATCTCTATCCTTAACATTTCTGCCAATTGGGCTCTCAAGCTTCTTGGATTCGAATCTCCCAAGACAACTGGTCGTTTCGGCCAGAGCATATCTATGGATGAACTCCAGCAAATCATCATGCATTCAGCCCACGCCCATCCTTTTGATGAACTAATTAACCGGATCATGATCAAGGCACTACGACTAAAAAATACAACTGCCCAACAAGTAATGGTGCCTAAAGATAGAGTGGTTGTTCTCTGGCTTAATCAACCAATTCAAGAAAATCTTAAAATCGCTCAACGATCCGGTTATAGTCGCTTCCCCGTATGTGAAGGCTCTATCGATAATCTGGTTGGGATGGTCCTGCTTCAGGAACTTCTATGGCAATATATAACACTTGGAGAACAAACAAAACTTTCTTCTCTTCTAAGACCCGCTCTCATTTTCTATCCCTCTACCCCCTTGCCCGTAATGCTTGAAAAATTTCGTAAGGCCAGAACCCATCTGGCAATTGTTAAGGATAAAAATGAAAAAGTTATAGGCCTTGTCAGCTTTGAAGACGTATTAGAAGAGTTAGTAGGCGACATTCGAGACGAATTTGACATTGAGAAAGGACCAATCTATGAACTGACCAAAGAGTACGCGGTAGTAGATGGAGATCTTCCCTTAAGAGATTTAGCCAATGAAACAAATTGGCCTCTGCCTACTGACACCACTCAAACGGTTTCCGAATGGTGTTTTGATAAAATAAAAAGGCAACCTAAAAAAGCTGAAATGTTCTCCATAGATGGATTTAATATTGTCGTTGAAGAGGTAAGTCCACAGAAGATAAAAAGAGTTAAACTCATTCGGATCCAAGAGCCAACCGAAGAAGAAAGCTTCTTTGAAGAAGGACACTAAAAATTCAATTACATCATTGTCATTGGAAAGTAAGAAAAATATTTTTTAGTAATTTTTTTGAAATAAAATAAGTTTTTTTCCTACCTATGTCCCACATCATTTTTCGCCCCTCCTTGATCACAGAAGCTAGGAAATGGGCAAGAGGAAAATTTTCTCCTGCTTTTGCTGGTAGCCTCATTCGCAATTTAGCAAAAACGCTCCACTATGAGCTCCATGATCCTTTTGGAATTGTCAGCTCTCCCCCCAGTACCCCGCTTATCTTCTCCTTTTGGCATAACCGCCTCTTCCTGATGCCTTATCTATACAGAAAACATTTTCCATCCAGAAAGCTCATTGCCATGGTGAGCGGTAGTAACGACGGCAAATTTCTGAGTCGACTCTTAGGACAATTCAATCTTTTCCCAGCCTCAGGTTCCTCTTCAAAAAGAGGCATTTCAGCTTTTAAAAGAGCCATTCAAGCAGCCAAAAAAGAAGGCTTTGATATAGCGGTCACCCCTGATGGCCCTCGAGGCCCTTGTTATTCCTTTCAAGAAGGCGTGCTTCAACTGAGCAGGCTTTCTGGCTTTCCCATAGTAGCAGTCAGTTATCATCTTGAAAAAAAAATAGAATTAAACAGTTGGGATCGATTTCAAATTCCCCTTCCATTTAGCAAGTGTACTATTTTTGTAGGTCCTATTTTTTCGATACCCAAAAATATAACCGAAGAAAAACTGCTTGAACTGAAAACCGAATTATCGATAGCACTTTCTAGGTAATTGACATCCTCCCCATGCCTAAAGGCAGGGGATTCCTGGAGATAACTGACCAGATTTAGCCAGGGCAAGCTCTCCGATGAGGGTGTTGAGGTTTTGATAGACCCTGACATTCTCATCGGCC